>JBLHSN010000040.1:0-27269 GCA_047626195.1 Myxococcota bacterium
ACGTCTACCCATGGGACCGCCTGAAACAAGCCGTTCGCGACGTGCCCGCTGACGTCCATCTTGGAATCTTAGACGCCTGTCGCTCGGGCACCGTCACCCGCATCAAGGGAGCGAGCGTCTCCGAGCCCTTCTTGCCCACCAACCGACTCGATGCCGAGGGTGAAGCGTGGATCAGCAGTGCCGCAGACGACGAAGATGCACAAGAGTCCGACCAACTCCGCGGTAGCTTCTTCACCTACTACCTAGTCTCCGGCCTACGCGGCGCCGCAGACGATGGAACCGATGGCTACGTCTCCCTCAACGAGGCGTACACCTACGCCTACGACCGCACGGTATCGCACACCTCCGGAACTGGCGCCGGCACACAACACCCGCGCTACGCCTTCGATATTCAAGGCAATGGCGACCTGCGCCTGACCTCGGTGAGTGCCGCCAACGCCTCCATCGCATTCCCCGAAGGTACCACCGGCGAAGTCGTGATCATGTCGATGCCGGACGAAAGCCCAGTGGGGGAGCTATCTCTGACCGGTGAACGCGAAGTTATCCTTGCGGTGCAGCCGGGAGACTACCGTCTAAGACGTCGTCATTTAGGCGTTCTCAGCGAGACTCTGCTCACCGTCGACAGCGACGGGCGCGCCACAGTCGTGGACTGGAGCGCCGGAACGGCCGAAGCCACAACGGCCAAGGGAAATACACCCGGCCTGACAACGGACATGACCCCCGACCGACAACCGTTCGGTATTCAGGTGCAGACGGGTCCGGTCAACTTCGACTGGCTCAGGCAGAACAAGGCTGTTGCCGGAGTATTTTCGGCCTTTATCCCAGGGGCCGGGCAAATGTACGCCGGGCGCTGGGTCAGCGGCAGTCTGTTTTTCGGTGGGACCCTAGCTAGCAATGGACTCGGCTGGGGTGCAGCGGCCACCAACGCAGAGAACATCCTGACGGGCTCGTTGACGGGGCCCAACCTCGGTACCTTCGCTGGACTGTCAATGTATACCTGGAACATCGCCGATGCCATCTATCGAACAGGCGAACAACGTCCATTCGGCCCCCGCAATGGCGTGGCGATTGCGATGGGAACAACGTGGAATAGCAGAGTGGATGACCCACCGATTGGCGGCTTGTCGTTCGACATCCATCCCACGCCAGAAGTGGCGTTTGGTCTAGACCGAATCGGAATACGGTACGACAGCCGAGCCGAAGAGTTCGGTCTGCGTGTCGCAGGTCGCGTGTCAGCGGGTCCAGCCACTGATCGCTGGCGTCCAGCTGCGTTTTTTAGCATTGGCGCCGAATACGTCTACGATGTGTCCAGCCAGTCCGAAGACTCCATTCGGGCCCCAGCTCACGGTGCCGCTATCTTTGGGGTGGGCGGTCTGATGCGTTGGTACGCCACGCCGGCCTACTTCTTTTCCGCCGACGTCCGCGGCGAGTGGTCGAGCAACCCGTTGGACAACCGCGACCCCATGTCGTTGGTCATCGGCGCAGAGTTCGGCCTGATGATTGGCCGCCGGGCCAATAAAAGTCGCCCCGAGGTGATTGAAGAGTAGCGTTTTGTAGCGCTGGTGGTGTCTAGAGGAATGACCGCGGACGAACGGAACCCCTCACAGCGAGAGACAGACACCATGCGTATTTTACCCCTATTGATGCTACTTTCCCTATCCCTCCAGGCCTGCAGCTTCTCCTACTCCGAAGGCCAAGATGGCTGGAACGACGATGACTGGAGCGAGTGGGGTGACAACGAGAGCCCCGATGCCGACTCCGGTGACGATGTCCTAGAAGACGAGTCTGAACTCGCCGATTCCTTCTGGTTCGAACCCGGCCAGCTCACCCTGGGCGACATGCAGGTCATCGAGCTCCATGCGGACCCTGACTTGTGCGCAGCCGTCGTATCCATCGACATTTTCTGCGACGTCACCGTTCATGCCATCGAGACCGTTGGCGACGAGATTCGCATTGCGGTGACCGTTGAGGAATGGGCCGAAGTGGGCTTTACCCACGCCGTCGTTGAGCTCGAAGATGGCACCTCGGTCTTCTTGGAAGACGCCATTGAGGTGCTGCCGCTCGGTGAAGTGGCCGACGACGAGTGCACCTAGCAGTGGCGCGTTGGCGGTCCCTGGGCTGCCAACGCTCTGCAACGTGACGGTAACCACGTCGGGAGGTTCAGGATACGGCCCCAACATGCCGACCCTGACCATCCGATTGTTCGCCCAGCTCCGCGAAGCTAAAGGTGTCGAGACTCTCACCACCACTGTGGCTGACGGCTCGACCCTGCGAGACGTGTACGACCAGCTGTTCAACGGGCCGCTAAAGGCACTCCCGATCGCTTTTGCCCGCAACCACACCTACGCAAAGCCCACGGATGTTGTGGCGGACGGTGACGAGCTGGCCTTCTTACCGCCCGTTGGAGGTGGCTGATGCTCGGCCTAACCCCAGGTCCCATCGATGTAGCTGCCGTGCGCAGTGCCGTTGATGACCCCGGATTTGGGGCCATCTTGGTGTTCGAAGGCGTCGCCCGCAACCGCTTCAACGGACGCCGGGTGACTCACCTCGCGTACGAAGCCTATGAAGAACTCGCGGTTCCTGTGCTGCAAGCCATCGCAGATGAATGCCACGAAAAATTCGGTGCGAAGTGTGCCATCGTCCATCGCACGGGTCCCGTCCCGATAGAAGACCCTACGGTAGTGATTGCTGTAGGCACGCCGCACCGACCCGCGTGCTACGACGCCAGTCGTTATGCCCTAGAGGCGCTCAAGGCGCGGTTGCCTGTGTGGAAAAAAGAGGTCTACGACGATGGACATGACTGGAAGAGGAATCAAGTCACTGACGAATGAGGAGCGCCCGCGCTTCCGCGACCACCATCTAGAAGACTTTGGCCTGCCTGACCATAATCCGCACGTCAAGGCGCATATGGAGTACGGCAAGCCCATCTTGACCGCGACCCAAGCTGCCGGGTACTACGGGAGGTGGGACGAAGCATTTGGCCGGTCCGCCCCCATGGTGCTCGAAGTGGGCTGTGGAAACGGCTTCTTCCTAGACGGGGTGGCAGCACTGCGTCCGGACTACAACCTCATCGGCATCGAGATTCGCTACAAGCGGGTCATGCTCACCGGTAAGAAACTGGTTTCCTCGGGCCATCCTCACGCCCTCGTTGCCCGATATGATGGGTGGTTTTTGGACGACTTGTTCCAAGAAGGCGATCTGCACGGCATCCACGTCAATCACCCGGATCCGTGGCCCAAGGGCAAGCACACCAAGAACCGCCTGCTGTCGCGCCCGTTCCTGGAAGACGCCGCTCGCTTCCTCAAGCCCGGTGGCTTCTTGCGCGTCAAGAGCGACTTCAAGCACAATATTGAGCGTACCGAAGCGTTTATCGATCGAACCCTGTTCAAAGAACCGCTTGCGCCACTGCCCTTCGAGGTGGTTGGCCGCGAGGATGACGTCAACACAAACGGCGCTCCATGGGACAACGACATCGTCACCAACTACCAGACCAAGTTCTTGAAGAAGGGCTTGCCCGTCTACGCCATTGAACTCAAGCGCCTGTAGAGGCTGAGGTTTCCGTGAAGTTCTTACACACCATGATTCGCGTCCTAGACCCCAAGGTGTCGCTACACTTCTACTGTGACCTGCTCGGGCTGACCGAGGTTCGCCGCTACGACAGCGAACAGGGCAAGTTCACCCTGATCTACCTACAGACAGGGACCGACGGCGACAACGCTCAGGTCGAGCTGACCCACAACTGGGATGAGGCTGAGCTGTACACTAATGGCCGCAACTTCGGTCATATGGCCTTCGCAGTTGATGACATCTACGCTGTGTGCACCAAGATGCAGGACGACGGCGTCACCATCCTGCGTCCACCGCGTGACGGCCGAATGGCGTTCATTAAGTGTCCAGACGGAATCAGTATTGAGTTGCTGCAGAGCGGCGCTGCACTGCCGCTTGTCGAGCCATGGAAGAGCATGCCAAGCACCGGTTCCTGGTAGCGAGTTCGTCTATGTCCAACTCGCACATGCTCGCGCCGGATATCTTCGCGTTCACTGCACCCCAGACCTTCTTGGGTCTGGAGGTTGGCACGCGCATGACGGTCATCCGCACGCGGGGTGACTTGCTGCTGTACTCGCCCATCTCAGGCTTGCCAAATATGCTTCCGTTGCTCGGCACACCACGCTGGGTGTTGGCCCCAAGCCGTATGCACCACCTGTATGTTGGCGAATGGATGGACCGTGGCCTCGAAGGTTGGGCGGCACCCGGGCTTCCCGAGAAGCGTCCCGATGTGACCTTCGACCACGTCATCCGCGAACAATGCGCTCCATTCGGCGATGACGTCCTGCTCATCCCGCTGCGCTGCTTCTCGCTGACCAACGAAGTGGTGATGCTACATCGGCCATCGCGCACGCTCGTGGTGACCGACCTGGTGTTCCACTTCACCACGGACGCCCCCGGTCTGACCCGCGCGGCAATGGCCTGCTCCCTCGCCTACCCAGGGTGTCGAGCGTCGATGCTCGAGCGGGTGGCCATGAAGCGAGACATCGCCCGGCAAGAGATTGCTGCGCTGTTGGAGCTCGACTTCAACCGACTGGTCATGGCCCACGGTGCCGTCATCGAAAGCGGCGGGAAAGAGGCACTGCGCAGCGCGTACGGCTGGCTGGGTCTGTAGACCTGTTCCACTGTGAACCCTGTGTCTCGGCCAGATGTGTCAGTACGGCACACATCGACCCCATTTGGCGGCGCATCAACTGCAGCAGGCTGGCACGCCACGTGCAGTCCTCATTGCAGGAGGCACGATGACCCCGACCCACAACCGCGTCGCTCGCATTAGTGAAGACCTGCATGTCCACTCGACCTGGTCCGACGGACGGGCGACTATCGAGGAGAACCTGGCAACGGCAGAGCTTCTCGGACTGCGTAGACTCGGACTTGTCGACCATGTTCGTCACGACACGACCTGGGTCCCCCATTTTGTCCGCGCCATCGACAATCTGCGCAACACGACGGAGGTGGAGCTCATCTGCGGCGTAGAGACACGGATGCTCAATGAGTACGGCGCGATGGACCTGCCAGACAATCTTGCTGGTGTGGACCGGGTGTACATCGCCGACCACCGCCTGCCGTTCGGTGACCAGTGCCTGACCCCGAAAGAGGTTCGCGAGCTCCGGCGCTCCAATTTGGTGACCACCCGCGATATCGTCGCCGCGCTGGTCCGAGCGTCCATTGCTTGCATGCGAAGTTCACCGCTCCCCGCAGTCCTGGCACATTGGGGCTCCATTCTCCCGAAGATTGATATCGACCCCCTGTTGGTCACCGAGTCACAGCTCGACCGTCTGGCGGAGGCCGCCTTGGAGACCGGCACCTGGGTGGAAGTCGATGAACGGTGGCAAGCTCCGTGCTCGGCGACAGTGACGGGTCTGGCAAAACGCGGTGTGACCATCGTCTTCAGCAGCGACGCACACCGAGCCCAACATATTGGGCACTTTCCGTGGGCGACGACGGTCCAGACGGACATGGCGCAGCAATGTGGCTCCTAGGACTCCTGACCTTCGCTGTCGCGAGTGACCTGCACGATGAAGGAGTTTCTCTCCGCACTGCTGGAGACCTCAGCGCTGCCGAGACGGTACTGCTTCAGGCAGTCGAGGAGACGCCCGATGACATCAATGCGTGGCTCGACTTGGCCGTCACTCAGGCCTGGAACGGCGACTTCGAGGTGGCCCTGTTGTCGCTCGAGCACGTTGTGCAGCTCGACCCCACAAACCTGGGAGGCCTTGCCTTTCAGGCGCGAGTGTTGTCCTGGGATGGGCGATTTTCAGACTCTGACGCGGCATGGGAGGCACTTCGCAACGACCACCCCAACGACCCAAACCTGTGGAGCGGAACGGCTGATCTGTACCGGAGCTGCGGCGCCCTTCGACGAGCCCGACGCGCGTATGAGACAGCCCTAGCACTCGACCCCAACCACGCTGAGGCCGCCGCTGGTCAGGAAGCGCGGGCGCAACAGTCGTCCGTGCGATGGAGTGGTTGGGGAGGTGCAACATTCGGTGCTGGAGCGAGTGGCGGAGTGATGGTTGAAGCGCGCCTCGCCTGCTCCCTTCGCGGCACTGCCAGTATCAGCTTGCCTGCCCCAACGGACTCCGCATCATCGTGGGCAAAAGGGGTCCGAACAGATCTGTCTGTCACGCGGTCCGCTGCAGGCAAGGCAACTATCGGGGGGCAGGCGTCGGTCAGTGGGTCAGCTCTTCGCGCCATCGGCTTCGTCGCTCAAGGTACAGGCAACGTTCGCTTTGGCGGCCAGACAGGTGTAGGACTCGTGCAGAATCAGCCGCCTACTTGGCTTGCCGGCCCTACACTCGACGCCGCACTCGGTGGCCAGTCTTGGTCTCGCCTATCCGTCGTCACCGGATTGAACAGAGCCGGTCTAGATGACATCATTGGGGTAGCCAGTGTTGGATACGCCGAGCAACTGCGACTCGACTTCGCCACACGATGGACGGCTGAGACAACGCTACACAGCCTCTCAGCATCGGTTCGCAGTCCCATGACGCCATCAGGCCAAGCCACAATAAGTGTGCAGACCACACTCAATGCGAACCCTCTCGTGACGGTGAACGTCGGCTGGGTTGTCGGCCACGCGCCGTAGAGCGCGGTTCGAAGCCCCTGCCGTAGCCGTTGCAAGTGGACGGCAGCGCTCCTTCCAAAGCGCAAGGCCTGTCGCCTAACGCCGGATTCTACCGCGCACCGTCCACAAACCGCCGCCCACAAGCAACAGAACCGACAGCAGTCCCGTGATGAGATTAACGAGACCCGCATGGGCTTGCTCTTGTGAAGGTTGGACCGTCAAGGAGTCCGGGTCTGGGCCGAAGGTCAACACGACGGTCGAGTCCGCGGTGCCTCCATGCTCCAACGCAACCCATCGGTCGGTCCACACCGCACCGGCGGTTGGCATCTGAGACAGGTCAGGCACCGCGACATCCGCGGCATTGACGCCAACCGTCACAACAAGCCGCTCACACCGTGCACTCGCGCAGTCCTCTGCAACGAGGACCGGGCTTTCGTCGGCGACCAGCAGCGGTAATGCTACCCACTCGCCGACATCGAGCCATGGGTCTTCGGGCCTCGCAACATCCACCTGTGGGGACTTTGGCTTTGAGCTCACCGACCATCGATCCCATGGCGTGCGCGAAGCCACATCCGACAACAAAACGCCGGCTTGTAGCCAGTCCACCGACGTGAGCACTGCGTTCCATGACACCGTCGGCCGCGTCTGTGCCGTGGCGCGGGAAAACGCAGCAAGACCGTGGGTCAGCTGTTCCGTGCGGATGACTTCCACTCGGGATGTGGGCTCCAGGACCACGAATACGCCGCGGTCATTGTCCACCGCACAGGCATCTGCATCCTCCGTAATCGCCACAATCTGCAGCTCGAATGTCCACTCGGACTCGGCCCACAGTGCAGGCGGGATGCGCGCAACCCATCGCCGAGCCGTGTCCTCACCAGACAAGGACCACGACCCAATAGGACGCCCCTTTACGGTGAGCACCGCGGCAGACTCTCGAGCAATGACCCCAGAGTGCGGCAGCGTGATGTCCAGTACAACCAACGGTGCCTCATCAAGAGTCCAAGAGTGCGCACGGGCCACGGTCCACCGCGTGGTGTGGTGTCCGGCACCGCTCAACACACGGCCCGAAGGGCCCCACACTTGGCCTCCAGTCCACACCGTCGCATCGAGAGAGTGCGACGATTTTTGTACCTCGGCACGCTCGCCGCCAACTGTACACAGCAACTGCGTGCACGCTTCAACAACACCCGGCTGGTTGAGCGTCCAAACGCCCGAAGCGAGAGTCCTCAAGTCGCGGCCGATAACCCAAACGTCCTGTTCCAAAACACCAATGACACTGTCTGCAGGGTCTACCTTCATCAGACGTTCCCGAAGCTGGGGTGGGACATCCACATCGGTGAGATCCCGGAGATGCAGCATCTTAGCAACGCCCGTTGCGGGTCGAGTACCGCGCCTGACCAGCCAGTCGGCTGTCTCCAACAACACCGTCGCCTCTTCCGAGCCGCTTCCGATGCTGTCTACTTCAACGCCGTCTTCCTGGCGCCAGGATGCGACAACATCGGCCACCGAGCCCATGGGGCCGTCTCCGCGAACCCCCTCCAGCGTGGACTCGGGTGCAAGGACCAACCATGCGGCGTCGGGGTCATGCTCGAGGCACGGGTCGCCTGGGATGACCAGGTGAGAGACGAGTTCTACCCTATGATAACCAGTATTCTGCATGGGCATGGCGATTACAACTGTGCCACCTTGAATCAGATCCGCCACTGAGAGTGTCCGTACTGGGACACCATCAACCCGCACAGACAGAGTGGAGGCTTCGAAGTCGAGGCGGTCCGAGGCACTCACCACCAGTCGCGTTGAGACCCCACCTGGGTCGTCAACGGCCACAGTTGTGGTCCACTCGGCGGCTGTACCTGACATCACCACCGGACCGTTAGACAGCGGGATGGCAAGAGCCAGTTGGGTCATCACCAAGGGGAACATGCAAGACCTCCACCATCTGCTCTGCAAACGCGGGGCCAACTTCGTTGGCACAACTATTGCTTGCGTCCAGGCATGAACCCACGCCAGGACCAACCCAATGCCCCAATCCCCTTCGGCCCTGCACGAGCTGCACGAGACCTTGCGCGAGCTCACGCTCGAAATCAATCGGCTTCGGTGGACAGCGACATCACTTGCCCTACTGCTCCTGGTCGGTGGCGTGGGCCTCCTCGTTCAAAGTCAACTGTCGTGGTTTCACTACCGGTAGAGCCACTACCAACAGTTTCCAAGCCAGTGGAGACAGCAACGGTAGTGTCAAAGCCTGTGAAGTCAGCAACGGTAGAGACGGCAACGCCCGGCGATGAGCAACACAAGCTCAACAAGCTCAACAAGCTCAACAAGCCCAACAAGCCCAACAAGCCCAACAAGCCCAACAAGCCCAACAAGCCCAACAAGCTCAACAAGCTCAACAAGCTCAACAAGCTCAACAAGCTCAACAAGCTCAACAAGCTCAACAAGCTCAACAAGCTCAACAAGCTCAACAGGCTGGAAGCGCTGGAAGCGCTGGACAGGCTGGACAGGCTGAACAGGCTGGACAGGCTGGACAGGCTGGACAGGCTGGACGGACTGGACGGACTGGACGAGCTGGACGAACGAGACATCTTTCAGGTCCAGCTCCAAGTCGATGTAGCTCATGAGCAAATGATTCTGTACCGAGCAATCGTCGTCTTGGAGGGGCTTGGGCTACTGCTGTTATTGCGGCAGTGGCTACTAGGATGACCCCCCATGAAGATGACTGGCGAGTACTTGACCGAGACCACTGCCCGCTTCGCTGAAGTCGGCTTTACTGTGGCTGTGGTGACCGACCAAGATACCACCGATGGCGAGCTCCACTACGACCGAGACCGCCATATTTTGACGCGCGGAACCCGAGAACACATCGAGATTGAGCACATCACCTACCCTGATGGGACCGTGGCATGGTGGCTGATGATTGTGACCTGGCATGGCCTCCGCGCCGACAGCTTCCCGATGGACTCCTGGAAACACCGATCGGACCGGGTAGAGTTTAAGTTCATGGCGTCGCAAGAGACCGGCCTCGGCTTGGCACTTGTCGTCCACTTGGATGCCCTGGACTAGCCTACTTTGCCAGTCTTTTCCGTCTTGTCCCAGGTGCGCGCAGCTCCTTGCCACTCCTTGATGTAAGAGGAAAAGGTGACTGCACAGAGAAAGGCGCCGTAGCCAGCAAACAGAAGAAGGACGCTCGACAGGCGTTGGTAGCCACGAGCCTCCACTTGTTTGGCTGAGTACGCCACCAGCATCGACACCGATAACCAGCTGTACAGACCGACAAGGCCCAGCGTATGCAGCCCGGTTCCGGACACGGGCAGGTACGAGCTGACCGGCTCCAAGAGCGGTGGCCACAGGGACGTGACAATCACTGCGAGCGAGATCAGTCCGGGAAAGAGAATCCCCTCCATCCAGCTCTTCCGGGCACTCTCGACATCAATCGCCAGACTGATGGTGGTGACGATGAGGTAGACGACGCCTGCCAGAATCCAAAAAACGCGAAACACGGTCCACGCAAGCGGCGGGTCTAGGACCAACAACGTCAGCAAGCCGACTGTGGCGCCAATCTGTAGCAATGGCATCAGAAACAGCGAGAACCAGATGACCACCATCGAGATTGAGCCCAGGCTGGCATGCCGCTTTCGATTGCCCCAGAGTCCCTTGTAGACCTGTGTGATCTGCACATTTCCACGCGCCCAGCGCAGGCGTTGCTTCCACAACATACCTAGCGTGTCGGGCTCCTCAGCGTACACGATGGCGTTGGGCTCAAACAGTGCTTTCCGCCCAGCTAGTTGGGTCTTGAAGGTGGTGAATGTATCCTCGGCAAGCGTGTCATCGAAGATCTTGCCGCCGATAGCCAACAGATTCTCTCGACTGTGCAGCTGAGCGCCGCCTGACAAGCAGGCCAAGAATCCGAGTACATTCTGCGCGCGCCTCGAGGCGCCAGTCGCCGTGATGTACTCGAAAGTGACGAAGCGCTGAACCAAATTAGGGCTGCGCGACCCCTCTTTGATGTAAGCGGTGACAGCTCCGACCAAGGGGTCGGCGAAGTGTCGGGCCATCCGTTTTAGCGACGAGGGCGTGTAGATGACATCCGCGTCCATGATCAGAATCGCTTGGGTCCATTCGTTTCGCCACAGGGTGTCCAGTCCGTAGTTGAGCGTGTGCGCCTTCCCTTCCCCGCCGGCCACGCGGCGCAGATGGAAAACCCGACCGGGATAGCGCTTGGCTTTGGCAATGCAGGCCTCCGGGGTCCCATCGTCGGACCCATCGTCCACCACCCAAATCCGCAGTCGATCTTTTGGGTAGTCCAGACGAACCAAGCGCTCAATGGTGGTTCCGATGACTGCGGCTTCGTTCCAGGCTGGGATGAGCACGCTGATGCGCGGGAGGGCTTCTCCAGTATGCTCAAGATGCGTGAAAAAGACGGACAAGGCCACGAGTATAAACTGGTATAACCCTGCAAAAACCGGGACCGTCGCAATAACAACCGCAGCCGTTGCCAGTACGCTGATCCCTCCACTCAGCATGACTAGGCCACAGCCTCAGTCACGGTCTCAAAGGCCGATACCGGTAAGTAGATTTCTTCCCAATGACGCACCATGGCGCATTCGACGAAGGGAGCAGGAGCCTGTGGGTTGCGACCGAGGAGGTCGTCGACCGCCAAGACCGGCATGTTCACACCGCTGTGTACGGTGAGTGCCATAGTGCCGGGGAACCGTGGATTGATCTCGAGCAACTTCGGCACGCCATTGCGGTCGCGTCGGAGCTGCACATTGCTGACGAAGCTCAGTCCTAGATGCTCAACGAGTGCAGAGGCAATGCCCTGAAGCTCTGGATCTCGGACGGTACGAGACGCAACAGCCACTCCAGAGTCCACCTTCATGCGCAGCCGAGGAACAGCGGCCAGCACAATACCCTCGCGACTACACAGCACGTCCACGCTGTACTCTTCGCCCGGCAACCACTCTTGAAGAAGCAATGAGCCATCCCGCGGCACATCGGCCCAGTCTTCTTTGTGTTCGATGACCCGAACACCTCGCCCACCGGCCCCTACGCGGGGCTTGACCACAACCGGTAGCTCCCACCGCTCGGGGATAAAGTCAGCATCGACCACCTCCCAAGCGGGTACCGGCACGATGCCCTGAGCTGCGGCCATGAGCTTAGCCTTGTCCAGACATGAGACAAGCGCTGCCTCGGGTGCGACAAGAACAGCGATCTTGAGAACCCTGAATGCCGCGGTGAGTGCGGAGGTAATCGCGAGCTCGGCGTCGACCGTTGGCACCACAACATCCACGTCAAGGCGAGTGGCCGCAGTCATTAGGGCAACGCCGAAGGACGGGTCCTCTGCACGCGGCAGCAGCACCCGGTGTTCTTCCGGCACCAGGTACAGGCCGACCGCATGGGGGTCAATGTCCGCGGCAAAGAGAGTGACATCCGGGCCTGCGACGGCGCGCATGAATGAGACGGCTGCAGCTCCACCGGCGCCTGTAACGAGAATTCGGGTCATAAGTTCCTCCTGACAGCTGCCGGTGCACAGACCGTGCCGGACTTTCGTTCGGTCCAACGCCACTTGTCTGTGTCATGGTGACACACTGGGTGGCTCAATTGGAACAGCAACCGACCCACACCGCATCCCCTAACGGACGACAATCCAGCTATGTCCATCATCCAATACAATCATTCAAGCTGGTACGCTCCCTGCAATGGCTTGCATGGAGGTTGCTATGGCTCACATCCACCGAATTCTGGTCGTTGAGGACGACCACTCTCTGGCTCGGCTCATCGAGCTGTGGCTGGGACGCGCAGGCTACGCCGTTGAAGTACTCCACGACGGTCTAGACGCCATTCAACGGATTCATCAGGGACGCTACGACGCTATCGTCAGCGACGTCCACCTCCCCAACGCTGACGGCATTGAAGTACTGGCAGCCAGCCGAGCGGAGTATCCAAGGGTGCCCGCTCTGCTGATGACGGCAGGTGCAGGGGTCGAGTACGCCTCAGCTGCCATCGACATGGGGGTAGATGCCTACGTGATGAAGCCGCTGCTCCAAGGCGACCTCGTAAAGCGCATTCGCAACGCGCTAGCAAAAGTATCACCAGCGACGGGCCGGACCATCCTAGCCATTGGCGCACATCCAGACGACGTGGAGATTGCCATCGGCGGGACCCTCGCCGCTCACCGGGACGCCGGCGATGAAATCATCCTACTATGCCTGTCTTGGGGAGCCTCTGGCGGTGGTCAGCGCCAGCGTCGGGCAGAAGCAGAAGCGGCAGCCCATGTCCTCGGAGCCACCCTTTACGGCGGTGATCTCAGAGACACACGCTTCGACTTGCAAACCACCATCGCCGCAATTGAACGCGTTGTGCACGAGGTACATCCAGATGTGGTCTACACCCACTGCGCCGAAGACGTGCACCAAGACCACAGAAGCACACACGACGCCTCATTGGTGGCCTGCCGAAATGTCTCCACCCTGTTCGCCTACCAGAGTCCTTCAACCACCGTCGCCTTCCAGCCCACACGCTTCCAGGACATCAGCGACCAAATCGACGACAAGATGGCCTTGATCGCCTGCCACGAAAGCCAAGCGTCCTGCCGCAGGTACATGGCGCCCGAACTTCTACGCAGCACTGCACGCTACTGGGGACGGTTTTCGGCGGGTATATATGTGGAGCCGCTAGTGGTGATTCGCGAAGCGGCAATCGGCCTAGCCAGAGCGAGCTAGCGCTCGTTGAAGGTCTTTGGCGGCGGACGGCCACCAATCTTGCTGTAGACGGCTTCGATGTGACGGTTCAGCTTGCGAAGTGAGGCCGCCAGAACTTCGATAGGCACATGGCCAGCATTTCGTTCCAGCTCGGCGCCAAGCTCACTCATACGTGGAAATCCGTAGCTTCCCCCGCTGCCCTTGAGCTGATGTCCAATACGGCGGATAGTCTCCCAGTCTTCGGCCTTGATGGCCATGTACAGTCGCTCAACGTCGTCATCACGGTCTTGGAGGAAGGCCGGCACGAGCTCACCCAGTCCGTCGGGGATTTGAACGCGAAGTGGCGCGGCGATTGGCGTTCCCGACTCGGGTTGCGGCCGAAGCCAGCCGGTCACCGCACTCGCAAGGCGCTCCGAGCGGACGGGCTTGACCAACACATCGTCATAACCTGCGCGCAAAAAGGTTTGATGGGCCTCTGCAGAGTCGTGTCCGGTGACCGCAACAACCAGACCGGAGAAGCCTTCTTGGCGGAGTACACCAACCGCCTCAATCCCAGACATCCCTGGCATTTCTACGTCCATCAGCACTAAGTCGGCGGGCCAAGTGCGCAGCTCAATGACCGCTTGCGAGCCGCTCGCGCACGCGCGAACCGTGAGTCTGCCCATGCCATCGAGAATCGATTGAAAGTAGCGACGGATATCCGCGGCATCGTCTACAACAAGCACCCGAGCCGCCGACCGGACCACACGATCGAGGGTGCGCAGAAGCGTCGAGCGTCGAATCGGCTTGGCTTGAAACGCATCCATGCCGGCGTCCAGCGCCGCCTCACGGACCTCGGGTGTCGCATGGGCGGTCAGACCTACAATAGGGACACTCCGCATGCCAGCCCGGCGCTCAGTCTCACGGATCTGACGAGTCGCTTCCACGCCGTTGAGCAGCGGCATGTCCACATCCATGACGATGACGTCCCACTCACCCCCATTGGCAAGCTGCACCGCACGTTGCCCGTCGCTGGCTACAACAACGTCATGTCCGGCAGATTCCAACATCCCCGTTGCAACGACTTGGTTGGCCGGGTTGTCTTCTGCCAAGAGAACCCGCCACGGACGCACATGAGTAGGCTGCGTACCCGACGGCGGATGCGCGACGGGCTTACCAATGGATTCCAGTAGCGCTTCCAAGATTCGCTCTTGAGCAAAATGTGCGTACACCCTACGGTTCGAAACCTGAGCTGCCATCGGGTTGACCGGCACCCCTACTGGAGACGCCAAGACCAACGGAATCGGTCCTCGCGGTGGCTTGACCGTGCCGCCAGTCAGCCAGACCTGAGCTTCACGGCTCGATACAAACACCAGTGGCGCGCCAGCAAGCGCGTCTTGCAAGATTGCGCGCACCTCTGGACTCGCCAGGACCGCCACCCGCAGCCCGGTACAGGCCGCGCGAAGTTGGGTCAAACGCTCTGGCTGCGATGGGCCTGTGACCTGAAGCGGCATGCGAACGGTGAATCGGCTGCCCTGGCCAACCACGCTATTCACCGCAATATCGCCGGACATCGCCGTGAGGATGCGACGGGTGATGTGCAGACCAAGGCCGGTTCCTCCACGAGAGGCCCCATCGGCTTGGCCATACTTGTCGAAGATGACCGCCATGCCCTTTTTTGAGATGCCCACGCCGGTATCGCGCACATCTACGCGCATGACAACGCCATCCACACCCCGCGTTGACCGGCCACTAACACGAATCGCGACCTCGCCCTTGTCGGTGAACCGAACCGCATTGGCGATGAGGTTGACCAATACTTGGCGCAGTCGGGCTGCGTCTCCCACAACGGTGTCCGGCATGTAGGGGTCTAGGAAGACACGAATCCCCAGTCCTTTGGCGTAAGCGCGGTGCGAGATGCTCTCCACAATGCCCTCCAACCACCCCCGCACGGAGAACGCATTGGGCTCGATAGTGAGTTGACCGGCCTCAATCTTCGACAGGTCAAGGACATCGGTGATGAGGTCGAGCAGGGTCTCGCCATTGCTGCGAATCGACGACAGCCACGCCTGTTGCTCAGCGGTGAGTTGGGTCGCGGTGAGCAGTTCGGACATGCCAAGAATGGCGTTGAGCGGCGTGCGAATCTCATGACTCATGCCGGCCAAAAAGTCGGACTTTGCCAGGTTGGCGTCTTCCGCTAAACGCTTGGCGGTCTGCAGTTCCTGCCGCGTAAGATGCTCGGCGGTCACGTCGCGGTACAGCCACATATGCCCTGCCGAGCGGCCATCAAAGACCACGGGGATGTAGTCGCGCTCCAACACCCGCCCGTCTTTCATAGGCAGGACATCCCCCACTACTCGTTTGTGGGCGCCCACAATTCGGCTGACCTTCTCTGAGAAGGTGTCTTCGTCAACAAAGAGCGGAGCCGTCTGCGCGGTAGACTTCGCAAAGTCCGTTCCCACAAGCGCATACGGCGGCATTGGGATGCTGAATATATCGGTCAGGCCCTTGTTGGCCAGCACCACCATTCGGTTTTCGTCTTCGACCAAGATGCCCATGTGCAGGCTAGCAATCAGAGTCGACAAGCGCGTATTCGCAGCCACAGCGGACCGCTCGACCTCCACCCGCTCGGTCACATCAACCGCGTAAACAATCACAGTGTCTTCGGTGGCAGGCGCCATGACCAGCTCGAGAACGCGTTCTCCAAAGCTCACATCGGAAGATATTGGACGAACCGCTCGCGCCGCACGTAGCACCTCTACCAGCCAATCATCTGGCAGCGTCTCCGAGCCGCCGAGCAACGCCATAGCCGCGGCGTTGCGGTACAGAATCACGCCATCTAGCTGTGCTTCGAGCACCGGACGCGGATTCATTGCCGGGTAGCGCGCCAAGCGGGACAGGGCGTCGCCATGCTGGCGATCGCGCTCGCTGGAGGCGCGCGCAGACTCTGACAGTAGTGGCCCAAGTCGGCGCATCGCAGCCAGGTGACGTTCGGTGAAGTACCCACGTTTCGGATTGGCGAAGACCAAGGCGCCGAGACCATTCGCCATCGGTAAGGTCGCCAACAGCAGGCTCTCCCCCTCAATGGGAATGACCGATAGGTCGGGCAACCACGTACGATTAAACACCGCAGCCGGACCATTCACACACAGGTCCGTCACTCGCCCAAGCGGCCAAGCCCATGTTGCACTTGGGCCATGACTTGAAAAGAACTGTGGGCCTCCCTCAGTCGGAAGAACGGCAATCGCTTCACTGAAGCCCAAGAGCGGCTGAAGGACGTCGAACATCTCCCGCACCATCTGACCGGCGTCGGTGGCGGTAGACAGCACACGAAGTCCCGCTAGGACTACCGCAGACTCTTCGCGAAGCGCCTGGGCGCGTTCCCGCGAGCGCCCAAGGTCGACCAACGCTTGCCGCAGCTCTTGCTCAGCGTCGCTCATGCTATTTCAGCCCATAGGCGCGTAATCGCCGGTACAGCGTTGACCGCGGCACGCCGAGCAAGCGAGTCACCTCCGACAGGTTGCCATTGCAGCGCTCTATGGCGTCCAAGATGGCTTGCTTTTCAAGGTCGTGGAGAGTGCTGGCTTCGGCCGACTCGGCAGCCGTTGGTGCCGGCATCTCTTCCGCAGCAGCGGCGAGCACTGGCGGGAGGTCGCCAACATCCAACACCGACTCGGCCGCGAGAATGACACCGCGCTCCATCGCGTTCTGCAGCTCTCGGACGTTTCCGGGCCAATCGTAGCTAGTCAGAACCGCCCGAGCGGCCGACGACAGGCCGGCAATCTCACAACCATGTTTAGCCGCACTGGTCAGCACAAAGGCATCTGCCAGTAGCGCAATGTCGGCGCCGCGCTCGCGTAGTGCAGGTACCTGAAGCTCAACAACGGCCAGTCGGTAGTATAGGTCTTCGCGGAAGGTCCCCTCACTCACCATGGCACGCAGGTCGCGATGGGTGGCGGCAACAACGCGAACATCCACACTGACCTGACGACTACCGCCTACGCGGTAGAGGGTTCGTTCCTGAAGAACACGGAGCAGAGCGGCTTGAAGGGACGGCGACAGCTCCGCCACTTCATCCAGAAATAACGTTCCACTATTCGCTTGCTCAAAACGCCCGTGGCGACGGTCATCAGCACCCGTGAACGAACCCTTTTCGTGGCCGAACAGCTCACTCTCCTGCAGGGTCGCTGCAATCGACGCGCAGTTGACCGCGACAAAGGGTCCCGTCGACCGAGTGCTCCCGTCATGCAGACCGCGAGCCACAAGTTCCTTGCCCGTACCACTCTCTCCCGTGATCAACACGGTGATGTCGCGCATAGCCACACGGTCCATCTGGCGAAACAACACGCGCATGACCGGACTCTGACCCAAGATGCTTGGATGCCCGCCAGTCTTGACCTCGCGCTGGAGCGACGTCACTTCCAGAGAGGTTGTCGCCTTGTCCAGCGCATTGCGGGCGGTCGTAACCACCCGCGTTCGGCTGACGGGCTTGGGTAAGAAGTCGTACGCCCCCTCTTGCATAGCCGTGACCACTCGTTCGACCTCGGAATCACCGGTAAGCATAACGATAGGCACCTGAGGATGTGCATTATGAAGCTCAGGCAACAAGTTCATACCACTGCCATCCGGGAGCTGAACGTCCAAAAAAATGACATCTGGCAAGCTCGCCCTGACCGCCTCGCGGGCTTCGGCGACGCTGCCACATCCTTCTACGACGTAGCCTTCGTGAGTGAGCCAATGGCCAAGCAGCCGGCGCACAGACGCGTCATCATCTACGAGTAGGATGTTTCGGGAATCGGTCACAGAAGTTTCCTCGCGTCAGTAGCGTATACATCGGAACATGGTTGCACCAACGTCACCTGTCTCTCGTACCCGCACACATGTTGTGCCACACCAGCCGCATTCAGCCGAATGTGCTGCAGCCGAGTGCCCCACAGCCGAACGCCCCAGCGTCACGTTGACCCCAATGGATATCATGGCAATCGGCGCAACGGGCGCACCTGACAGGTCGTCGGTGACGCACGATGCCAGTGCCTCCGGTGCACCGCGCTTTGCCCAAGGGCCATACCAAGACAGCGTTGGTTGAAATGGTAGGTCGAGGCCTGTTGCGCAGCCCGACATTGCCACATGGCGATACAAACGCCGGTCATCGGACGCCGCTCGGCCGAGTATCATCCTGCGTGCAGCGCCTTATCATCCCGGCGCAGGAACGGCTCGCAAGCGAAGTGTGCATCAGGCATCTTGCAGAACAGCAGGTCTCCACTGACCACAGCCGCTCGCTCACGAAGCGCATCCTCTGCACGTCCTCTTAAAAGCTCGCATCGTCGGCGCCGCGTTGTCATCGACCTGGTACTGGGGACGCATGAGGCCATAGGCTCGGTAAGGCAACGGTGAACTACCCGGCAGTATCTCCAGTAGCCGTACCACCTCGGGGACCACTGACGCGTCATGTTCGAGCACGTCGAGCACGTATACCTGCGCTTCTTCAGCGTCGTAGATCGAGACACTGGGAAACGCTACCCAATTGGCCCAGACGAATCCCGCGGCCAGGGCTGGATGTTCTAGGACTGGCGCTATCAAGTCCACAGCAGGGCCGTTCACCGTCTTCGGTCTGCCGTGCATCCGGCCCACGTTCGGTGAAGCGATGCCATGCGGTGCCCGCCTGCCAAGGCCTAGCTCCGGTGTGCATGGCCATGTACGCCGCCAACCAGTCTGTCCGTAAGGTATCTTCGCGCGTGCGGTGCATCGCGTGTCGTTCAACGGTTCGCTAGGTCGACTTAGCGCCTTTGTAACCAGGAATCACCTGAAGTAACGCCTCGTTCATCGCGTCCGTCGGCCAGTCGATATCCGCGGAAACGTCCAGCAAGGTACAGGGGTGGCCGATGTCGTTGATGGAAGAAACCGGCGCTAGGGTGCGTTCAGGGGCGTCGCCAACTGACGACGATGTAACCTGTTACTGCTAGGAAGCGGGCGGCGAAACTGGGCGTGCCAAAGCGTCGGGTTCGACATCAACGTGGAGGTCCACCCCCGTATGGCCCCAGCGGTCAAACCCAGCGGCACTACCGGTCAAAGGCGACACTGCACGCATGAGTCGGGCGTCGGACACGTCGTACCCAGACACCTGTCAAATGCTCTCCAACCCCGCACAGCCAGCTCCACAAACCACGTGTTTCCACAGGACATCTGTCCGCACTGTGCCCATGTTGGCAAGAGCGAATGGCCGCCCTACAGAACGCGTATTCGCTGACAACCCAGATTTACACCGCGTCACCGCCGCTGTCTCCCCGACCCCCCACGGTGGCAGCTCAGAGGTCGTCCCTCGCTCAGCTCCGGCGACAAAGTCCGCCGGTTGGCACTCCCCCTCTTGGTGGGAGCCAGGAAGTCACTGCACACAGCTATCGTCGCTGGTGGCTTCGTCCGAGGCCATCCACGTCGTGAGTCCGACTGGACAATCGAGGGGCCAGTAGCTGTAGTCTTGATGCCACTTGGCCGCGTCTGTTGCCCCGGGTGTCTGGCTCACCAGCTGGTCTTGGAACAACTCCGGCGTCGTTCCCAAGAGCGACGGCACGAGCTCCGGCAGAGGTCCGCTAAGCAGGTGACGACACAACACCACAGTCGACCGCCACGGGTCCCTACTCAAAACACCCGGAATTGCTGAGAAGCCGTGGTTTAGGAGCTCCCGGTGGTGGTCAGCCCACACGAGCCAAGTCCGCGACGTGATCCGCAGCACCAGCGACCTGCTCGGCAGTGGGGTCAAAGCCCAAACGGTCCATGTACAACCGGCGACGCAAGGCGGTCAGCTGGTCGTAGGCATGCGCAATGTCAGCATTGGTGAGGGTGGGCAACGTCAAGATGGACTCGCGGTGGTTCGCCGGACGCCCCTGGTAATCGTCTGGGATATAGCCCTTCGCAAGGGCAATCTGGAACAGCTGGGTGCCTGGATACGGGTAGAAGACAAAGTAACCGAAGTCCATGATGTCCAGCTGGGTGGCCAGATCTACCGTCATCTGCAGGTCTTCTGGCGTCTCTTCCGGAAGGCCCAGCATGAAGTTCGCCGTCACCCGGATGCCAGCTTCCTGGGTCCAGCGGAACACATCTATAAACCGCTGGTTCTTCACCGGGCGACGCATGACGTCGTAGCGAATGCGCGGACTCCCGGACTCAACGCCGTAGGTGATCTGGTCGCAACCCGCTTTTGACAGCATGTGAAGCATATTTTCGTTCACCGTCTCCACCCGCGCATGCAGGCTGAAGGGCTTGCCAAGCTCATGGCCGTACACGTCACAGAACTCTTTGACCCACGGGTGATGAATGGTGAAGGTGTCGTCCAAGAAGATGGCGTAAGCGAAGTCTCCAGCGTCGTTCAACGCATGCAGCTCGTCCATGACGTTGCGCACCGTCCGACGACGCCCGTATTCAGCGTCATTCTCCTTGTACAGTTGGTTGTACATCCGGGCCGCACAATAGGTACACGGGAATGGGCAGCCGCGCTGGGTAGTCATATGAACGACACCGTGGTGCTCCCCCAACACATCACGCGCGGCGAAAGGCATGTTGTCTAGCGGCGTGAACGGAGGCCGTAAGCGCGGCTTTTGGCCAATTTTCGTCTGGATATTATCGATATTTTCGACGGGCTCCCCCGCCTCAAGCGCATGGATAACGTCCAACATCGCCAGCTCGCCCTCTCCCAGGCAGGCGTAGTCAAACCCTTCTGCAGCCAACACTTCGTCCGCCGAGAACGTTGGATGGAGTCCACCAGCAATCACAGGGATGTTGATGTCTTTGCGAACGGTCGCCACGAGCGACTTGGTGCGCAGCCACTGGCGTGTGGTCAGGGACAAGCCGAGGAGTTCGGCCCCGGTCTGCTTGATGACGTCCAAGACATCCGCTTCACTGTGGTCAACGGAGTAGCGGAAGAAGCTGACGGTGTGCCCATTCTGCCGCAGATAGGCGGCGAGAAAACCAGGGCCAATCGACGCTACTGCCCAGCTACGTTCCGTGTCGACTTCGACGAATAGGACATGCACAATGAACTCCCAACGATGCGCGGAGTATCGCACAGTTCGGGGAGGGCTGTGTCGACTATGGAGAGTGCGGTGGGACGAGCTTTCAGCGTTCAGCTATCGGCTTTCAGGGCCAGCAAGCTGGCAAGTCGGTCCCAAAAATCAGAGGTGGTTCAATGGCCGACGCTGGTGGACAGCCCGCTGGCGGGCGAGCCCTGATGATTAACGGCTGACAGCTGTTCTCCCGAATCACCGAGATCTCGAATCACCAGCGTCCTCGATACCCCAATTCGCTACCCCCCCACAGCGGAGCGCCGACGGCCAGAATCGATAGTGAAGCCCTGCTGCAAGAAGATGTACACAGCGCTCCCTACCGGGTCTGGGAAAGCACCGACACTCACTTCGAAGTTCATCCCCAGCCGGCCACCGTAGCCTTGTTGGAGAATGGGAATGTCCGCGCCAATGGCGAGCTCGGCACCGCTACGATGCGAGATGCCGGCCAAGGACCCAAGGGTGGTCTGAACTGGAAACCGCTTGGCCAGTGCCCAGGGCGTCTCATGGTGGTGCAAGAAGCCAGCACGGACGTAGGGCCCGATGTTGGGGACGTAGCGAACACCCGCCGAGACAGCTCCCAATGTTCGCTGAACACCGGGAAGGTAGCCTTCGCGCAAGCCGACATCGACGACGACATGAGAGCCAAGGGCGACGGAGAGACGGCCATGCACTCCAGCACCGAGAGACGCTGCGCTGACCGCCTGCATCATCCCCCCTGCCAGGGTTACGGGATGGGTCGGCGGCGCCGCTAGCGTGGTGGCAACGAGGAGGGCAAGCATGGTCGCTCCACAGCGTGGGGTTCGCTCGTTGGACACCGCAGCCCTAGCAATGCGCCATCAAAGAGACGTCAGGACTCTCCGACGCCGGAGAAATAGTGCGCCACAAGCCAACCACAGGCCCCACCCAGAGCCCGATGGAGAGGAGCAGCTGCACCCAGCTTCGCCTACCGGCATGACCGTGGTCTCATTCGGGTCGGTTCCGAGAAGGTATTCGTCGCGGTTGGTGAAACCGTCACCGTCTGCGTCTTCAAGACCATCGTCCCGGGTGGGGTCCAGACCATTCTCGGCTTCCCAAACATCGTCCATACCATCACGGTCGACGTCCGGTGCAAGCGTTGGATTCCACTCAGTCTCACCGCCGGCAACAACCTCGACCACTCCACCGAAGGTGGGGTTGATCCGGTCTGGATAGTAGGTCGGAACAAACAGCGGGTCCGGCAGACACTGCGACTGGTACTCGGCGCGAAGACGCCAGCGGTCGGCGGTCAGACCCTCCAACGAATACTCGCCGTCGCGATTGGTCGTGGTGGAGCGACGGTCGCCGCGCACCGTTGGCTCGGCAATAATGGCCGCACCATAGATGGGTTCACCGGTGTACATGTCATTTACAATGCCGGAAATCGAGCCGCCACGGGCCAGGGTGACGTCGCCGACATCGGCTGCACCGTCGACCAAGAAGGCCCGCGGGTCGCCGACGTCATTGAGAACGAACCCTTCAACAAACCCGTCATCGACAGCGTCCACAAACATCAGATAGCGACCCGGATGCAGCGTCCCGACGGTCACCGTGCCGTCTTCTTCAACCTCAGCACTCACCGCAGACGTCTGGGCTTCGTTGAACAGCAGGACGCTCGATGCGGTGAATGGGCCACCCAGCATGTGTGCCGTGAAGCGGCTCTCTGTGGTCAGGGCAAGGTCAACCTCCCTGGCGCTATCCCCGTCTTCTGGGAGCGAGATGCGGTCGCCAGGTGTGGGAGACGACGGAAAGTAGGTGGTTGCTAAGCCGTCCGCGTAGGCCCACACCAAGACCTCGCCAGGTCGCAGCCCGCGTGCGGTGTAGCCACCGCCGGCAATCGGTGCAGTGACCGTGCGAGAGCCACTAAAGGCGGCGATCTCCCCCCCATTTACCAGACCTGACGGTCCACTAACGGTACCGCTGACGGTGACACCCAGTCGGAGAGGAAAGTCGGGTAGGTCTTCGGAACTGCCGGGTAAGACCGTAAACTCATCGCCTCCAGTGTTGCCATACACCCCTGGGTAAAGTTGGGTCGGAACATCGGTCGCTTGCACCTCTACGACGAAGACTCCCATTCCCTCTTCGTCCGGTGTGATTCCGCGAATTTCATAGTCACCGTTGTCGTCGGTGAAATCAAAGCGGCTCTGGGCGATGATGGAACTTCGGCGTGTCTTCGCCGTCACCCGGGCACCTTGCAGCGGCTCACCCTCTCTCAACACCCGACCGGCCAACCGGGCACCCTCGAAAAGCTGAACATCAATGACCGCGACTTCCTCGGCACCGACGGTCTGTGAGGGGGCATTGCACGCACCAAGGACCCCACCTGCCCACTGTTCCGCCGCATCACTTGCGGAAGGTGGCAAGATGCGAACGCGGAAGCGATCACCGGGGAGGTCGGTGACCTCGTAGAAGCCTGTGTCATCGGTCTGGGCGAACTCAAACTGGAATCGGGAATCGTAGACAATGACGAAGGCGTTGTCGACAGGGGAGCCTTGGGCATCTGTCACCGTTCCAGAGACAGTTGCGCCCAAAGCCAGACCGATCAACAGCGCGGTCATACGGCCTTCTCCACAATGGCTTCGAGTGCGGGCTCAACGGCCGCATCCTCAAGCTCTAGTTCTGCCTCCGGCTGAATCGCCGCCGCAATGGCCGTCAGCGCATCCCGGTCGCCTTCGACCCGCCGGACATCATGTCCATACCAGCGGGAGACGACCTCCACGATCTGCGCCGCGCGTGCAACCGCCTGGGGGGAAGCACCGGTCGACCCACCCGAGAATGCCAGCGACCGGTAGCCACGTAGCAACGCCACCCGCGCGTCCGTAGGTGACGCACGGTCTACACTGTCAAGATCGACGCCGGCCCAGCGTAGCCTTTCGACCAAGGCAGGACCGGTTGGTCGGTGGTCCTGTGGGTACAAGCTTCCCTCGGAGATCACGGCATTGAGCGGTGCGCGGCCCGCATCATCAAGAGCGATGACCAAGCATGGCGAGGTCAGCGTCTTTTCATGGAGCGCCAAGAAGGCGTCCATGCCGCCGCGAGCCTGCCGGCCACACCCGACAAATGTAAACCAGACGTCCAGGTTTGGAATCGGAGTCTCGGCGAGGCGGTGCATCAACTCCAACAACACAGCCGGAGAGCCGCCGTCATCACGGCCATCGCCTGCACGGTGCCACACCGCTGCGAGTGCGACCGTCGCCGCCAACACGGCCAGACCGACGCCATAGACCGTTCCCGTCCACACCCCCCAAGGCTTAGCCAAGGCGTGCAGAAGCTGAATGATAGCCAGAGACATCGCAGACCCAAACACAAGCCGAAGCGGGCGAAAGCGGAACCAGCGACGGTTGAGCACACGCCAGCGTGGGACGTCCAGGGGTGCGACCAAGATGAGAGATGCCTGGGCGGTGTCCGAGGGCATACGAGCCGTCAAATTATACGATGCTGTCTTCGGGAAGGCCCATCGGACCAGCGAAAACTGTCCGGTTCCCTCCCCAAGTAGGCTGATAGCCAGAAAGAGCGACACAGCAGCAGCGAACGCCGGCCACATCAGGCCCAACAGTCCAGCGAGCAGCAGACCTCCAGCATGAAATCCGAGAGATAAGTGTGCCCACGATGGCGCAACAAAACCTTCAATCCGACCCGACAAGTTCGGCGGTAGGCGTTCCTTGACGGCGTGAAGCGCCATACGCTCACCTTCGCTTCCGGCAAACCGACCCGGTACAGCGGACAGAGCGTCCAAATCTTCAGCGATGCGTTCTAGGCGTTCCGAGGTCCACCTCCGAGGGCTGCCACCGTATCCCGCACAGGCGCGGGTTGCTTTAGCGGACTGACACGTCTACGATACCCCGTATTCAAGAGGCTGTTCATGCGGTTCCGCGGCAAAGACTATACGGGCAAGGGCGTCACCGTAGCCCTCGTAGATTCGGGCGTAGACGTCTCTGATCCCCGCCTTCAAGGCGCGCCAATCGAAGGTCTATCCATCCAATTGGGAGCAACCGGCCACGCGATGCTGGCAGCGAGCTTCCACGATGAACATGGCCATGGAACAGAGATGGCTGCGGCCATCCGGCACTTTGCTCCAGACTGTACGATTTTTGCTGTGAAAATCATGCAGCAGACTTTGGGAACCAGCGCTGACCTAATGGCGGCTGGCATTGAAGTTTCGGCGAACAATAGCGCTCACATCATCAACCTGTCTCTCGGCACGCCAAACATGGGAAAAGCCATGATGCTATCGGACTGCGTTGGCAATGCGATCGAATCTGGCAGTGTCGTGCTAGCCGCTGGTCATCCGCGCGGAAAGTCGGCTTACCCTGCAGACCTACCCAACTGCATCGGCGTGCGCGCCCATCCAGACTGTCCGATCGACAAGTTCTTTTACTTCGACCCGAAGCGCTATCCACGAAAGCAGTGGAACCGCATGTCTGGCAAGTTCCAGACGCATGGTCGTACGGTCCGCCAAGATGGCCGCGAGGGTCGCTGGCGCGACTCGGGTATCGCGACTGCCTACCTCGCTGGTGTCTCGGCGTGCCTGTCGGAGGCTATCGGCGTGCGCAATGCCCAGCAGCTTACCCAGACACTGCAGAAAGCTGCCATCGTTCCCAATCCCGAGATTGGGTACACCTAACCCATGGTGTGGCTGATCCTGGCCACGGCGTTTGCCACGGTGCCCGAGAAATACGGGACGGGCAGCGCGTCTATGGCACTCGGTGGGACCGGTGTTTCGTGGGTCTCTGATGGACACGCGGCGTACCTGAATCCCGCGGGTCTCTCTCGCATCCGCCGCCCCATGGTCGGCGTCGGAATGTCTTGGGCACATGAGTCGTTCGAGGATCTCCCCTCTGTCTGGTGGGACACCAACCGAGATGGCAGCCTAGACCGCCGTGATGACCCGCTGGAGCTGTCCAGCAACGTCGAAGATGCCGTCGGTGTCCACTTTCACGCCAGCCGGAATATTGGCGGCAAGTTTGGCCTCGGCATCGTGGGCTACATCCCCACTCGTCGCGTGCTCCAGCTCCGTACCAGCGAGCCGGACCTCCCCGAGTACTACCTGTACAACAGTCGGCAGCAACGGTACATGCTCGCTGCCGGAATCGGTGGCGAAGTGCTGACTGGTGTTCACGTTGGCGTGGGTGTCGACTTCGTCCCACGGGTCATCATTGACGCCGCCTTCAACCTCTCTGCAACGGTAGTTGGAGACGATGGCGACGACCTGAACGGAGTCGTCACCGATGTTGTAGTCGACATCCACGAGCTCGAACTCGAAATCGTCGCTGGATTCGCACCGACTCTAGGTTTGAACCTCGACCTCGGAGCATGGAGTGAATCGCTGGAAGGTGCGACCATCGGGCTCGCCTTCCACGGTGCCAGTGGTCTTCCTGTTGACAGCCGCTTGGACGCCCAGATCGACGTCTCCGTCGAAGACGTAGGCGACCTTGAGCCCTACGCTCTCGCAGCCGTCGCCCAAGCCGGCATTCGACTGTATGACCACTACGTTCCCATGACCCTCGCACTCGGTCTGTCGTACATGCCCCCGCGCCGCTTCGGTGCCGCAGTAGACATCACGTGGACCCACTGGCGTCCGTATGCGGTGAGTGTCGCCCAGCTAACCGATGCCGTGGTCACTTCCCCGATTGTGGTCATTGACGACGAAATCGTGGACGGAAACGCATTTGCCGCCACGTTTACCTCCACCCTATCGACCCGCGCCGGCATCCAATTGCCGCTGCCGGAGATCACCCTCGGAGACAACTGGCGCTACGCACGCATCGACCTGCGACTGGGTGGCGGATGGGTTCCCACTCCCCTAGTGTCGCAGGGAGAATCGAGCGCACTCATCGACAGTAATCGCCTGTATTTCACTGGTGGTGCTGCTGTCGAGACCTGGGACCCCACAGGACTGCTAGATGG
>JBLHSN010000041.1:0-26770 GCA_047626195.1 Myxococcota bacterium
GTAACCGGACCCCCACGCACATTGCGCAGACCTAAGTGGGTGGCCTGCCGAAAAAAGTTTCTCTTCTGCCAAGCCTTGCCTAGAGTGGGCGGGATGAAGTCGTGAATCAAGCCAACGGCTGTCTCAACAAACTCCTTCGGGCGCCCGCCAAAGGCCATATCCACGCGCTTACGAGAGCCGAACAAGTTGGTGACCACCGGGATATCGTAGCCCTTGGGGTTGGTGAACAGCAGTGCCGGTCCGTTCGCCGCGATGACGCGACGATGGACCTCCGCCATCTCCAAGTTCGGGTCGACGGGGGCGTCGATTTCGACCAGTTCACCCGCGTCGCGCAGGTTGTTGATCAGTGTCGGGATGTCGCGTACGGACACAAGTGCTCCAGGGATTGAGCCCGTTTAGCCCGATGCATTCAGGGCGGCGTGGGGCCATTCGTTGCTACCGGGCTATGATGGGCAACAAATGGAGGATGGCGCATGAGCCGATGGATGCTCGCAGGACTGATGTTCGGATGTGTGGGCTGTGCCACCACGTACAGCCGAGGCCGAAAAATCGCCGAACAGGGCAAGTTCGAAGAAGCGTCGCGCTACTGGATGGCGGCGTTGGACGAAGATGAACTCGCTAAAGGCCCACGCAAAGGCCTCGACCAATACGCATCCTCTGCCGTCTGGGTCTACATGGAAATAGCCGAGGAACACGAGACCGAGCAGCGCTTCGAACAAGCGATTGCAACCTACGGTCAAGCCTTGTCGATGGCCGATGCCTTGGTGATCTATGACATCGATCCCGGACTCGACCGTGAGGAACTAGGCGCTCTCATTGTCGACATCGAAGACCGCCTGACCGCCTACCGCTACGGCCAAGGCGTTGCTGCGGCCGAGCGTCGAGAGTTCGACTCGGCCATCGCTTGGTGGGACCAAGCCCGCGATGTACGTCCCGAATACTCCGACACCACCGAGCGCATTGGTGCAGCCCATCGCGAAGCCGGTCATGACGCCCTCGCGGCACAGCAGTACCCGGATGCCCTCGACGAGTTTTCCAAAGCGATGACTTGGGGGCAAGGCAGCGAGACGCGCGCTTGGTTCGACGTCACATCCATTGCTCTCGGCCGGTATTACCTCAGCCATGGCGCCTGCCGAAGCGCCTTTGAGTTGTTCAATGCTGTACGCGCCACCGCCGACGACTCGGCGTTGGACGAAAGCATTGCGTCTGCCACCGATTGCGCCCGGGTAGAAGTCGTCGTCTCGCGCTTCGAACGCACAGAGGGGGGTCCAATGGCCGACCTCGATGTCGCCGCTGTAGTGACGGACGCCGTGACCGAGAGTATTCGCGCAAACGCAAGTCCGTACCTTCGCATCGTCGACCCGCTACTAGCGGAAGACGTGCCCAATACCTTCGGCCACCGCTACTCAGTCCGTGGCCGACTGACCCAAGTGCAGTACGGCCGGTCCGAAGCCGTGACCCTTCCCATGGCCACCGACGGAACGCTCAAAGTCTCCTGCCCTCCCCTAGACGGCTACGGCGACTACTCGGATGAGCTGTGCGACGAGACCGTCACCCTGACTGCAGACCTCACCACCGCAGAAGTAAACTTGGGCCTGATTGGGTCGGTACGTGTCAGCGACCCACGCACGGGTGAGCTGATGACCACGCGCAGCCTCGACCACCGCACCAACGAGACCACCCGAACCCGGTCCGTGTTTCGCTTGGACGGGACTCGTGTAGCCACCGGTGAGGCGGCGACCGAGTCTATCTATGCTGTCGACCCCAACCTCTTGAGCATCTCGACCACAGCATCCACGCTCCCAGACGACGCCACTCTGCTGCACCTTGCTGCCCAAGGTCTCGCACAGAGTGCTGCCGAAGCCATCTTGACAATCATAGATGTACAGCCAGAGACAGCTCCCCCTAGGAGCCTGGACATCCCCACCCCAATGACCCATGCCTCGCAGATCGAGTTCGGGGACACGCAGCCGACCGAGGAAGGCGCACCGACCCGGGCGGTCATTCGAAATCGCCCCGAGTGACGGCTAGCGCTTGTTACGCTTCTTTGGGGCGTTCAACACCACTTCTTCGGCAATCCGCTTCTTCGTCGCCGTCCACGAGCAGATGGGACAGGTCGACAGGTCGTGGTAGCGAGCCGGACAATATTCACGTCCAAAGAAGATGATCTGCAGGTGCAGACTGTTCCACGAGTGACGCGGGAACAACGCCTTCAAGTCCCGCTCGGTCTTTTCCACGTTCTTGCCATCTGACAGTCCCCAGCGCGCCGCTAGACGGTGAATGTGGGTGTCTACCGGGAAGGCAGGCACGCCAAACGCCTGAGACATCACCACGCTCGCCGTCTTGTGACCGACTCCGGGCAAGGCTTCAAGCTCCTCGAACGTCTGCGGGACCTCCCCGTCATGGTTCGCAAGCAGCAATCGGCAAAGCTTGTACAGGTTCTTCGACTTGGTATTCGACAGACCAATCTGCCGGATGAGATGCTTGATCTGCTCCACCGTCAGCGACGCCATCGTACTGGGTGTTCCGCCAGCAGCGAACAGCTCTGGGCTGATCTCATTGACCTTTTTGTCGGTTGTCTGTGCGGACAGCAGCACAGCGACAAGCAAGGTAAAGGGGTCGGAATGGTCAAGAGGTACCGGGGTCTCCGGGTACAGCCCGTCCAGCATCACGTGGATGCGGCTCGCCTTGTCTGCACGCTTCATGGGTCTCCCTACTCGAAAAGAACGAGTCCCACCTGAGAATACACGCCAACGACCTCGGACTCGGCGTTCGCGGTCCCCGAAAGGGAGCCGGAGGTTTCGCGGATTCGGGTGACGACGACCTGCGCGTAAGCAATATCCTCAACCGAAAGTCCGAGAATCGACGGATCTACAGACACGGACCCACTACGACCTAAGCAGTCGTGTCCGCTCACCGCCTCACCCTCGCTATTGACGTAGATAACGCTGACAGCAACAGCGTCAGACAGGGTTCCGCTGTACTCCACGTCAAACTGGCCAAAAGAAAGGGTAGGAACGGCCGCCCCGTCCATGCTCGGCGAGTCCACGGAGAACGCGCTCGGAGTACGGGTCAGTACGCCACCCAAGCTGCCCGCGTCGACACTGCCAGAGATGGTCACCGACGCATTCTCGGCCGCCGGACCCGTTCCGTCCAATCCGCCTACCACAGCGTCCGGCTGGTCACTCGCCGGCTGTCCCTCGAAGGTGGCAACAGGGGGCAGGGTAATCTCAATGGACGAGAATCCAACGGGCGTAAGCACATCGATCAAATTCATCCCACGGTTCCAACTGGTCACGCAGTCGCCAGAGGCTGGAAGCCCTTGGGTGTAGCGAAACGTTTCACCGTCTTCTACACCGCCGAGAATCGCACGGACCGAAAGCACATCGGGTTCGGCCCACGCTGGGCCAAGCAGGACGGTCTGTTCAACCCAACCGGCAATCACCGGCCCACCACCGGGACCTTGGGTATCCGGATCATCGGTATCCGGATCATCGGTATCCGGGTCGGCGGTGTCCGGGTCGGCGGTGTCCGGGTCATCTGTCCCTTCGGCGTCCGGGTTTCGCGTGTCCAGGTCAAGGTCCGAGTCCGGGTCCTCGGTACCCTCGCCATCGACGTAGTCATCGAACGACCCACCTAAAAACGGCCAGCAGCCGGAGACCAAAATGAGCGGAAGGGTAGTCAGAAAGAAGCGGGTATTCATGCAGCCTTGTAGCGGATGAAGGGCACTACTCGCCACATCTTCTCGCGACTTGGAACGACTGATGAGGGGGAAAGGCGATATAGCCACGCTTCTCCAGCAGACTCGCGACGACCGACTCCACCCCCGCCGAACCCGATACGGCGCCAGCGTACGGACGAACCCGCGGGAGACGCATCTGTATGCACTGTGTCCCAGCCGGGGCGTCGCTGGATCAATGGAGTACCCACCGCCAGGATCGTTGCAGAGGGCACCGCCGAGCGTCTCAAAGTTGGCGCGCTGAAACTGCCAAATGGCGATGACCGTGTCGTTGCCGATACCGCTTCACAGCACGTCAAACGCCTCATGTGCAATCTGGGAGAGTCCGGAACCTCCGACCGACGGTTTGGTCCAGCTGAAGTCACTGGTTGTGCAGGTGATGATCCCATCGATGGTTCCGTCATCGATAGGTGTGTTCAGAGTCACTGCCGCATTCGCCAGGAGTGGACCGCCCGACACCTCGTCGCCGACCCGCCCGTTGGGACTGTCTTCCCAGACTGTCACGGGTAATACCCGACCGGATGCACCCACCGGAAACGACGAGGGAAGGCCAGCATCGATGCCAAAAGCCTCAAAGTCGTCAAGCAGGCAGAGCTCAGTCGCACAGTTCCCGCTCGCTGGAAATGCAGCCCCCAACGTCCGGACAAAACCGGTCGTTGCCGCACCGAACAGGCCACCCATAGAAGTAATATCAAGCGCTTCGCCCCAGTAGCCACCCATCAGCTGTACCGTGGTGATGACTCCCAAAAGGGTGGGGCCGTCTCTTTGAATCTCCGTGTCACGGTCCGACGTGTCGCGGTCCGACGTGTTGATATCACCCGTTCCTTCAACGCCGACGTAATCCTCAAGTGGGTCTCCCAAGTACGGCCAACAGCCGGCAAGAGCGAAACACGGAGAGACAACCACGAATTTGGAAATGTACAGGGGCGCCTATACCGACAGTAGACACGACCTGTGGGAGGAACCTACACAGTCGGTGCGCACGTATATGCAAATCCAATACAAAAAATCTATCTATCCCGTCCTAGCCTGCCGATTTGAATCCAAGACTTGGCACGCAGACTGCAGAAGAGAGAATACCCTGGAGGTATTCATGCTCCCCTTCGTTCTCGCCGCCCTGATGCAGTCCCCCGATGCCACCGTCCACTACTCCGACCGTCCCGATGTGTTGGTCGAGCAGTGTGGTCGGCGCCTCCTCGCGGACACAGACTATGATCTTGGCCGGCAGATTGTGTACGTCCAAGACGTCGCTACGGACGAAATTGTGTACAGCGAAGACATCGCCGAGTGGGCCACTGCCCAGGACTACGCAGACACACTGAACATCTGCGAAATTGCCGGCTAGAGGCGAAATTCTTCCGTCTCTGTAATGGGCCGCTCAGCCATGTCGTCGGCATGGGTCACCCGGCTCAAGAACGTCTCCATGAGCTCGCCCTCCAGCACCTCCGTCTCCAGAAGGTGGAGCGTCATCTCTTCGAGCAAGACTCGGTTGTCGAGCAAGATCTGACGGGCACGGTTGTGACAGCGCTCCAAGATACCGCGCACCTCACTCTCGACCGCCTCGGCAGTTCCTGCAGACGATGCGCCACCCGCCAAGCCCTGCGGCATGCCCAAGGCGTTGTTCGGCTCGCCGGCGTATTCGATAGCGCCCAGCTTGCTCATGCCAAACCGCGTGACCATCTGACGAGCAATCGCCGTAGCCCGACGGATGTCGTCGCTCGCCCCGTTGGTGACATCTCCGATGACGATTTCCTCTGCTGCGCGACCGCCATACAGGCCAGTGATCTGGTTCAACAGGTCAGTCTTACTGCTCAAGTATTTGTCTTCTTGGGGGTTGTACCAAGTATATCCAAGAGCCGCGACACCGCGGGGAATGATGCTGACCTTCTGGACGGCCATAGCACCGGGGCTCCCTGCGGCGGTGATGGCGTGGCCGCACTCGTGGTATGCGACAACCCGCTTCTCGGGAGCGGACAAGCGACGACTCTTGCGCTCTAGACCACCGACTACGCGCTCAATCGCTTCTTGTACATCTTCCAGTTCAATGGACGTGGCATCTCGACGAGCGGCTAATAGAGCCGCTTCGTTTAACGCATTAGCGAGGTCAGCACCAGCGAATCCCGAAGTCAACTGGGCGATGACGTTCATGTCCAAGTCCTTTGAAACCTTCACCTTTTTGGCGTGGACTGCAAGAATCGCCAGGCGCCCCTTGAGGTCTGGACGGTCCACCGACACTTGCCGGTCGAACCGACCTGGGCGCAACAGAGCGCTATCCAGCGTCTCTTGGCGGTTGGTTGCGGCCATCACGATGATGCCCTTCCGGTTGTCGAATCCGTCCATCTCCACGAGCAGCTGGTTGAGAGTCTGCTCGCGCTCGTCATTGCCGACAGATCCGCCACTACGGGCTTTTCCAACGGCGTCAAGCTCGTCGATAAAGATGATGCACGGCGCGTATTCGGTAGCCGTCTTGAACAGATCACGCACACGTGCGGCACCGACGCCTACAAACATCTCCACGAATGCGGAGCCCGAGATGCTGAAGAACGGCACACCGGCCTCTCCAGCGACAGCACGGGCCAGCAAGGTCTTTCCCGTACCCGGTGGGCCCATCAGCAGAACACCCTTGGGTGGGCGGCCTCCGAGAGACGTGAACCGCTCCGGGGTCTTGAGGAAGCTGACAATCTCCCGAAGTTCAGCCGCCGCTTCTTCGACACCCGCAACATCCGCAAAGGTAATGCCCGTGCCTTCTTCCGGGGCAAGCTTGGCCGACGACCGACCAAACGCCGCTGCTCCTGCGCTGGAAGGATCCCGCCGGCTGAACATCGTGAAGAAGATGAACAAGCCAATCATCGGCAGCAACAGGATGAGAATGCTCGCTTCGCCACATCCACTCGGAGGCGTTGCCTTGTAGCTGACGGCGTTCGCGTCTAGGAGTGGAACAAACGTCTCGTCTGCCAACACCCGTGCGGTGGTGTAGCGCTTGGGGGCATCAGCGCTGTCGTCTTTCGGCGTAGCGATAACGAGCGCGCCATCAAACAAAAGCGACTCGATTTGGCCTTCCGCAACGAGCGTCTTGAGTTCTGACCACGTGACGTCTTCGCCGCCTACGGGGATAGAACGCCACAGCATGCTCATCAATAAGGCGCCGACAAGCACCAGAAGCACCACTGGCATCCAACGCATCATGGGGCTTTGGGGGGATTCTTCGCTCACTGGCCGCGTCCTCGGCGCCCCGTTGCTTCATCGAGCACTTGGAGCGTCTGTTTGTACAGGAATTTCGCCTGTTGGGGGTTGTCGCCAATGGCGACGATACCGACCTTGCCGAACTGCGACAGCGCTCCGATGAGGTGAAACACCACACCACGCTGCGTTGGCCCGTGAAAGTGCAAACGGTGGTACACCGAGATGTCCACAAGGTCGTCTGGGCGCAACCCCTTGTACCGGTCCTCTTGGATAGTATCGGTGGCAAAGTAGTACTTTGGCTGCCCGTTTGGCGTGATAAAAAGCCCGGTATCGAGGTCTAGGCCCCCTGCAGTCAAGAACTTTAACGTTAGGAAAGGGTGTGTCGTACCGCCTTTGCGCAGGTTGACTTCAATCGCGTAGTGCTCGAATCCACCGTGTCCATCGGGCACCGAGACATAGTCAACGGCAAACCGACCAATCACTCCACGATCTGCAAGCACTCGGGCGACCTTGGCTCCGGAACGCTGGATGTCCAACCGGTAGGCTTCAGCAGCTGGAAAGGTGCACCCCAAGAACACTTGGCCACTCGGCCCGCCCAGCACTTGGTCGTGCGTACTGATGACTTGAGGTTGGCCCAACGCATTCACGCGACACTGGACCGAGGGCGAGCGCTTATCTTCCCCTTCCACGAAGGACTCCACCACGCCCTGCATCTCCGCATACTTGGTGCTGAAGCTGTCCCAGTTCTCCGTAGCCGCTTCGTACCGAAGCCCAGTTGGGAGACGGTCTAACAGGCGTTTGGCGAGCTCCGTCTCGTTGTGGCTGCTGTCGTCGTCGTCGAAGTAAAACAACGCGTTGCCTTCGCCCGAGAAGCCTTCGTTTAGCTTCACAACAGCGCGACGTCGTGTGGGGTCCGAGGTCTTGAGCGACGCAAGCGACCGGGCCATGTCATCCGGGGTGCTCAGCCGTTCAAACCCCTCGGGCAACAGGATATCCGCTTCCCGAAAAATCTCCCGACATCCACTCTTCGTCCCCAGGTGATTGAGCTGCGGGTCGACGCTATTCAGCGGAATCCCGAGCCGTACCGCCAGCGTGCGCTCTGCCGCCGTGCTGTTGAAACACACCATATGAGCACGATCAAAGTCGGCGATTTCACGCTGAATACGCTGCATCAGACGAGGGCGTGCGAGCACTTTTTCCGATAGCGGTTGGCTCGACGCATCGGCACAGTCGAGCATCACCAGCCGCTGACGCGCATGCGAGCTGGGAACACCACTAAGCATGGCCAAGTAGTAGTCGACAACCGTGGGATGCAGCTGCTGACTCGTCACGTATACAAGCTTGGTTCTGGGTTGACGCAACAGCATCAGATTCACCAGCATGCGCTCTTCGTAGTGGTGAACGCCCTTGATCTTAGCCAGCTCGGCAGGATTCATGGACAACGACGGCACAATCACCACGGTCTGCGGCACCCGCTCGTCAGACAAGATTCGGAACAGAGCCGGTGTACGCGCAACAAGGGCTTTCCACTGTGCGGCTTCTTCAGAACTACCAGCAGCAGGCCAGGATGTGTTCACAACGGGTGTCCTCGGGTTGCGCACATCCTACCGCTGTCAATCCACTGACAGGGGAACGCGGACCAGCGGAGCGGGAACATGTTCGCTTGTCACCCACCATCCGCCGTCTTCCGATGCACACGCCGACTCGGTCTGGCGCAGCTTGGGAACGGGCATGTGCGCCACGGATGACGTGATCGGAACACCATCGTCGCCGACAGCTAGCCGCCAGGCGTCGGTGTAGGTCTGAACAATCAGCTCCGAGCCGTCCTCGGTGAAGTCCATGGCGGTCGGCCAGTTCGCAGTGTGTCCGAAGACAAGGTCGGCGGAGCGCTGCGCAAGAGTGGCTGGAGGAATGGGCACCTCACCAATCCAGTGCGCCTCATTGTCCCCATCCAACGAAAATGCCCACAGTACCGGGGGTGACTCGCGTTTTGTCATGAGATACACCACCCGCTGTGTGGGGTGTACGGCCACCGCTTCGATGTCCACCGCGCCACAGGGCAAGCGGAGCTGCCACACATGCTCGGCGACGACCGGCCCCCAACGAATAGCCTGTTCAGCCCGGTCTTCGGGTATCGCAACTAAGAATGTCTCGGCGTACGCGGAGTCGTTATCGCCAGTATCCGCGATGAGCAGCATCCGGCGCCCCGACACATCTCGGTACGCACTTAAATCTTCCCAATCCCGGTTGGCTTGCCCAACGATATGGGCCGCGCCGACCGTCTCGCCATTGGGTCCGACAGCAAACACGGCGGAGCTGTTGCCGCTGTCTTCCACAACCCAGAAACCACCAGCCGAACGGGTCTCGATACCGCTGATCTCATCGAGCCCGGCGTCCACTATCTCAAGGTCCGACGCCAGCGCGAGTGTCATAAGCCAAATCACCGCGCACCCCGACCGGAGAGTACGGCTGGAACGGTGCGCAAGAGCAGCTGGAGGTCCCCGGCAAGCGACCACTGGTCGATGTACTGCAAGTCCAGGGCAATCCAGCGTGCGACATCGGGTTCATCGCGTGCGGTGACCTGCCACAGGCCCGTTAGACCGGGACGCATAGACAGCCGACGCCGCTGCCAGCGTGCGTATTGATCGACTTCCTCCGGCAGTGGTGGACGGGGGCCGACAAGACTCATTTCGCCTCGCAACACGTGAACCAGCTGCGGAAGTTCATCCAGACTACTCCGGCGCAGAAACCGTCCGACACGGGTAATTCGCGGGTCGTTGTCCATCTTGAACGCCGGTCCCTCAACATCGCTTCGACTCGCAAGAGCCGCTCGCTGTGCATCAGCCCCTACGCCCATTGTTCGCAGCTTGAGCATGCGGAAACGTCGACCATACCGACCGACCCGCTGTTGGACGTAGAACACCGGCCCGCCATCATCCAAGCGAACGCACACCGCCAACAGCGCGAACAGTGGAGCGAAGAAAAGCAGCCCCAGTCCAGCACCAACTACGTCTAGACCGCGCTTTACAGCCATCTCAGCGCTGCGCGTAGGGGTCGTCGTAAACGTGAGCAGAGCGGTACCATCTAGGTCACGGATAGTGGCCCGGGCGATACGAGTACCGAGGAAGTTTGCCTGAACCGAGAGCGGTACCCCCACCTCTTCACAGCTAGCGGCAAGTGCGGCGAGGTCTGCGGACGGCAAAGCCCCCACAACCACTACCTCGTCAACATCATCGGCCACTCCGGGACCCGGAGCGTCCTCTCGTCCAATGACCTCGACACCCCACTCGGAATGCGCGGCAAGTGCCTGAAGCAACGGCCCTGCATCCGCAGCAGGACCAATGATGCGTAGCCGCAGTGACTGGCCGAAACGCCGGGCGACCGACAGAGCCAGCCGCTGAGAAAGCCACAGCGCAGGGATGGCACCCAGAGCAAATCCGGTGACAACGGTACGGGAGACGGTGTCTACGCGCAGGAGAAAAACCAGCCCTACAAATGCGAGCATCGCCAGCAATGAGCTCCACAACAGAGACATCCAGCGCGCGGAGTCCGCACCGAGCGGCAGACGACGGTAGCGGCCGCGCCATCCGAGAACAACCAGCCATGCAGGTACCAGCATCCACGTCAGCGACAGCTGGTCGGACACCGCGACCTTTTGCAGTATCTGTTGTCCAGGAACTACGTCAAAGGGCCACCATGCCCCCACTTGCCCACGAAGAAAGGCGATAGCAACAAGCGCACCGACCAAGGCCACCACATCGGAGCCCAGGTGAAATACACGCAGCCATGTCAGTCGTTCGCGAAACATCAGTCCTACCGTAGTGCAGTCTAGAGGCGGTCGACAGACTCTGTGTCTGCAGGCGACTGAAACTCACAGAGATTCAAGTCAAAGCGATGGCTGCGAAGACGCCGCCTAACTGGGCTCGTGGTAGCCGTACAGCTCTGCATCGATGAGGTCTGGCAGTGCTGATTTTGGCAACATCAGCGTGCGTGTGGCCCATAGATCCTTGAAGATCCGGTAAGACGCCGTCTGATCTAGATAGGCAACACCGGCAGACCCACCCGTTCCCGGACGGTGTCCGATCAAGCGCTCCACCATGCGGGCGTGCCGGGCTCGCCACAAGACAAGCTGTTCTTCGAGCTGCACAACAACGTCGAGCAGCAAACGGGGCCATGACAGCAGTGGAAGGTCTCGGTACGACTCGATAAAGAGAATGGCCGCACGGGCCCGACGACGCACTGGACGCTCGTCTTCGTCTACGTCGACGGCGTTCAAGTAGTTGCGAGCCGTGGTGATAATGCCGCGGAAGCGCTTCTCCACTTCGTCCTGATTGCGGTCGCCAAATGCCTTGATCAGCTTATCCTGACCTCTGCGGTTGTGGGTATCCAAGGCAATCAGGTAGCTCTCAACAAACTCCGCGACCCGCGCGGCATCATCCGGCTTATCCGGCGTGCTCCCTTGAATGGGGGTTCGGTACAACCAGCCCTGCAAGGCCTCGCGCACAGACGGCTCCGCACTCGCCGTCTCAATACGGTGCCGTGCCAGTCGGGTCGCCGGGGTGTCTTCGCCAATCGACCGAATGTGTTCGAGGGGGTCGACCTTTCCGTAGCGAATACGCTCTGCAGCCTCCAAGCCAAGCACGATCTCAATCTCGCGCATCTGGAAGCTCTGAAATCCAGAACTGCCGGTGAGCTTGTCGCGAAACGCGAGGAAATCCTGTGGCTGAAGGGTCTCCATGACCTCAAACTGCGCAACACCAAGGTTAAAAATGCTCACTGCACGGCGTAGATGGTGGGCGACAACCGGCACCATCTCTTCGTCAACGGTTGGCTTCAGCAGCGCATCTCGACCATGACGCAGGGAGCGTAGGGTCAGCTTGAACCAGAGCTCATAGACTTGATGCACCACGATGAAGTGAAGTTCGTCAGGGAGCTCGGGGTCTCCCGTCTCGTCCAGCCCTGATTGCAGTTCCAATAGTGAATCGAGCTTCAGGTAGTCCCAGTAGGTCGGCAAGGCGTACTCCGGTGGTGGCGGTCGTCATGCCACTACGGCGGTCCCGGTGCAACACACGCCGCTGGTAGAGTGCGGGAGTCGCAGGGTCAAGCCCGCATCGGAGGTCATGTGGGCTGGGTTTTCCTTACCGCTGGAGTGGTCGCCATCGTCGTGTTCGTCAGCATAGTGGCGCTGCACGACATCACGCAGAAGAAACACACCATCCTGCGGAACTTCCCCGTCGTCGGACGCATGCGCTACCTGCTCGAACGCTTCGGTCCTGAGATGCGGCAGTATTTCGTGGCGATGAACGATGAAGAACTCCCGTTCTCGCGAGACGAACGAACATGGGTATACGCTTCTGCCAAAGGGCAAAATAGTCTTGCTGGCTTTGGTACCGACAATGATGTCGAAGGCTCACCCAACTACGTCATCCTGCGCCACGCCACGTTTCCCTACGCATACGGAGGTGACAGCGATGTGGTGTCCTGCGCGAAAGTACTCGGTGGCGCGCGGGAGCGTCGACACGCGTTCCGGCCTGAGTCCATCATCAACACATCGGCCATGTCGTACGGCTCGCTGTCCCATGCCGCCGTCCGAGCCATCAACACCGGCGCCAATCTCGCTGGCTGCCTGCAGAACACCGGAGAAGGTGGCATCGCGCCGCACCACGACCACGGTGGCGGGCTCATTTGGCAGATCGGCACCGGCTACTTTGGCTGCCGAAATAAGGACGGTAGCTTCGACCTTGGAATGCTCAAGGACCGCGTTGAACGATTCAATATTCGTGCCTTAGAAGTCAAGCTATCTCAGGGCGCAAAGCCAGGAAAGGGCGGTGTCTTGCCCGGTTCAAAGGTAACCCGAGAAATCGCTGATATTCGCGGCGTACCACTCGGTGAGACCGTGTACAGCCCCGCCCATCACAGCGCCTTCAACGATGCCAGCAGTCTGCTCGACTTTGTCGAGATGCTCGCCGAACAGACCGGCCTACCCGTGGGCATCAAGTCTGCTGTGGGCCAGACCGACTTCTGGGACGACCTCGCACAGCTCATCGACACCACCAACCGAAGCGTGGACCACATTCAGATCGACGGCGGAGAGGGTGGAACCGGCGCCGCCCCCATGAGCTTCGCTGACCATGTTTCCCTGCCCTTCAAGCAAGGATTTCCTGAGGTTTACCGTCGCTTTGCGGAACATGGTGTCCACAATGACATCGTGTGGATTGGCTCCGGAAAACTCGGCTTTCCAATTCCCGGCTTGTTGGCGATGGCCATGGGCTGCGACATGATTGCGGTTGCCCGTGAAGCCATGTTGTCGATCGGCTGCATCCAAGCCCAAAAGTGCCACACCGGCCACTGTCCGACTGGCGTCGCTACAAACAAGCCGTGGCTCGTACGCGGCCTGGACCCCACGCTAAAAGCCGCACGCTTCGCCAACTATGTGAAGACACTCCGCAAAGAGATGCTAGAGCTCTCACATGCCGTTGGAGTCGGCCATCCAGCCCTACTGCGGCTCGAGCATTTTGAGATTCTGAACGACCGGCTGGGGCGGAAAAACGCTCTGGACCTGTTTGGCTACTCCCCAACTTGGACCCGCACGAACGCCAAATCGCTTCGAGATGCGGGCCTCATCCACTAGGAATTGCGCATGTCGCTCGTCACCACTACTTGGCACGGAAAGACCGCCGTGTTGACCTTAAACCGGGCCAATAAGCGAAACGCGATGCACCGCGACCTGTGGGAAGCCATGGGCAATGCCGCGCGAGGCGTTGCCGGAGAATCACCACGCGCCGTGGTCGTAACGGGCGATGGTGGACACTTCTCGGCGGGTATGGACCTGTCGATGGGCAATCCTCTGCTCGGAACGTTGGCTCTAGCCATGCAAACGCGCGACGAACACAGCGTGGGTGAGACCATCGACTGGCTCAATGCTCAAGTAGGCGCGTTTACCGAGCTACCCTGCCCGGTCATCGCAGCCATCGAAGGGGTGTGCGTTGGCTCGGGACTCGAGCTCGCTCTTGCCTGTGATCTACGCGTCGGTGCTCACGGCTCGGTTTATGCGCTGCCCGAGACAAAGGTCGGTCTGTGCCCTGACGTGGGTGGCGCCCGACGTCTGCACGCGCTCATTGGCCCCGCTCGCACGCTCGACCTCATCACCACGTCGCGCACCATTGACCAGGCGACAGCGCACACGTGGGGCATTCTCGACCGTATCTGCGATGCCGGTGATGCGCTGAAGAGCGCGCTGGCACTCGCCGAACAGACTCGTGTGTCCGGGCCTGGCGCGCTCGCCGCCACATTGACCTACGTGCGGGGCCTCGGACATGCCAACAGCACCCGGACACGTGCCGCCGAGCGGGCTGCCGGCATTGCCGCTGTGATGACCGGAGAAGCCCTCGAGGGTGCCGCAGCCTTTGCACAGCGGCGGGCACCGTCGTGGCTCACCGACTGACGACGTGTCAGTCTTGAATGGGTAGGATGAGCGTCACAGATTCGCCTATGACGTGGCACTCATCGGCCAACACTGTCACCGTTTCCTCATCCGCTCCAAAGCTGTCGGCGGTGGCACGCACGGTGATGTCGCCCTCCATCTCTTCGCCACACGCATACACTCCAGCCGCTCCTTCTTCACAGGCAACAGCGGCTCCAGCGTCGACGGTGTACTCAACAGTGGCTTCAGAAACTGGGCCGTCCGCGTCATCGTCAACAGACACCGACACCGAGTAGCGAATGTCAGTCGTACAGCTGAATTCGTCCCAGATGCCGAACGTTCCTTCGCATCCCAATGCCAAGACCGGAATCACGCACATCATAAGCTGTCGCATTGCTACCTCCACGGCGGCCGATGCAAGGCCCATACCTGCTCTATTCTTCACCTTTGGGAGTCCCACAGTGAGAAAATCCCGACATTCGTGTCCTATTGGATGAGCCAAACGGTCAACACGAAAGTGATGAACATCGGCGGAATAGCGGCCGCCAGTCCCACTCCGACCCGTGCACGACGAGAGGGGTGGCGTCGCCAGAGCACGGCCAGACAACCCGCGTACAGCACGAGCTCAATCGGAATCCAGAACAGCCCATAATGCTCTGGGTCCCAGTAAGATACTGGGCTCTCGAAGTGCCAGGACGACAGCGGCCAGAAGTGCCCATGACCATCATCATGGTGCAGGAAGATGTCGCCCAGACAATGCAGCTCCATGCTGGCTAGCAATGCGGTGACGCGAGGCCAATTGGCGACGACCGCGACCAACAGCAGAGCCGTGATGAGCGGAAAGCTGTTGAAGGCGTTGAAGAACGCTTGCCAGCGCGGCTGAAAGTACGACAAGCCCCAAATGGTGGCTTCCGGAGTGCCGAGAATCTTCTGCACGGCGTAGAACCCGAACATGCAAATGTCGGGAAGCACCCCACCCACAAGAATGGGCAGGATGAGCTCCGGACGACGCGCTGTACCGAGGACCGCGAGGTTGAAGATGGCGTGGGTTTGCGTATTCATGCGGGTGGCTAGTCATCCCAGAAGTCATCGTTAAGCCTGCGCTGCCACTGCATCGCAATGTCTACGGCTTCCAAACCCGGAACCTTGGTCGCCGTCAGTCCGGCGTTGGCAAGCTCCTCCGTGAGAATGGCCAGCACCGCAAGACGGTCAGCCGTTTTCGTCGACGGCGCCCGCACCTCGACACGCAGTGGCCCCCCTGCCAGCGCACGCTCTACCGCTGGTACATGGTAAAAGGCAACCCCCACACGTGCCGCCTGGTCTGCGGCTTCGTACAAATGCATCGCCTCTGCAAGCCCGTGGTATTCGCAGTCTTCCGGGGTGGAGGGTCCATAAACTCCACGCCGGTCTGCTTGGACGAATGCGGTCTGCAGACGGTCGAAATCGGTGACCTGAGGCCAGGCCACTTCGGAACGCTCTTTTGCAACGGTGGCTTCGACCACAACATCGTGCATCAAATCAGACAGGTGAGGGCGCGAGAGAAGACCTGTCATTGCGTCTGAGACACGGGTACGCACCGTCCAATCATACTCCTGACCAACCCGAAGTATTGGCGCCATTTGGGTCAGCAAATCCTGCTTCAGCCTCTGACGGTAGGCCACTCCAGCAGTGTGCCCCAACCGCTGCACCTGTTCGGCATCCAGCGCGTTGGTGACCGGCTCCGGATGCGCCGAAAGAGCCAATGAAAAAGCGTCGAACGCGTACCGCCTGAGTGTTGTGGCATCCGTCTGCGGAATGCGGTGAACCACCAGAGGTGCGTTGGTTGTGTATGCAGACGCATCAAGTCGTTCTCCATCGATACCGCCGATCGACCACTCAGCGGTCACTACCAAAGTTGGCACCAACAATCCGGATGCGTAGCGAATGGCTGAGCGAAGCGCGAAGCGCTCGGACCGTTCATCGAGGCTCGCCATCCGCGCAGAGACGTCTTCAGCCAGAGTCGCATCCGGACCTACGTCCACCAACGGGTCCAAGAGAACCACTCCGGCCAGGGTTGGCCGCTCTACAGCCGCCATCAACGCGACTCCGCCTCCTGCCCCCTCTCCGCCTAGGTACAGCGGTCGCTGTTCTACATCGAGAGCCAACGGAACGCTGTCTATGGCAAGCATGACGTCGTCCAGCCGCGGCCCCAGCACACTGGCCCAATCCATGTCGCCAACAAACTCTAAGGCCACCACCGTGGCTCCCGCGGACGTAAACGGTGCCATTGTCGCAGCCGTTATCCGCTCGCCAAGACGAGGTACCCAAATCAGCACAGCCCCCACCTCGGACGCACCAAATACGTGGATACGCGTGGAACAGCCTGTCTCCGGTTCCATCTCGACCACAGTCTGTGGGCTAGCAAAACAAAGTGACGCCCCAGAATCCGTCGTCTGGGCCGCTTCCCAACGGTGTCCGAGGCGCTCGATGGACGGTAGGCTCAATGCGGGTCGAACCGAGCTGACGCCTTGAAACCGTTCCCATGAGCCCGACACAGAAGCAATGCCACGATGAAGGTTGCGGGTCAGCAGGTAAAAGTCATCGCGAACCTCATCCTCCGACTCACCGCTGACCTCGGCAACAAGCCACGCATCCGGCATGTCGATGACCCGAACCCTCTTGACGTCGCCGTTGTAGGTCTGGCCATTGCGCTGCACCGTGAGATAGCCATCTACCTCCGAATACAACGAACTATCCTCGATGAGCACACCCGCTTCTCTGGCGCCATACCTGCCGAATGACCCGTCCAGCCTATCCGACAGGGATCGGGTCTTCGGCCTGTCCCTCTTTGAAATCCACTGCACCGACGCAGTGGTGTGCGAGACAAGTCCGGTGTCGAAGAGCACGCGACCCGACGTGCGCGACTCCTCCACTCCCCAATCCCACGGTACCTGCACCCGACACTGGCATTCCGTGTTGCGGATATGCTGGTCGTCGAAGGTTCGACAAGCGCTGACCAAGGCAACCACACCGGCTATGACCAATACACGGAACAATCACCCTCCGTCCTTGCCTTCAAGTCTGTATCAACCTCAGCGCATCACACAAGCGGAAAACACATGGTTGGGCATGTCATCTAGCGGGAACGGGCTGAGAGTCTGATAAGGTCCTGCAGTGGGGAGTTTCGTGCAAGGTATGTCCGATTGCCACTTGTTGATGGGCACCGTCGTCGACCGGTATCAGATCGTCGGCACCCTCGGCATCGGGGCTGCCGGAGTGGTGTATGCGGTTCGGCACACCTCCCTGGGTGTTGACCGCGCGATGAAAGTCGTCAACATGTCCGACTCGAGCCTGGCGACCCGACTGGTCCGCGAAGGCACTCTACTCGCCCAGCTGCACCACCCGAACGTCGTTGCCATTCATGACGTCATTGACATCACTGCACCCGATGGCAGCACGCGACCCGCGCTGATCCTCGACCGGGTGGACGGTCCAACACTAGACGATTTCTTACGCCAGGCACACCCGGAACGAGACGATGCCATCGCTCTGTGGACCGGCATCGTAGCTGGGGTCGCCGCCGCCCACGCTGCAGGGGTGGTCCACCGAGATCTCAAGCCAGCAAATGTGCTGTTGGACACCACCACATCCCCCCCGACCCCCCGGGTCGCAGACTTCGGCTTGGCCACCGCCACGCCCGGTGTGAGGTCGAACCTCACTGGCATGGGATTCATGGGCACTTTCGGCTACGCGGCGCCCGAGCAATTCGGTCAACAAGGCACCGCAGGCACCGCTACCGACGTGTTCTCACTGGGTATTCTCGGTTTCGAGATATTGACGGGCCGCCACCCATTCGCGGACCAAGACCCTTCGGCCGTGGTACGGGCCATGCGCAACGGCACCTTTGACAGAACGCCCGCCTTACTTCGGGAGCCGGCCGGTGAGGTGGTTCTACGCTGCTTGAGTCCCGACCCAAAGGCTCGTCCACTAGATGCTGGTGCTGTCCTCGCTCTATTGGCCGTCCCCGATGTGTCTCCGAGTCAGAACCCGGTTTCTTCTAGGTCTCTCACACTGCCCATCATGGGTATCGCTTGCCTAGGAATCGCAGGAGCCAGCTACTCTTGGCTTGCTAAGGGTGCGCTGGACCAACAGCTGCAGGCCACTCAGCACGACCTCTTGGCCGAACGCGCCGACACCCACCCGAGCCATGCGATTGCCCACGCGCGAGCCGCAGCAACGCTTCGAGAAACAGACACGCTGAACCCACGCTGGATCGCTGAGCGCATTGACGAAGGAGGCGCGGCTTGGCACTTCCCCGCTGCCGAGACTCCGTACACATCCGTTATCGCCGCCGAGAGTCGCGTCATCGCCGCGTCTGCAGAGGGCCATGTCACCGTGTGGGAATCATCTTCAGGTCAGGCTCTTGGCTCGTTTAATCTCGGGATGCGCGTCCCCACCCAAGCTCGCAGTAACCTAGCAGGTACCTGGCTCATCGTCGGTCCCGATGCGTACTTAGGCGGGAGTGACAGCCATGTTGTGGTGCGCAGCCTGCCAGAGGGTAGGCCGCTCGCCTCTATCGCTGACACGGTCATCACGGTCATGGGTACAGCCAGTGGTGAACGTGCATGCGTCACAACGGTCAATGCGGAAGGAAAATCCAAGATCACCATTCTCAAAGCCCCCGATTGGGGCGTGGATGGGCGAGCAGACACAACACGTATGCCTCTGGGTACCGAGACCCATCAATGGACGGGTTGCGGAGATAACTATTGGATGCACCCCACTGAAGCCGGCCTCCAAGTGGACTTCTTCGACGGGCGAAGCCAACTCTACGAAGGCGTGCACACCTTCGATGCCACGGCCACACAAGACGGCTTGTACTTTCCACAAGACGGGGCCGTAAAGTTCATCGCTGTGGATGGTACAGAAGCCTGGTTTCGCCCAAGTCCAGAGCCGCTGGAGCTCTTTGCGTCGCTGTCCGACGCTGGGCTATTCGTTGGCCGAACGCCAACCAGCGGCTGGACAATCCACGGGCCGTCCGGTCACGTCTCTCACATCCCTGGTCTAGTTCAGTGGGGCCGTGGTCATACCGTACCGCTTGTCGTCGGTCTTCGTGACGGGAGGGTGCAACGTCACAATGGCGATCTGGTCACCTCACATTCCGGTGCTGACGGCCGTATCCTTGCCGTATCCGAGTCAACAACCGGCCTACTCGCAGCCAGTGGACTCGGCGGTGGTGCCTCGGCATGGCCCGCATCACGCAGCGTCACCGGTGAGCTGAGTCGACGACAAGCGCGGAACGGTTCATGGCTGGGTACGTCGACCGATGTCGTTTGGGCAGACGGCGCTCGCGTGCTGCGCACAATCGGCGATGCCGTCCATGAAGTCGCTGTACTACCGGAGGAGGCCCTCCTGGTCAGCGGCGACCAAGGCTCCGGCGTTGCGGCAATGGGTCGAACAGGCCTGTACGCGTTGATTGACGGTGTCGTCCTACACAGTGGAACCCATGCTGGGAGGGTCTGGCCACGAGCCACTCCTGTGCTTCTGAAAGAACAGCTGGTCGAGGTCACGAGCCTAGGTCTGCTGGTACACCGGGGAGATGAGGAGCTTCTTAGAACCCTGGAACAGCTCGAGCTTGTCGAGCCAAGCCCATCCGGCGATACGCTGTGGCTTGCCACAGGGCGCGACGAGACCGCTGTCGTGTCCCGCATGAATGCTTCGCTGACGGTGACCCCGCTATCTCACGACGTCAATGATGCCGTAGGCGTGGCGTTCATGGCCCCGCAGCCGGACGGTGGCGGTCTGGTTGGAACCTGGTCCGGACACACTTTGGTGTGGCAGGGAGACGCCCCGGTCGTACACCGAGTCTTGGGCCCAATTGAAGGTTCTGTGAACGCTATCGACCGGCACAATGACCGCATTGCAGTCGGTGGGTGGCACGGCACCGTTCACGTCTTTGACGCCGAACAACGGGCCTGGAGCGCCGAGATTGGCGCACGGATTTCGAGCATCGCATGGTCTCCAAGCGGCGACTACTTGGCCGTTGGCGACGACAGCGGCGGCCTGACGGTCTTCGACTCCAATGGAGAGCATCTCAGTATCCGTACAGCCCACCGCCATCCGGTGGATGTTCGATGGCAGGCCGAGGGGGGCCCAGTCACCCTAGATACCCAGGGCATCCGCATCCAGTGGCGCACCGCTGAACTCGTCGAGACACTCTCCACGATTCAGGCTGCTGGCGGCTTGACCAACATACGCATCTGCCAGGACTCTCAACAGGCCGTCCCCGTCGTCCCCTACCCAAGTGCCGAATCGGTGTGGGCACCCGCTCATCTCTGCCAAGCGTTGGAGAACCCGTGAGTCAGCTCCATGTGGTCGTTCAATACAACGAACGACGCATCACGCTGTCCGCAGGAGACGTCATCGGACGCCTTTGGTCGGCTGATCTATGCCTCAATGACCCTGCCATTAGCGAGTTACATGCATATTTATCACTGCGCGACGGTGCCCTGACCTTACTTCCTCTCCGCGGCAGCCTCCGGTTGTACGGCACCCAGGTTCGTGCGGTCTCCTTGACTGCCGGACAACGAATCGAGTTCGGACCCGGGATTCACCTGGACGTACTCGACGTCATCGTGCCTGACCACTTGGTAGAGCTACAAGTGGGCAGTCACACTCATTCGCTGCTGACCGACGTGGTCAGCGTACTCGCCAATGAGATGACTGCGGGTCGTGAACACCCCAAAGCCGTCGCCACGGTTTGGAATAGTGGCGAGCAGTGGTTCGCCCGCGCAGGCCACGCCCCTCCAATGGCAATCGACATCGACACCCCGGTCGTTGTGGCAGGCGTGCTTCTGTGCCTTCGCCATACATCGCTTCAGGCGGCTACGGTCGCTGAGACCACTGGTGCTGGCCGCGCTCGGCCGCTGCACATCGAAGCCCAGTACGACAGTGTCTTGATCCACAGACCCGCTCACCCCATCGCGCGGTTCTCGGGAATCGCCGCGCGAATCGTCACCACGCTCGCCGAGTTTGGAGGGCCCGTACACTGGGAGGTCGCAGCCAACGAAGTCTGGATTCACATCACCGAACGCGACAAGCTGCGGCGTCGGTGGGACCGAGGCTTGTCGTCGCTGCGGAGAAAGCTGGCCATTGCGGGTGTTCGAACAGACCTCGTTCGCACACAAGCCGGTCAGGTCGAGCTCGTCTTAGCGCCAGAGGATGAGCTCACCGTTCGCGGGTAAAGGGGGGAGTTTGGGGGGACGACGCGCCGTGATGTCGTGAGCATCCTGCGAAGACCAGGAGAGCCCCATGTCCGTCACCACTGCAACACGGTCAGCTACCGCCTCGGCAGCGTTCGGATCGAATACCGACTCCCTGCAGGATACCGATGGAGAGAGTCTAGGAGACGACCCCTCTGTCCCCGCCAAGATGCACAAGCCCAAGTCCGACACGACTGAGACCAATTTGCCTGCCATCTTGGACGCCTCCACATGCGATGTGGGACTACAGACCCAAGAGTCGGACGCTCCCCGCGAAGGCCTGACGCGGTACCGTTTTCAGCGAAACACCTGGTACGAGTATGATATCTCGCTTGGAAAGCTCCACTCCGGAACCTTCGCAAAGAACCAGCCAGCAGTCGGCAACCGTCAAGCCTTCACCTGCCGAGCCGTGCGCGATACCTACGGACTTACAGAAGGGATCCCCATCGACAAAGCGGGGCGAGACCCCTTCGTCGACGACGGTGTCTCAATCGCAGGCAAAGGCTCTGGCAGCTTCATCCTTCAAGGCTACCCGAAGAAGGCCGATAACGGTGTGCGCTCGTTCGACGATTCCCGTGTCATTCGAGTGAAGGCCGCCAACAACGGCATACTGTTGGTGTGTCGTTTGGCGGCTGCGCCCAACCCACAGCTCGGTGGGATGTTCGCACAAGACGGGACCCGCTGCGATGTGCTGTGCAAGGTGCAAACGGGCGAGAATACCGGCGGCGCGAATGTCCACCGAGAAGAGTCGTACGTGGCACGAGACCCGTCCATTTATGAGGCCAAGGCAAGGCAAGCCGCCAACATGGCGCTCGCCGCCGTTACTGCAGTCGCCACCCCAGGTTGGACGGCCGACGACACCGACTCCAAGAGGGTTCACTTCCGCGGCCTCGACGCCTCCCGCTCGCGCGCCTCACTGCAGCCCATCATGGGCAACATGTGGACGCACACACCGTTGAACAGGACGCATGTGTCTGACGGCATGGTCGACATCTCCGGCGCCTTCGCCTGGGCTGGCTCGTTGCCTGTCGTCAGCCAGCCAAGTGTCAACGACGCTAAAGCCAAAATAAAGACGGTAGCCAACGCTCTTGTGACAGCCTGCGGAAACGGCGTCGTCAGTCGCGGTTTCACCGGCCCCCTTCCGGTGCAAGATGCGGAATTTTCCAAGATCTTCGTCAATTCGGTGAACGCCAAGCTCGTAAAAGCGTTCAGCGCCGACATCAACTCGGCTGACTGGGACAAGAAGCTAGACCGGCGCCACAAGCATGCCGTAGGACCTGGCCGGAAGGCGAAAAGCCTGCGAGCAGGACCGTCGCAACACTCGCAAAATCGCGTATTGGGCGGCACAGGCTGAGCCATGTCCGATCTAAACACCCAGCACGACGCAACAACGACGTCCAAGCCATCCAGTCACGACCAACAGCGCGATGGCGAGCCGCTCAAAGACAAGCTGTCCCGCTCAGAGCAGTTCGCTCTGAAACACGGCCTCACCGACACCAATCCCTGGGAGGATGACCCGCCCAAGTGGGCCGCGGCAGCACGCGACTGGAATGCCGCGAAAAACATCCACTCTCACTACACTGTTGGCGTCATCCTCAACAACATGGAGGATCTAACCAACAATCTCAATATGAAGCTTTGGTCCATGAAGGAGCTGCGAGCGCATGGAAAATTCGGCCTCGCTTTCGCCAACTTCGTCAAAGCCTGCCAAGTCCAACTGAACCAGGTGCTTGTCCACCCACCCGGTTCGCTAAAACTAACTGAAGACGGCCTTTATGGTGCCGAAACCCACATGCGCATGATGGATTTCGCCATGAAACGGCCGGCAACACCGCTTGACGCTATTCCCGACAACGCAGTGGACTCAAAGCCCGCCGAAGACGCACTCGCCAAAGCGCCAGGCTGGGTGCGCGATGCCGTGGGGTACAACCAGAGCGCGAAGGTACACGCCAAGTTCGGATTTCAAGCGGATCTCAATCGGATGAGCAAGGTGGGTACCGGCAGTGGATCAGCCCAAATACCGGTGTACAACGAGTACAAGCAGCTGGGTACAACTGGGGTTGAGTTCGCGCAGCTAGTTGCTAAAGCCCAAGAGGGCCTCAACAAGACCTACCCCCTGCTTCCCGGCGAGCGCAATCTCACCGCGGACGGAAAATACGGAGATGGAACACGCGAGCGCGTGTGGAAGCACTTCGGCTTTGAGCGAAACGCGGAGCAACAAAAGCACGCCGAGAATGCCAACGCCACCCAGCAACAGGCCACTATGGAGAAGGCCGTCTACAAAGCCAAGAACATGACTGGCATGGACGACCTCGCAGACACGTTCGGCGGAATTATCGACGGTCTGTTGCCAAGCAAAGGCGACTCCAAGGCCATCGAGATCGGGTTCAAGATCCCATTGGGCGGCGGTATCGCCACGGTCGGCGCCTCACTGAAGCTCTCCGGGCAGCGCACGGACAGCAACGGCATCAAGCTCGGTATCGAAGTTGCCGCGTTCGCCGAGGCCGAAGTGGGCATGCTCATCGCAGAGGCATGGATCAAGGCCAAGTTACACGGATATCTGACATTAAACGGTGACAGCGGTCGAGAGTGCCTAGCGCTGCTCTCGCTATCTATGCGCGAAGCGGTCGCCGCCGTGAGCAACGATGCTGCGGACTTTCTCTGGGGGGGTGGATTCAAGGCGTCTGTCGTCGGCAACATGGATGACGACGACTACATTGAGTACGGCTGGGGCGCCGAAGTATCCGGTGGCGTCTCTTTAGGGTCTGCTCCATCCACCAGCGACTCGATCAACGCAAAAGCTGGATATAAATCAGGAAAACGACTGTCTGCCGACGACCATGGCGGACTCAAAAAGGAGTCGATCAGTATCTTGTCCGTAGGCGGTGGATTCAGCGTTCCTGGTGGTCTCTCCGCAGATGCCCTGTACTCGGAGACCATCACAAGCGGCAAAGCAACCAAGCGGTCGCTCAAGCTGTCCGCCAGTCACAAAGTCAACGCCAAAGACATGCTCAAGGCGATGTACGACTCCAAGTACACACAGAGCGTCGTTGACACAGCAACCACAGTAGTGGACGCCGGTACAAACGTTGCGATGCTCTTGGCGGGTCAGGGCAACGCCCAATCCGTTCAGTCCGTTGCGGATGCGTTGACCCTCACTTCGGCGAACATCCCAACCCTCGTGTCAGCAGACACTCAAGCCATCGAAGGGATGGGCAAGAACATTCAAGGCCTCAAAGGCGACTTCACCCAAAAGCTGGCCATCACTATTACCGAGACCAACGGAAAATTCTCGCTGACTGTCGAAATCACCAGAGCTCAATCCTTTGAGTACAGCACGAATGCGAAAATCAAGCCTAAAGCCGGCACAAAGGTCAGCGATCTCAAGTCATCGGGCCCGACGACCGTCCCTGCCCTCTACGTCAAATTCGACAACATCAGCCGTCTTCTAAAGTTCAAGGCGGATCTCAATTGACCGGAAACTCCCCTAACGAAATCATCGTCCCAGGCAAAATAGACCTGCTGCACCCTGCATTTACCCTAACCGTCAAAGACCCAAGACTAGGTTGGCAACGCATCGGAACGCGCGTTGACCGAATCACCCTGACGTTTGACGTGTCATGGTTCTCGTGGCTCACCATCGACCGCCTTCGGTTGTTTCACACGGACCACGAACGTCGCGACCGCACTTGGCCTACGTTTGGTGCAACGACTCGACCTGTTCACGTGCAAGCGGAACTGCAGCCGGAGGTCCTAGCCGTCCTTAGCCAGGAACCTTCCCTTTACGACATCGGCGCTAGATTGCTCAACGCCGTTGGTACCGACGACTGGGTGCAGATCAATGCTTGGTGGGCCACCACCGTCACGCAGGCTGACAACAACGGCGTGCCGGTAGGCTTTCGTACCCGGGGGCGCACAACGCGCTTCTGATGACGGCCCAGACGACTAGCCTAGCACCGCAGCCCTGATAGCATTCAACGAGGCGCACAACAGAGCCCCTGGTCCGCGAGGACCAAGGACTGTTGACGGCGGAGACCGAATAGATCTCGACGCGACTAAAGGGGGGTGGCAGGCACACCAGGGCTCGAACCCGGGACCTGCGGATTTGGAATCCGCTGCTCTACCAGCTGAGCTATATGCCTTCACCGAGGACGATTTAACCCGCGGAATTGAGACGGCAAGCGTTCATCGAACCATCGAGATGACAAACGCCGCAATAGCTGCCAACCAACAGTAGAACGCGAAGTACGGCAGGCCACCTCGTTTGACCAAGCCGACTAGGAGCACCAGAGCGAAGTAGCCGCTGACCAGTGCCACTAGGAAGCCGACGGCCAACGACATGGGGTCGAGGGCCCCCGCAGCGGCGGCGTCGAGTCTGGACAGCTTCAGAACGACAGCCCCGAGAATTGCGGGGACACTCATAAGAAATGAGAAGCGAGCCGCGTCTTCGCGCTTGAGCCCCAGAAACAGAGCGACCGCGATGGTCGTTCCGGAACGGGAGATTCCTGGCGTGATCGCAGCCCCTTGCGCAATGCCGAGGACTATCGCCTGCCAGGGCTTCATCTTTCCAATTCCGTCGACGCCATCGCTAAAGTAGCGTGTGGAGAACAGCAGGATGCCAGTAATCGTGAACGTGATGGCCAGCGCCGCAGGCCGCGAAAACAGGGCTTCAAAATAGTCTTCGAGCGCCAATCCGATGATCGCGGTCGGAATCGTCGCCAGAATCAACAGCCCAAGCATCCGCACGCCCGGGCGTTCCATGAACGGCCCTTCTCCAGAGATAGGGTCCGTAATGAGCGTCTGGACCTCCTTTCGATAGAAGAACAACACCGGCAACAGCGTGCCGAGATGAAGGACGAGGTCGAAGAGGACCTCATCACCAGAGACGGTCAGGAATTGCTGAAACAGCACCAAGTGGCCGCTGCTACTCACAGGCAGAAACTCGGTCAGCCCCTGAAGGAGGCCCAGAATCGCGGCGCTCAGGGCGCTCCCCTCTGCAATGACGGGCATGCTCATGGGGCGGCCTCTTGGGTGTCGGGTTCGGCGTCCGCGTCGGTGTCCGTGTCCGGGATGTCGCTCGTAGCAACGCGCTGCATGTGCCGCCAGACCCTGCGTGCATCGTACCGGTCAAAGGACAGCGAGAACGACGGCATGCTCCCTTGGCCGGCAAGCACTACGGCCACA
>JBLHSN010000042.1:0-26490 GCA_047626195.1 Myxococcota bacterium
CAAATGTATTTGCTCTGTGAACAGAGCACAGAACCCCTGGTCCCAGAAGGAGGCGGAATGGTTGCAATCGCATATCTCAAGGCCACTGCCGATTGGGAAGACGAACTTAAACGCGCTGGCGAGTTGCAGAGCCTCGTCTACCGCGTCCAAGCGATCGCCAAGGGAAATCGCGTGAGCGTGGCCGCCGACCGCGAAGACATCGCCCAATCCGCAATCATTGTAATGCTCGTCCGCAATAAGAAGTACCCGATGCCGCTGGAGGATGAGAAGAGTTTCATCAACACTGTTGCCCGCCGCATGGCTTGGCGTCACTACAGTGTTTCTTCGCCCCTCCGCGCCTCAGCAGAATCCGATTACATCGACAATCGGGCGGGCACAGTGGTCGGCATCTTTAATGATGCCTTTATACAGGACAATTGGGACCTAATCAAAACGGCGACGGCTGAACCAAACGAGATCTCTTACCCAACACGCCGCAAGGCCAAACAAGCATTGAAGGTGATCATTGCCAGCGCCATGGGGACGGTCATGTTGCTCCTACTCGCCCTTCCAATGCTCACAGCGCCACCAGGGGCCGACAACGCCTACGGCCGCGCCCTGACCCAGTTCCGCGCAAACGCCGAGGCGGGCGAGGAGGGGCTGACTCAGCCAGGTGACGTACCTGGAGCTGGCCGGTTCCGCGCTTGGGGCGAGGCTCCCTTCTAGCGCCCACCAGTAGGGCGTAGCGAAACATCACTTTCGGCCGCTCGGCTGAAACAGGGCGCAAGTGCGCCTCTTGAAAATCCACTTTCGGCCGCTCGGCTGAAACAGGGCGCAAGTGCGTCCTTCGTCTCCAACAATCCGGCGGCAATCGCCGCCTTTTCAGAAAAAGGTTCCAACATGATGAAACTAAATCTGGCGCAACTCGCGCCCATCGGCTTGCTCGCCATCGCAGGGCAGGCTGGAGCGCTCACGCTCCGCCACCACCCTAGCCCTCACTTCGAGTTCGCCCCGCATGACGACTACATCGAACCCGGGGCGAGCGGAGGCGCAGAGAACCTCGAGCCCATCCTCGAGCCCATCCTCGAGCCCATCCTCGAGCCCATCCTCGAGCCCATCGGCTCCAGCACCGATTGGCGCTGTGATCGCAACTGGCGTGGCCGCTTCGAGCACTCTGGCCACTTCGAGCACGGCTTGGACGTCTGCTGCATCGACAACAACAACGGGGGCTACGGCCCGGGAGGGCAGTAGCCATGCGTCGCATCGGAATGAAGATGATTGTGGGCGGCTTTGCTGTTCTGTTGTTGACAACGCCCGCTTTGGCGGATGACGGCGATGACGGCGATGACGGCGACGCCGGCCGCGCAGGCGGAGGCTCGGCCAGCGCAGGTGGTATCACCGGATCCGCGTCAGGGGTCAGCGGGCGCGGCTTCTCGGTCCAGGGATCTGCGTCAGCGACGGCGGCTGGAGCGAGTGGGAGCTTCAGTGCCACAGGGAGCTGTAGCCTTTCCGAAGCCGCCGCACGTGCCGCCACGAGGGCGGCTCGTGAGGGCACCGAAGGCCCCAGCGGTGGAGGCCGTGAGCGCGGCGATGGCGGACGCCAGCAGTAAGCCGGACCCGCCACAAGAACCTTGAGCCTCGTCACAAAGGGCCCCAAATCTGAATGGATTTGGGGCCTTCTCCCTTCCGCGTCAAACCACAAGGGGTGCGGAAATTACAAGCACACGACGGACGAACCAAAATTATCGAGCAAAGCACGCTCGGAATATCCAGCGCCGGGAAGCCCGGCTAGTGCAATTCGTAGTCGAGAAACCAGTCGGGTGACTGGATAGCGGCTCACCGTTCGCCATGCGTTACCTCTCGTGTTCTTTGGAACGTGGAGGTCGACATGATGAAGTGGCTGGTGCTGTCGTTGATGCTTGCTGGATGCGAAGGACCACCGGGTCCAGCCGGGGCACAAGGTAACCCTGGACCCACTGGAAGCGAGGGCAGTGACGGGCTCGACGGCAGTGATGGCGGCGACGGAGCGGATGGAGGTTCAGCGGCCACGTCGTTTCGCTGGGTTGACGCGACAGGCGCGGTCATCACTTCGGGCTCGGACCTGGTTTGGTTCGACGACAACGCTCTAATGTGGTCGATCGACAGGACGACCGGGAGGCCGTACGTGAATGAACAGTCAGCGTACGGGCTGTACCACGATAGCGAAGACTGCTCGGGCGAGGCCTTGTTCCCTGCGCTTATCTTTGGCTACCCGCGAGCGCCCATCGTCTTGGATGGTGAGGTCTATTCGATACCGGACGCTGGATTAAACACTAGCCGGATCATCGGATACCAAGACGTCAATGGTGAATGCCTGCCTGGCGCATTCGTGGGCTACGCGGGCGTGGTCTTGGCTGACCTAGACCACTTCCCCGGCGGTGTGCCCAACATCACATTCGGCGCGCCCCCATTTCACCCCGAAGAGATTCAGTAAGCAGCAGATCAGTGGCGTCAACCGTGCTCGGGTACGTTCTGCAGCCTTTTACGTGGGGGCAAAATCGGCAATGGGGCGCCCTTTAGGTGGTCGCAAAATTGGACCCGTGCTTTTACCGACTCCGCCAACTCCGTTAGCTGTCTCGGTCTTCGAGCTCGGCAACCGGGGCGGGTCCACTGATCAGCCGTCGCCACCAGGGCAGACCCGATGCTGTTCGTAGGGCGCGCACTTCGGCCTCGCGAGCGTCGTGTCGGTCTCTCCAGTCGTCCCGGTCACGGTTCACACCGTCCAGGCTCTCTTCCGCGCGTCGTGCTCGGTCTTCGGCGGCGCTTAGCTCTGCTTCCAGCCGTGCCACCTGGCCCCGTAAACGCTCGGCTTCCACCTGGCCCCGTAGGTGCTCGACCACTTGCAGGTGTGCTCTACGAGAGGCCAAGCTGGTCTTTGGCCCAAGCTAAGGCCAGTTGCGGGCCAATAGCCATTGCCACCTGGAGCCCACTACTTGTCGCAACCTCGCTCAGCTTGGGCAGGAGGTCGCCATTCTCCAGAGTTCGTGCGAAATCGTGGCCTGTTGCGGTGAGTCGCATGGGCAGGTGGGTCCAGATCACCTCCTCGGACCGAGCCCCAACCCGGTACCCCAGAGAATGGCTGGACCCATACGGGGCTACAAGCCCTTCATCCTCCATAATCCGCAGATGAAAGAAGAACTCGTTGGTTTTGTAGTCGATTCCGAGATCGCGGAGCTTGTAGATGTTCGTGTATGGCTCCTCCGACTGCTCAAACGCCGCAAGGACCTTCCGGATGTACTCAATTCGTGGCTTCATCGGTTCACTCCCGAGTGATGGCGTCGCTCCGCTACCGGTTCCGACGTGTGGTTTTTAACCGGCGAACGGGAACTGCAACGGACACGGAGAACCTTCAGTTCGGAGACATATTTAGGTTGAGACTCGATAGTGCTTGGCATTGGGCTCGGTCACTCATCAAACGCCTCAAGAAACGCGGCGCGAAGTCGTTGCTCTGGGGTTGGTTACCGCTTGGCCTCGCACGACTCACACCGGATGTGGTCGGCTCGTAGCCACACCATCGGCCTGTCGGTCAGGTCCAGATTGGCGCCACAGTCTTCGCATGGCTCGTGGTGCTCGACGAAGGGCTGTCGACCTAGCAGGGCGTGGAGCTTGGTGAGCCCTTCAGGCACGCTCACCCGGTATGCCTCGTCCGACTCGCAGCACGGGCACCCGATGCCGGACCCGCAGACGCAGCACCTTAAATCTCCGCACACGTCTTCCGTCTCATGCCGCTCGGCCGCATACTCCTCGACCCCCCTCCGCAATCACGGCGAGGTCATCGTGAGCGAGGCGGGCGCGGGCCATCCGCGAGCGCTGGTCACGGTCGGGCGTCTCGACACAGCACGGGCATGGGCGACCGGAGCCACAGAAGCCGGTGATGTGTCGTTTGAACGGTTAGGTGATTCCAACGCCTTTGCCTCCAGCCCGGCCACGCAGTTCTCGACCGCGACGCCCGTCATCGCCTCCCCACGAGCCGTCTCCGAGCGCAAAGAACCCGCACTCGGGCGCCCTGGGTCCAGGGACCCGGTTGTCCGTCCACGAGACGCACGGCACCCGACCGACAGCGCGACGCTGCGGCTGCTGCGGAGGCGACGACGTGGTCGGGTGGGCCTCGCGCTACGGCATGTCCAACGGCATTGTGTGGTGCACAGATGACGTGTCTGGCGTTGCCTTGCGTCGCCCACCCGGAAAGGAACACATGTCCATTTTAGGCATCCCTAAAGCTGATGCGCGGCCCGCACTTGTACCTGTAGATGATTGCGGGGGACCCAAGTCGTCAAGGAGATGCGACGGCGTCGGGCGGTGCTCCACCGCGTCGGAAACATCTGCGCAGCATCGGGCTGAGCGACAGGCAGAGTAACGACGGCGTCGCTACAGGCAGACGACTGGGTCCATCGCCCACGCCGAATCTTCGCTCTGTAGTACCAGGTAGTACGGGGCGCGTCGGACGGTGAGACGAACCTCCGAACCCGCGTAGTGCACGTGAACGGTTCCGTCCCGCACATCCCAAGTCCCCGCAACGGCATCACCACCGCCCATTCGCGCCTGTTGAACGCTGCCATCCCCCGCGAACGTAAGATACGACGGGACTGGCGCGCTCTCCTCCGTCCAGCCTGGGTTCGCCACAAGACTAGCTCGAATGCCCTCATCGGAGTTAAGGTCTGTGTCCCAGCCAGCGCTCCAACGACGGCCGACATCGCTCGAGCCGATGGACGCAAAGGTGGGCTCTGTCGCTACAGCAACCCGCGCAAGGATCGGGTCGGACGCCATGCCTTCGTTGAGGAGCGCAAGGGTGGCGTAGGTCGGGTTGCGGTAGTCGCACGGGTCATCGTCCACCGACGGCCCCAGTGTCCGTGCCTGCAAGAGCCACTCGGGCACTTCGGGCGCCGCCTCCACGTCGGTCCCGCCGCCACAGGCCAAGCTCACCACGAGTCCAAGGACCGCAGCGCCGCAAAGGGCCCTCATTCGCCCTCACCTGTGGGTTCGGTGACCCCGGACAAGAACTCAACGTGCACGTGACTCGCTTCGTCGTAGGTGGTCGTCGCACCCAAGGAGCTGCTAATGGTGCTGATCCTAGAGTTGTCGCCGCGGATATCGAGCGCCTTTCCTGTGCCGTGCTTGCTCGTCCCTGGCTCCGCGATGCGAGCGGTGGCGAGGTAGAAGTCCTTGTCGGAGTACCGGGACGAGGTCCACGGTGTGATGCGGTCGAAGATGGGTGTAAGCACCCGCTTCTGAGCGTTCACGGTGCGCCACCTCTCCAGCAGCTGTTCAGTGGTGGATGTATCCGCGGTGTCGCCGGCGTTGGCATCGTTGCGGTAGCCCGAGCCGCTGGGGGGCACCGCGTCCAGCGCGTCGCGTACTACCTGCAGCTCGGCGTCGGCCCCCTGACCCATGGCCTCGTCGATCATGTCGCGCATGTACTCCCAATGGAAGTTCACCTTCCACCCCTGCTGGCTGTTGTCGAGAAACCCGCCAACAACGCGGTCCTCCAAGGGGAAGTACCGATAGATGGTGCCGAGAATCTCGCTCGTAACGCCGGTCTCCTCAACAGCTGCGCCTACGAAAGTCCCCCGATCCTGATGATTCCCCTCGGGAATGGGCCGCTCTTGGCCCACATCATCGAGGACGGGGTCCAGCTCGGACTCCCCGAGGTCCGGGCTCGCTTGCTCTTCCTCCTCCTCCCCTGCCCACCAATCCCAGGCACGGTCGGCAGCCCCTTTGACCGCCCCAAAAACCCCGTCCTTTGCGGCCTGCGCTGTGTCCACCGCCGTGCCAACCGGGTCCACAGTGGCGTCCCGAACGGTGTTTGCCCCGTTCGCAAGCGTCCCTAGGATGTTTCCGAAAATTCGATTGACTTCAACCGCTGCGGACCGCGTCCCCGTCGGCGGTTCTGGCCAAACCTCACACTCCCCGACGTTTGGGTAGGGCCCGATTTCGGCGGTGATAGCCTCATTAATCGGGGACTCCACCGGAAACGTGTGCCCTGCACCGCTCGGGCCCTCCACAATCCGCACCAATCCGTCCGCATGTTGCTCGTAGACGAAGCCGCCGGAGCCAGCAACGACCCGAGGGGCTGCGCTTCCCCCGGCGTCCGCTGCCGAGGCCGGCTCGACAACAGCTGTCGCGCCAGAGTTCGCGTGATCAGTGCCGGTTAATCCCGTGGTGAACTGCATGAACGCGTTTCCGGCCGCCGAAGCCATATCGACGCCGAGATCGAACGCGCTCGAAGCAGGGTCTTTCGAGGGGGCAGCCACCTGGGGTTCGCGTACTTCCTTTCCTGGCATCGCTTCTACCTCGACCGCAGAGTCATGTGGCACCAACTTGCCACAGCTGGCGAAGCGGCGCCAATCAAATAAATAAGATGTTCCAACGACCTTCGCTGGGTACCATGGGCGGCCGACTTGCGTAGCGAGGGCCGCGAATCGATTGCCGGCGCCGATTCTGCCCAGCGCGGACAGCGCTGTGGCGCCCTATGCCCCTCCGAAAAGGACACGGGCCCACCCCGAGTCGCACGTGACCGGACCGACAGCGCGACGCTGCGGCTCAGGCGGCGACGTTGTCGGGTGGACCTCGCGCCGCGGCGGCGTCCAGGCCGTCCAGGATGCGCAACGTGGCGCTCTAGGGAACCGCGCGTAGGGTCATTGGCCCGTCACAACGGGGACACCGCCATCCGTCCACCGCGAACACGCGCCACAACAGCTCCGCCCAGGTCAGGTACCTGGCATCGCTACCCGGTTTCGCCTTCTTCGACAGCGCTGGCCGCTGCGATTCGGACGCTGGCGGAGCTGGAACAACCTCACGGCGCCAGGCGGAGCGCCCTGCGAGCACGCCGTGGTAGTGCACGAGGTGAGCCCGCGGCGGAGGAACCAGCGCCGCCAGACGCTCCACGAACTCGAGCGGTGTGAACGTGACGCTGCAGTGGCATCCGCCCACGGGCGCTTGAAGGTCACCCGGATGAGGCCGGCCGGTGTCTCCTGCAGCCGGGTGCGAGCGAGAGCCGGACGGGCCAGATACCGACAGCTTGGCTCACCAAGACGCCTAGCGAGCCGTCTGCCGCCGCTGAACCATCTAACGTGAGCATCCGAAAGCTCTGCCAACTGCTGTCAACCCCAACCATCAGCCTGAAGTTCTATATCGTCCTCGATAACTAGCTGAACAGATTTTCCAGGCTCATGCCGCTTCTGCTACGTCTCAATCGGGCAAAATCAAAGCCCCACCGATGCCGCGGTCCGATTCATATTTCCATTCTTCCCAACGGTCTCGCCGCTCTCGTTCTCGGGAGTCGTAGGCCCCCTGAAGGAACGCGAGAATCGCATCCCCCAACTCACTTGGAGGCGACGAGTATCTGCTGCTCCGCACAAGTTCAGCGAGATGCTCGGGAACCACTAGTTGTATCTCTTGGTCAGCCACCACTTCACTCCTTCCTAGTACTGAGACAACTAAGCACGCCGTTGCCGGTTGGGAGGGTGAAATCTGTTTCGCCCACCGCTCCAGTTCGCTCGACACCTCATCCTACGCCAGCGAATCCACTTTGAGACCGGTGGTCGCGTGCGCTGTCGCATCAAGTTTTGTGACGCCCGCGAGCTATAGAAACGACGGATTACCGTGGGAGAGCGAATGTCGAAGCAAGGTCAGGTGCAGCTCATGCTAGGTCTGGAACCGCCCCTTGGTGGGTCCGATTTGGTCGCCCACATGGCGTTCCTGCGAGGCTGGGCGCTGGAGGCCTACACCACTCAGCGCACTCGGAAAGGCCATCTCTACAATGTCGTCCTCACCGTCCCCGACGACTGGGGAACGGAGGAGCGAGATGCCTTCGGGATTGACATCACACGGGCCCTAGAGCTTCTGCATGGAATGCCCTGGCTCGGAGTCCGTGAGGTACTGGCTTACCGGGCTGCCGAACGGGCCGTTCAAGCGGTCGACGACGACCAGGCATCCCAGATGTTTGCTTTGCTGCCCAAACCGACAAAGCGGGTTGGGGTGAAATCATGCAGCCGGTACTGGCCAAGATGAAGCCGTATGCCGAAGAGGCTGGGAAGAAGGTGGCTGCGACCGGCGCGATTGCGGCCTTGAAGGCACTGGCCAACCTCGTGGGGTTGCCATTCCCATAGGATGCAGTCGAAGCGCGGCGCGATGATTGAAGGGTGTGCGTTGGGCGTGAGTCCCCCGGCCACGCCACTTGCCAAACAACGCCTTCCCACGAGCGACCAACACCGACAACAGCCGTGGGATCAGCCGGCGTCCGTCGGTGTGTCCCCCACCCTCTCAGAGCGGAACCCGAACATAGACTTGGAAGAAGTCGGCTATGACGAGCTACAAGCGCAATGACCGCCCGCGTTTTGTCCAAACAGCCAACCGAATTGGCGTGTTGGACAAACGACGGACAACGCAGTGCTGATTATTGGCGTCTTTTGGTCAACCATGCCCACATGGTGATCGCAAAAAACCACCTTAAAAGCCCCTATCCGCCTAGTTCGTGCCACTTCCAAATAATCTCTTTCATAATCTCGCTGGTTCCGCCACCGATCGGAAGCAATCGCGTGTCACGGACGCTTCGCGCGATGTCGTACTCCTCGATGTAGCCGTAGCCACCATGGAACTGCAGGCAGTCGTACAGCACCTTCTGCGCCAAGTCCGTCGAAAACAGCTTGGCCATCGACACCAACTTGGTGGGGTCAGCACCGCTCTCAATCTGCTGAACCGCTTGCCAGGTCAGCGCTTGAGACGCCTGCAGACTGGTCAAGTGCTCGGCAAATTTATGGCGCCAGACCTGGAACTTGTTGAGCTTTCGCCCGAACGCTTCCCGCTTGCTTCCATGAGCCAGCGCGTCCTCAATCCCCATCTGCATGGCCATGTTGCCAGTGATGGCTGCAATGAGTCGCTCACCCTGGAAGTTCTGCATGATGTACAGAAAACCCGCGTTCTCGTGGCCTAGCAGGTACCGCTTGGGAATCCGACAGTTGTCGAAGTGCAGTTCACAGCTGTCGACGCCGCGCGTTCCGAGCTTGTCGAGCTTCCGACCCACTGTGAAGCCTGGCGTGTCGGTCGGAAACAAGACGAGGCTGATGCCGCCGTGGCCCTGTTCCCCAGTGCGAACGGCCAAAGTAATGAAGTCAGCGAAGGACCCATTCGTGATGTAGGTCTTGGCACCGGTGATGACGTAATCGTCACCATCTGACCGGGCGACGGTCTGAATATTTGCGACGTCCGAGCCGGCCCCCGGCTCACTCACACCAAGAGCAGCGACCTTCTCACCCGCCACTACCGGAGCGAGGAACTCTTGCTTCTGCTCCTCTGTGCCGATCTCCCAGATAATCGGCGTTGCCATATCTGTATCGACCAGGATGGACATGGCCACGCCTGCATTGCGACAATAGGACAAACCTTCGGCAAAGGCGACGGTGTACCACCAATCTAGACCGAGACCGCCGACATCTTCACCAAAGCGAATGCCTAGGGCGCCGAGGTCTGCAAGGTCGTTAAACACCGTCCGAGGGAAACCGCCGGCCTTGTCCCATTCCATCCGATGTGGGGCCATTTCGCGCTCGGCGTAGGCCTTGATGCTGTCGCGGAACTGGGCATGCTCGTCGTTGAAGGGTGGAAAACTCACTGCACTGCTCCGCTGGCTTCCACGGTAAACGGAACATCGAAGCCAAAGGCACGAGCAGAGCCTTCGTACTGGTAGGTGAAACCTCCCCAGCCGCCGTCCACATCTTGAAACTCAAACCACTCATTGGGGGTGTCCAGACGGGCACCGAAGACACGCGCCCCACCGTCAGCACCGACGGCACGCAGGGTGGGTGTTGCCACGGGGAAGCCCTGGAATCCACGGCCTTCACACAACGAGTCTTTGTCCATCTCCACTAGGAAGATGTAGTTGCATTCTGGACATGCGGCGCGGGCCTCGGCAAAGTCCGGGTCATCCGTGACGTCCTGACCGGATTCGACCAAGGTGTCTTCGCACTCGCCCTGGGGGCCAAAGTCAAAGGTAAAGTCGCGCACACCTTCCCAAAAGTATTCGATAGGCGCGTCGGTGTCGGGCTCGACAGTATCAGGGTCGACATCTGTCCCATCCGGGCCATCGGTGCCGGTATCCGAGCTGTCATCGTCAGCGACAGCCGTGTCGTCAAGAGCATCCCCGTCGACAAGGACCGCAGTGGCTGGGCCACAACCGACGGTAAGAATGAGACCTAGAAGTAGACTGCTGCGCATGAACATGCCTCCATGCACGCATCCTAGCGAATCCCGGCCCGGTTGACCGTCAAGTGAGTGTCCGCAGCCGCGTTGTACGGCACTGACCTACCAATCGACAATGGCGCAACCCCAGGTAAACCCTGCACCAAAGGCCACCATGGCAACCTTCATTCCGGGCTTCAACTTTCCACTACGTGTTGCTTCCGCGAGCAACAATGGGATGGTCGCCGCGGTGGTGTTGCCGAATTTCTGGATATTGTGGACCAGTTTCTCGGGTGGGATGTTCAGCTGAACCGCGACGTACTCATTGATTCGCATGTTTGCTTGGTGGAAGCAAAACAGGTCAATGTCTTCCGCCGTGATGCCCTGCTCCCAACATCCCTGCATCAACACCGTGATCATACGGGTGACGGCGTGCTTGAACACGATGCGGCCGTCCATGTGTGGCCACATCATGTCCGGAGTGATGATGCCGTTTCCGTCTTCGCCGACCGGAATCATCGGACGCTTGCGGATGTCGAAGACCGACTGCTTGAGGTTGTCCTTGAAGCGGCCGTCTGCCCCCAGCCACCATCCTCGAATCCCCCTGTCTTCTTCGGTAGCGGACACGATGACCGCGCCTGCGCCATCACCGAACAGGCTGTTCACGGTGCGTCCCCGCGTAGTCAGGTCCATTCCGTGGGAGTGGGTCTCGGCCCCCACCAACAGCACATGTTTAGCCATGCCGCAGCGAATCTGGCCCGCAGCGATGGAGAGTCCGTAGAGGAAACCACTGCATTGGTTGCGAATATCGAGAGCCGGGACGAACTTCGCATTGTCGCCTTCACACAGACCCAGCTTCTCTTGCAGAAACACGCCGGAACCTGGAAATACATACTCCGGAGACAACGTCGCGAAGACGATGAGGTCTAGGTCGTGCGCTTCGATCCCAGCGTCTTCGAGCGCCATTTTCGAAGCCTCCAACGCGAGGTCCGAGGTGCCAACGCCCGGTTCCGCAAACCGGCGTTCTTCGATGCCAGTACGCTTTACAATCCACTCATGCGTGGTGTCGATCCCGAAGTCTTTGGCCAGGTCGTCGTTCGTTACCACCCGGGGTGGCACGTACATCCCGGTTCCGGTGATCATTGCGTTGAGCATGCAGTCTCCACAAGTTGTGTATCAGGAGGCCGCTGTCACACCGCGAGCGACAGCCCGCAACGTGCGAAGTCCCATACGCATGGCATTATTCGCGCGTGGCGACAATGTTGAGCGCGGTGGTGACGGTCGACAATGCGCCATCTTCGCGCGTGTAGCAAGTGACGAGCGTGGCTTTGGCTTGGGAGTGCGCAGCCCAGCCGTCGCGCGGGTCCACGCGCGTCTCGGCTGAAAATGCAACGGAACCTCCCGCCGAAAGCGAGTGCGGTCCGGCGGCTGCTTGCGACCAGTCGTAAGCAAGCGAATGCGTAACGACAGGCAAGATGGGGCCATCGTCGCTTCGCTCAAGGCGTGCCAGCTCACAGGACATGGCCAAGTCAGCAGTCGCGGACCAAGACGGGTGCAGTCCCACTTCCCACTGCATGCTCTTTTCCATCGCCGCTTCTGGGTACGGCGGAAACAAAGCCAGCAGGAGCACACGACCAGCGTTGCCATCATCAGGTTCAGCAAGCGCTTGTCCGCGTTCACCCACCATGGGAACAACGCTACCAAGGTCGTCTAATAGGAAAGCTTTGACGAATCCGGCCATGGGGTCGGCGACGTCGTCTTCATCCAAGGTGCCATCCTTGACCCAAAAATCGCTTCGGTGCGCGAACGGGCGAACCAGCGCAGTCTGCCCCTCCAACCGCAAGACTTCGCAGTCCACGGAGCTCGTCACCATTGCAATCATGGTCTCATCCGGTGCGCCTGGTGTCTCGATACGCAAGTCGACATCCATGCGCACAACCCAGCGTATGGTTGAGCCGGGAACCAAGCGATAGCGGAGCGCTACGGCGTCGCCGACATTGAGGCGCATTAGCTCTGAGCCTCAAGCAGCATCTCAACAATGGTCTCAATGGTGCGAGCGCCGTTCTCGGCGTCGTCGGCGCCAATACGAAGCGTCGACTCCACTCGGGCGTCTACCCGATGCGCCCATCCATCATCGGCGCGAAAGCTTACCTCTGCCATACGGCGGGTCTCGCCTTGCACTTGGACCCCCTCCATTCCGGAGCCTGCGTTCCACGCATGGCCCGAAAACGTTCCAACGACAGGACGAATGACAGCATCGTCGCCAGCTTCGCGACCGATAAACCGAGCATGAACCACCATGGGGTCTTCTTCGGCGTCGTCAGATACCGAACGGGTCCACACATCACCGTCTTTCACAGCGCCGTCTGGAAGTGGTGGGAACAGCGTATCCAGCGTGCCTGCGGTGGCTTCTTGTTGCGGGTCTACCGGGCCATCATTGTCTCCGCGTGGCCCGACCCGAATGTGCGGGGGAATGGCGGCGAGTGGATCACCGACGTCGGCCTCTCCAAAGAAGCCGTCACCTGGGACCTCCCCCTCCAGTTGCTCTGTGCGAATCGAGAGGAGCGCGCCCGTGTCGTCTACGCTGTCCACTGTGGCGACCAACCGGCCGGTGATCTCGGCGATTTGGCTAACGGGGCCATCTCCAGCGCGCTCAATCTGGACGGTGACGCGCATGTGGAGAGCGTAGGTATGTACGGAACCCGCTGTGAACTGGTACTGGAGCATTGGAGCCTCGGGGTCAGGTACGGGCGACGTACCTCACGGGTCAGCGTACCCCAAGCGAATGAGGAGCGCCCGCATCTCCGCCCCCAGCGCAGCGGGCTCTCCAGTCGCCGCCCTCCCAACAGGCGGGAGCGCGGATTGCAAGCTGCGAAGCCGTTGAGAACTGCCTCGTTCGGCCCTACCAACTTGCTGCGATTCACTGGGGTCTTCGGCAATGTTGTACATCTCAAAACCCAGACCATAGTGCTCGATGAGCTTGTCAGCGCCACGCCGTGCCGCTTGTTGTTCCGGCCCCCAGCGCATGGCTTCTGCCACCAAGATGCGTTGGAAGTCCAGTCCGTCAGCGGACGCGCCCACTTCGGGCATCGGCTGCCCATCAAACCGAGTATCAACACCGAGATCGAAGGCATCATTGAGCGTTGGGAAGATGTCCACCAAGCCGACCATTCGTTCGACGTGCCGACCAGACCGTCCCGGCACACGCACCATCAGTGGCACCTGCAAGATCTCCTCATGCAGAGTGTGCCCATGTCGGACGTCCTGGGGCGCTCCCATGGGTGGGGTGCGACCTTCCTCCAATTCTTCGCCGTGATCAGCGGTGACGACGACCCAGGCGTCGCGTGGGACATGGGTCAGGAGACGCCCGATCTGACCGTCTACCCTATGGATTGCCGCATCGTAGTTGTCTGTGTACGACCGGCGCGCAGGAGCTTCAACAGCCAGTGCGTCTTCGTCCAGGGTCCGATGCGGACCATGAACGTCCATATAGTGCACAACCATCATCCAACCGCTCGCTCCCAGCGATTCGATCTGTGCAACCGCCGCATCCGTCACGTGTTCGGCAGGCCGGAACTCAGCCATTGTGAACGCATTGAGACCCGCAACGCGCAACGGATGAATAGCAACCGGCTGGGCATAAGGTCCAACCCGGTCGTCATAGACTTGGAAGCCGCGCTCAAAGCCAAAGGCTGCCGTCGTCCACGGGTTTGTGGTGATGCCAACCGTGGTGTAGCCAGCATCCTGAAACGCCTGTGCCATAACGGGGACATCACGGCGTAGGCTCGACAGTGAGTTCCCTGAGCCGCTGTTTACCCCCGCCCCATGACCGTTCGGGTAGCGCCCGGTGAACAGAGAGCCCATTGCCGGGAGCGTCCAAGGCGCCGCCCCCCATGCGTTGTCGAACACTACCGAGCGGCGCGCCAGGGCATCGAGATTCGGCGACGTGTTGCGGTCGTAGCCGTAGGCACCCAAGTGATCGGCCCTCAGGGTGTCGACGACGATGACCACAACGGGTGGCCCCTGCGACTGGGACGCGACACCGACCGGCGCGTGAGGGAGATCGACGAGTGCGTACGCTCCCCAGCCCAAAAGGTTGGCGACGACAACGGGGAGGACCGCACCGGTCTCGGCGACCTTCTGGCCTAGCAACACAGTGACCGCCGCGACCCCCGCCGCCAGCAACAGCACGCCCACGTCGACTACGAGCGCAATCGGTGCGAGGGGTGACGGAAGCAGGTGTAAGTTGAGCGGAAGCCCGAGTACTAACCCGATGAACAGACCGCATCCAAGACCTAGCTTGCGCTCATCTGACGACGGAGAACGGGCAATAATCACACCGACAACCAGGCCAACTGGCACGATTGCAAGCCCAGCTGCCGATGGCATACCTGCTTCCGCAAGAACCATCCCCAGCTTGCCCGACAGCAAGTAGGCGCCGACAGACAGCCCCATCGCGACAGCCCAGGCACCCGCGCGCAGTCCCGCTGCCCCGAGCAAGGCTCCCGTGCCGCCTCCGATCAATAAGTAGGCGCCAAGGACACCGTCGAAGTCGGCACCTGCAGGAATACTCAGGCCCAGCCAACGGACCAGGGACCATTCCCAGCCGGCAAATGCTGCCGCTGCTGCAATACCCGTAATCGCGCCCATGACCACCATGGTTGTAGAGGTCGGAGGTGCAACGTCATCGCGCTTCGGGGCCGGAGTGCTCATGCTCGACGACCATACCGCGACGCATCTCCGGATTCGTACCCAAGACGAGCCGATTTTCCGGCAGCAACCCCCTGACCCCAAGCTGTCATCAACCGTCCGAATGCGCCGGGCTCGCGCCACTGGATTGCGCATTTGCTCGCAATGGCAGCAAAAGTCACTTGAGCACGGAGTGTACGGGCTGCCCCATATTGCGACATCACAAACAGAGCAGTGTTGTGAAAACGCCACCACGCTGTCTGCTGCACCCTGTCCAACCGAACACCGCCAGTAAGCGCGGACAGGTGCACAAGCTCAGCATCCGCTGCAAAGCGTACACGCCACCCACGACCGCGAACGCGGGCACTGGCATCCGCATCCTCCAACAGCGAAGAACCGCCATAGCGCGCATCAAAGCCGCCACTCAACACCAGCAACTCGCGTCGAAACGACATATTTGCGCCCTTCGCCACCTGGACATCGGTGGAGGTCAGCCCGGCAAGATTAGTGTGAACTCGGCCATCTCTACCCACCCGATTGCACGTTCGAGAGTGATTTGGGCGCGCATGACGTTCCACGATGCGGCCGGAGACAACCCCCACCCGATCCTGAAGCAACTGATGATGATGTGCGTCCAAAAAGCCGGGCAGTAAGCGCACATCGTCATCAACAAACACTACCTGGTCCGCCGAGGCCAGATCTAGCGCCACGTTGCGTGCACGCGGCAGACCGGCACGCTTGGCGCGAAATAACCGAATTCGAGAGTCGCCCAGCGCGTAGAGTTGAGCCGCCAATTTGTGGGCATCGGCGTCACCCGACTGGTCGACGACAATGACCTCACTCAGCACAGAACAGCCCTGATTCAGTACGTCATGCACCGCCCGAGCTGCAAGAGTCGGTCGGTCAAGGGTACACAGTAAAAGGGCAAGAGATGAGGTCACGGCGCTCCGTGTCGCGACCAGACCCTATCCGTTCATCGGACTACGGCGTTAGTCGGCCCACCGGAGGTCTCGTGGACGAACTGTCAATCGACTGGATGTTTCCTGGCGGAGAGGGTGGTGCTCGGCTTGGTAAGCGAACCGTGGTGGTCCCAGGCGCACTTCCAGGGGAAACTGTGCGTGCCGTCGTCTCGACCGGAAAGGGTCCTGGACGCGCCGAAACGATGGAGATGGTCACCCCCAGTGTGCATCGCCAGACGCCGCCCTGTCCCTACACTGAACGTTGTGGTGGCTGTGATCTTGCCTACGCCGATCCTGAACAACGACTCGTCTGGCTTGCCACCACGCATGCCCGCAGCCTTGGCTTGGAGACGCTAGACATCACCGCATCTCCGCGCCGAGATGCCCGCGCTCGTGTTCGACTGACCGTGGACAATGGGGCCATTGGTTATCGCGCGCCACGTTCGCACGACCTCGTGGCCATCGACACATGCGGCATTGCCCGACCCGAGATTCAGGTAGTCATCGGCAAATTGGCTGCCCTTCCCGCAGACGCATTCCATACCGTCTCACACATTGAGCTGCGCTCGGACGGAGAGCGCTGCGTGGCGGATGTCGACGGCAGAAGCCTGTCACAACCCCTGTTGGATGTCCTTCAGCATGTATCCATCAAGGGAAGGGTAATCTGCGGAGACCCAACCTTATGGCTCGATAATGGTGGCCCTTTGCTGCGGGCATCTCCAGGTACTTTTTTCCAGGTCAACCATGAGGTGAACCGCGCCATGGTTGCCTGGATTGTTGCGCAAGCCCAGGGGGCTCAGAGCGTCGCCGATCTGTACGCGGGAATCGGTAATTTCACGCTTCCGCTCGCTCAGATGGGTGCCCATGTGCGAAGCGTAGAGACGGTGCAGTCCGCCGTCGCTGACTGTTCCGCCAGTGCCCGAAAAGCTGGGTTGGCCAAACGCATCACTGCCGTCGCCACCGATGCTGACCGCTACAAGCCTGCAGAGAGCTTTGTCGAGCTCATCGTGCTGGACCCACCAAGACGTGGATGTTCGGCACTGATCAAGCGCATAGGCGTGGCACGAACGCCCCGCGTCATCTTGGTATCCTGTGATCCACGCTCCGCCGTTCGCGACACGAAATTGCTTAGGGACGCTGGGTATAAACTCCAGGCTGCCCGTGGGTTCGACCTGTTTCCAGACACCCATCACGTGGAGTTAGCAACCGCGTGGACCCGCTAGACTGCTCTGGGGTGTAGTCTGCGCGTCCTGGAGGTCACATGTCAGAGGGTGCATACGGCGAGCAAGCGCTCGAACTGCTCGGTAAGTTCTTTGAGAACGCCGGAATTAAGGCAACAAAGATTGAAACAGAACCGGCATACAGCATTGTGCTTGGCGGCGACCATGGCCTGATGCCTGCCATGGCCGGGCTGTTGATGGACCGGCATCAGTTCGTCACCTACGTAGCCGCCCCATCTACATGTCCAGCAGACCGGCGCGCCGCCGTCGCAGAGTTCGTCGCACGGGCCAACTGGGGCTTGCCCATGGGCAACTTCGAGTTGGATATCGACGACGGCTCGGTTCGCTTCAAGTCGAGCGTAGACTACGAAAACGTTGGACTTACCCAGGAAATGGTGCGCAACACCTTCGCTCCCGCAGCGTTCACGATGGACCGGTATCTGGAAGGTCTACTCTCTGTTATGTACGGGACCAAGCCACCTAGCGAAGTCATTGCATCAATCGAGTCCGACAGCCCCGGCGATGTCGGGTAATGTGTGACTAGGCAGGTCCCCTGCCTGATGGAAGGTTCTATGTCCTCGCGCGTCCTCGATGCTCTCAGACCGCCCAAACAAGCCACTGAGCTGAAAACTGGGCATGTCGTGGTGGTCACTCACGACGACGCGATTGAAGTGCGCACCGCAGACGGCGGCGTGCAGGTGCGCATCACCCTAGGTGACGGTGCCCCGGTCGTCAGCCTCACCGGCGCTCGCTTGGAACTGGACAGCCCAGACATCGTGCGGGTCAACGCGCGAGCATTTGAAGTACGAACCACAGAAAAGGTTGATATTCGCACCGAAGGGACCATGGAGCTGTCCAGTGGTAAGAGTATGAATGTCTTTGCCGACGAAGACTTCACGGCGCGCGCGCCGTGCATTTGGTTGAACTAAGGAGCACACATGGGCAAGTTTGCAGCACAGACCGGCGGCATGATGAAACAGGATGCACCGCACTGCCATGCACCCATTCATCCACCCGCACCCACGCCAACTCCGGCTCCACACCCTGGGCTGCCGTTGACGCTGATTGGGCCCGGGGGCCCAGCTTCCAAGGTGTTCGTCGGGGGCAAGCCTGCCGCTGTTGAGAACGATCTTTCTACCCCATGCATGCTCCCCGGCTGCGTCCCAGGTGGACCCGGCAAGGTCGCTCCCGCTCCGTTGGGCGCATCGCTGACCGTGAAGTTCGGTGGCAAAGGTGCTGCAGTCGTTGGTGGCATGACTATGCACCAGGCTTGTGTCGCACCGATTCCAGGTCCGGTTGGCAAGATCTTGCCGCCAGGCGCACCGACCGTGAAGATCGGGGCGTAACCGCGTGCGTCGGTCCCACTTCGAAGCGCTCGAACCCATCTGTCCGGTGTGTCGAAGTCACGATGGTGCAATGGCACCATTGCTGATTCATGAGATCAGTGACGAAGACAACGCGCACATCATTGCCGGTCGTCTACGTTGTTCGCGCTGCACCCGCGACTACCCCATCATTGACGGTATCCCCGTGATCCTCGCGAACCTACGTTCGTGGATTCCCGACCACCTAGATGCCATCACCCAACGAGACGACCTGTCCGCATCCGCCTTGGCGCTGCTCGGCGAAGGAGCGGGTCCCGGAAGCCTGTTCGATACACGCCGGTCGCACCTTTCCAGCTACGGCTGGGGCCACTGGGGAGACGTTGCCCCGGAGTCCGTCCCCGGTCATGGCGTCCCCGGAGGATTAGTCACCGCCCTGAATGCGGGGCTCTCGAACCTCACTGAGCCCGTCACTGGCATCATCATTGACAGCGGGTGCGCGGTTGGCCGCAGCGCGTTTGAGCTGGCAAAGCGCTATCCGGACGCACTCGTCGTTGGCGTAGACGTCTCTTTCTCTTTCTTAAAGGTCGCGGCTCATGCACTGCGAACAGGAACGGTGCGCTACCCGGTCCGCCGCGTTGGAATTGTGTACGACGAACACACGTTCACCCCGCCCCTTCCTGGTTCAGAGCGAGTCGACTTTTGGTGTGCAGACGCCCAAGCATTTCCAGTTCCTGCAGGAACCGCGTCCATGGTCACCAGTCTGAACGTCATTGACTGTGTGCCCTCCCCTCGTGCCCACCTCGAGGCTATCCGCGACGTCCTCACTCTGGATGGCCACGCAATTTTAGCGACGCCCTTCGACTGGTCTCCGTCCGCAACGCCGATGGACGAGTGGATTGGCGGGCACGCTCAGTTGAGCGCACTCGACGGTCGTGCCGAGCTTGCGTTCGACGCTATCGTTGGTGACCATCCATACGCTATCGAGGGTCTCAAGTCGGTAGGCACGCCAGCAGACACCGACTGGTGGGTACGACTGCACGACCGCAGCACGGCCGCGTACATCGTGCGTGTCGCTACTCTGCAGCGTCAGGCCTAGGACCAAGACCAAGACCCGGCTTGCGCACCGACCGCGGCCACTTGCGCATCGAAGGTAGTCACCGCCACCAAGGCCTCAACAGAAGACGGCCAAGCCGTGCTCCCCAGCGACTGCGTGGGAGACGGATTGGCCGTAGACCGCCCAGCCGCAGAGCGGAGGGCACGGACTCTGCGCCTTAGCCTTCGGCCTCGGCCTCAGCCTCGGCTTCGAGGATGAGTCCCATCCGGCCCACAGTGGACAGCGCATTCTTCGCAGACGACTGCATTCCACCGACTGGCCACGGACATCCCGCTGTCGGGCGTAGTCGCAGCTGCGTCTCCCCAGCGGCTACACCTGTAATGCTCGGAAGGACAGGCTGACCGGGCTCGGCATTGCCACCTGCCAGGGAAACCTGGACGACTAGGTCACGCACACAGGTCTCAAGGTTGGCATCCATGCCACCGTTCGCAGGACTAGGCATCTTGTTGTACAAGTCCCAGATAGCCAGGGACCACAAGTGAGTCTGGCCCGGAGCAACCGGCGGACGACGACCCGTGTCGGCCTGAAGGATGCCCTTTTGAATGGTGCGGAAACCGACCACCATGGTGCTGGCCGACCAACGGACGTTGGCTCGGGGTTCATCCGAATCATCCGGCGGGTAGGGTCCGCCAAACTCCGAAGCCGCGCGGGTTGACAGACCAAACGCACCGGCCCGATCAACACCAACATCGACCGCCGCATAGTCATCGGGGCAGACCAACTCGTCTACAGGGTTCCATGCCAACACGTATCGAGGAACGTCCTGACCCAAGACGGCTTCTTGCCCCATACATGGCGCGACGTCTTCAGCATCGGGCGGATCCCGCTGCTCTTTCATCAGGTCCACAATCATGCGGTAGACGCCTTCGGCGGCAGTCAGGTCGAACTCGACAGCCTCTTCGGAAGACATCCGCGGCCCGCCCAGCTCGGTCGCTTTGGTCCGGGCAAGCTGTCCCTCCATGGCAATCTCTGCCTGTAGGCGAAAGCTCGTCTCAATGTCGTCGAGAGCGGCGGTGAGAACTCGGCGTTGGTCTACACACGCGGACTCGGCAGAAATCGCCGCGTCGCGGGACTGCTCGGTCGCGCCGAGCTGCGCACGCACTACCTCAAGCTCGTCTTCCGTTTGACCCTTGCTGTAGAAGGCGAAAGCGCCAAAGCCAATGCCCGCAAACATCGTCAGGGACATCATCAGGAACGGGAGACCGACGCTGGAGATTCCCAGTTTCTTTCCCACGCCCAGCAACATGCTGATGACTTTCTCACGCGGAGAAGCGAGCGTGTCGGCCACAGATGGGATGAGCCAAGACCCAGCCGAGAGGGCAGTATCGATACTGTTACTGCGTCGGGTACTGCCGCCGGCAATGCGCTGGTTACCGATCGATCCAGCTTGGACTTCTAGGCCGAAGTCGATGGTCCGCATGTCCTCCAAGGTCACGTCAAAGCGGCTCCCGCTGCGTACTTCGGCGTTCTTAGTGACACGCCCGCGGGACCCATCCGGACGAATGACCTCGATGGCCATCTGACGCCCGACCTTGCGCACTAAGAACGTCGCCGGCTGTCCGGGGCGACCCGCTCGAGGCTCAAGCTCAAAAACCAAGTCCACTCCATTTGGAGGATGTTGGCTGGACTCTCGCAAGATGGTGTTCCGCAATCCACGCGCTTCATCAGAAAGCGTGTCCTGCATTACGAACAAACCTACCCGCTGACGCGGTTCTAGGTCCACCGAAGCCCGCATGGGCTTGGCGTGAGGTTCAAAACAATGAATAGTAATTGGCATCCGACGCTCCGTCAGGACGATGAGGTGCTGTCAGCGGTTGAGATGACGTTGATCATTGAGAAGTTCGGCAACGGCGGTGCGGTAAGGCTCCACCATAACTTCGGTGCTGCTACGGTCCGCTTTTTCAAGCTCCCGAGCCAGCGCGCCGAGCACGACCGGCATGGTCAGCTTGCCCTCGCTCATAGATACGGCCCAGGCGTTTGCACGGATGCAAGCGCCGCGAATGAGACCACCCGACAACACGAACCGGCGGGACAAGAAGGACATATCGAGGTCGGCGAGCAAGTCGTCGCCTTCCATACCGCACGGTAGGAACAGTTCCCACAATGTGCGACGGGTCTCCTCGTCCGGCATGGGTAGGACGATGAAGTCGTCAAACCGCCGGAAGAAGGCGTCGTCGAGGTCTTGGGTACGGTTTGTTGTTGCAACCAGCACCCCTTCGAACGTGTCCAGGCGCGTCAGCAAGAAGGCCACAGCGGTCATCAGCGCATCACTGCCACCTGAGCCACCGCCCTTCCGTTGACGGAACAAAGCTTCCGCTTCATCCAAGACGAGAACGCTGGACGAGGCCTCTGCGAGGTCGAATACCTGACCAATCAACGACTCCGTCTCGCCAAGCCACTTGGACAAGACCGACGACAGGTCAAGCTTGATGACCGGCCGGTCCAGACTGGTCGCCAGGGCTTCGCCAGCCATGGACTTGCCCGTACCGGGAAGGCCCGAGAGCAACAGACGGAATCCGCCTGACTTACCCTTAAACTTGGGACGTTTACCCAGGTGATTTAAACGGAAGTCCGCATGCATCTTGGCTTGTTCAAGCTGCGTCTGCACAGCGTCGGGGACAATGAGGTCTTCCCACAACGTGTTCACCCGACGCGGAGTGGCAATGTCTGTTCCGGGAACACCAGCCAAATCTGCAATCGCCGCTTGGCTGGACTCCCCCGCCAACAACAAATCGGTGATGCGGCGGTCGAGGACCTCGCCACCGCGGCGGGTGTGAATCACCGTCTCGACCCACTTCATCGTGGCACCGGTAGACAAGGCCGAAAGCCGTAGTTGCGACGGGTCCGGCGCAAGCATCACCAAGGGAAGCCGAGCAGAAGGCATACGACGAATGAGCTGTGGCAAGACCTTAGAGCGTTCAGCCTCCAACAACTGAAACCCGTCCACCACGACGATGCCGCGCGACACCATATGCCAGGCGATGGTTCCACTCAGGTGCATCAGGCCAGTGCCTTCTGTGTCGGCGATGACAACATGCCGCGGGTCGACAGCAAAACGCTTTCCGACTTCGTGGTACAGCGCTTCGCGACTATGCGAGTGAAGAACTAGCCAGGGTTGTGGCTCGTCCAACAAGGTGATGCCACCGGAGTCAGCGACGCTGTCGGTGGGGGCGAGCCCTAAGGCCGCACGACCCGGATGTGTCAGTCGAACCGCCGCTGAGCCCAACAAGATTGGATCCGACGGATGATGACCTACAACCTGAATAATCCCCCACCCTGCGAGCTTCAGGACTTGGCGTTCTAGGCTTGGCATATCGGCCATCTCAACGTCTGTTCGCTCGACCAGGCGACGCCAGGAAATAACGCCTTGCCGACCATGCTCGTCATCGTCGCCGGATGAGCCTTGCAGATCGAGCGTCACTAGGGCGTGAAGCACCGCAGCACCGGCACCGGTCAATGACAGCGCACCACACACATCCGCGTAGCGGGCTTCAATTTGATCTGTGAACGTGCTCATCGAATACGCGACCGCTTGGAACCAGGAGGATTACTCTCACGCTGGTAGGCCATCTTGACTGCGGCCGTCGGCTCGAACATCGGACCCGCGCCAAACTTGAAGCGGACACGCATATTTAACACCGCCTGCAAGGGTCGCTGCAGAGCCTGGGTCAACAGTGCGAACTCTTGGTTCGACAGGTCATGCAGAGGCATAACATCGATGTTGATGACTTCAGGATTGATGAGCTTTTCGTAGTGATCACGAATCTCTGCGGCGAGCTCTTCGCGAGTGCCGCCCAGTTCTTCCAAGGCATCCGCGAGGGCTGGAATGAACGAGCGCAGAATGTCCGGCATTGGAATGGGAGGCATCTTCACCTTGATGCCACGCTCCATCTGAATCGCTGTTGCCAACACCGAGAGTGTTGCCAATGACAACGGTGCCGTATCGCTGGTTCGTTCCGTCGTGCCACGACCCGGGTCGCCGGTGACAGCGATGTAGTGCGCAGTAATGGTGATGCCCGGGCGCCAGAGAATACTTGGTGGCCTGCCACGCTCATTCCCATCCAAGCGAATCACCCACCCCGCCTTGGGCTGGGCGGCGTCGGCGATCTTGTACCAATCGCGAATGGGATCAGGGAGGTCGTCAATGCATGGGTACGGAGAAGCGGATGCCCACTTCCGATCGTTCATATCGCCCGCGTCCGGGTACAGTCGCTGAACGCCAGCAGAGATGAGATTACCGATACGGTCCCAAGACGACGGAACACCACGACGACGAGCGTTGTCGATGGTCCCCATGAGCGAGGCGCCCTGGGCATTATCAATCATGACCGGTTCGGGCCCAACCCGGTATGGGAAAAGGACCAAATGCGAGCGCACCGTTCCTTCTGGCGGAAAACGCCCCCACACGTCGATGACTTCAAGACCGGCGTCGTGGAGCAATCGACTCGCCCAGCGAATCAACTCCTCATGGACGTTGGTAGTGACCTCAGCTGCATATTTGTAGTCGTTCACTTGAGTCCCGCCGTGGGTGCATCCCCACCATAGTTGAAGAGGCGTGCTTGGATGCGAATACCAACGTCGACCGAGGCTCGGTAGCCCAAAGCTCGGGCTGTGCCTTCGCTGTCTACGCCGACATCACGCGCGTATCGGCCGCCAACGAACGGTCCGACAAGGAAACTGGGATGGTACGCGGTGAACATCCGGTTCTTCGCGCGCGATGGTGTGATGGAGCGCGCCCACCATCCATCGCCATGGAACTCGGCTGCAAGACCGGTATTCGTCAGGCCAGAAAACTCAACACCAACTCGCAATCCGTACTCGGTCCGGCCTCGACGTGAGCTCTCGTCGCGGGCCTTCGCACCCCAGAGGGAGCCCCGTCCACGGCTGCGGAACAGAGGCCGAGGGTTGGAACCGCCGCGAATTCCTACGACCGGACCGCCAAAGATACTTCCGAAAAAGCCATTTATGCGCTCCGACTCTCGCTTGAGATCGTCGGTCCAGAAGAAGCCGAATGCCTTGAACTGGACAGCCATACCAATGCCGAGTCCATACTCAACAGCGAGACGGCGGTTGCTGCCAAGCCACAGTGTCTGGAGCAATGTGTAGCGAGCCAAAACGCCGGAGGCCTTGGTAAACTCACGCCCTGTCGACGGGTCTTGACCAGGTGCCACGCACGGCCCCGAACTGGGGTCAAACTCAAGAGCCGTCCCACAATCCATGGCCGTCAGCGAGTAGGGCCGCAAGGCCATGTCACCGGCCATTGTGAAGTGAAGCGTCCGACGCTGACGCCACCGTGGCTGCAGATTCTCCGCGTTGACAGAGTTCGTATCAACCCAGTCCGGCGAGAGCATCATGGGCTCTGCGACCTCGCCTGGCGGAATCGCCAAGGCCCAGCCAGCAGTGATGACGTGGTCACTTCCCCTCGTGCCCCTGTCCTCGCGGAAATACGGTACACGTGGCTGAAACTGACGAGTGCGAGCGCCGCGTTCCGTCACCCGGTTGTCGAAGACCACCATAAGCGTTGGGGTGTTCATCGAGTCGTCAGATAGTTGGCCAATTTCCGGTAAAACCCACCCACGAATATCGGAGATGTTCTGTGGATCATTCGCTGGCGGCAGTAGTCCAACCACCGCTTCCAACTCGTTCTCGTCCACAATGGCGCTACCGACTTCGGCACCGTCACCGCCGGTAGTACGGGCATCCACATTCCGGTTGCCAACCAGTCGGGCGCCAAGCTCAAGGTCTCCCCCACGCATCTGCGCCGAGCGATCACCACTGTCATAGGGCGCCGTCGGCCGGAAGTTCTCGTCTAGGAGGGACGCACGAACCAACGTAGGTACTAAGTCTGGATCCACCAGCGCTAGGTCGGAGCAGATCGCGCCAGTGCGCAGGGCGACCCGCTGCGCATCTTCAGCGACAACCGGAGTGCCGGAGTACTCGCGGAGCCAGTCGTAGTGGCGGCGCATCCACAGCAGGTGCTCACTTGCGGCGGCTTCGGGGACCTCACCCTTCCACTGCACGCTGCCAACGCCTTCTACTCCCCAGAACAGATGCCAACCCGTCCACACGCGCCAACGCACACGGTAGATCGCCTGATCATCGGGGAGCCCAACCAACCGAGTCATCACTGGCAGGCGGGCCGATTCGCGAGGGTCATCAATCCACAGGAATGGAACGCGGTCGCGTGCGTCCCACAGCGCCGCCAGCGGATTATCCAGGTCGCGGCCATCTTTCGCCACGATTAGTAGGTCAACATTAACCGCACCAAACAGCGGTTCCTCAGCGGCCAAACGGAAATCACGCTCGGTCGTACAAACGGAGAGTGGATCGTACCAAGAATTGCGCGCGTCGTCCGTCGGCTCGTCCAAGGGTGCCGGGAAGTAGTCGTGGGCAGCCAGAACTTCGACCCACTCCTCTTCCGCCAAGGCTTCTTGTGCGACCGACGTTGCCCAGACCTCGGCGGGGGCGTCTTCAACGAAGCGATCAGCAATCGCGTAGCGCACGTGATCGAGCAACAACGATGTTTCCATAAGGTCGGCTTCTGCCAAGTTGCGCGCAGAGGCCTGGCGCACCACGTACTCGAGAGCCTGACGGTTCATCCCTTCTTCGACTGCCCGTTCGTTCGCCCCCTTGGCGTACCGAACGGAATACCGGCCAATCCACTGAACCACCGTCTCTTCGGGTTCAGGTTGGACCGCGCGCGCTCGGTCCTTGAGCAGCCCGCGCTGGTCAGCCGAGGAACTGAATTCCTCGTGCATCCAGTCCGCAAAATCCTGGTCCATTTCTTGGAGCCCGCGTGCCGAAGACAGATCGCCCAAGTGGGCTGCGACGAGCCGCGGGGGCAGCGCCGAAAACGCCAAGTGGCTATCTTCGGTGATGGAGTTGACCGCCTCGTTGTAGACGTTGTCATCGTCAACGTAGGAGATCAACGGTTCGTCGTCTTCGTAGTAGTAGATGTCCTCGTTTTCGGACGCCTGTGGCAACGACTCGTC
>JBLHSN010000043.1:0-26238 GCA_047626195.1 Myxococcota bacterium
GTCGGGCGTAGAAAAGGAGCTTTCACGAACCGAAGACCAGCCCCACCGCATGAGCGACGAGTCGCTGTGGGTGCAGTTTGAGAGTGCCTACTCCATGCGGGTGATGCCGTGGATGCTCGACCATCCGGACCGCGATGGGGCCTACCTAGAAGGATTCACCCGCTATCCTACAGGAACGGTGGCGTGACCGCGGGGAAACAGGTGGTCGACGTCGACGCCGCTTTGGCGGGTCTGAAGCCGGGCATGACCGTGGCGGTATCGGGCTTCGGGCTATCCTCAAATCCTGAGGCACTGATCCGCGGAGTTGTTGACCGCGGCATCGGCGGGCTGACTTTGGTGGCCAACAACGCTGGGGCATTGGGACTCGGTCTGGCCACCTGGCTTGAGCACGGCTTGGTCCAGCGATTCATTGGCACCTACGTCGGAAACAACGCTCACCTCCAGCAGGCCATCAACGAGGGCATCGTCGAGGTACAGCTGGTTCCACAGGGAACATTTGTTGAACGGCTCCGGGCGGCGGGCGCTGGTCTGGCCGGCTTCTACACCCCGACCGGAGTGGGTACGGTGGTCGCCGAGGGCAAGGAGGTCCGCGACTTTGACGGCCGCCCCTACCTGCTGGAGCTGGCTCTACCGGTGGACTTCGCCTTCGTACGAGCTCACCGGGCTGACCCCTTCGGCAACGTGCGCTTCTGGGGCACCGGACAGAACTTCGGCCCGGTCATGGCCATGGCGGCAACGACTGCGGTGGTTGAGGCCGACACGGTTGTACCTCTGGGCGGCATGGCTGCGGACGACGTCCACCTGTCGGGTGCCTTCGTGCAGCGCGTGCTCCATGTGCCTGATCACGATGATGTCATCGAGGCCTATGTAGCCTCCGGGAGTCGATAATGGCCTGGACCCGGGAGCAGATTGTGGCCCGGGCTGCCGCAGAGATCAGGCCGTGGACGGTGGTGAACTTGGGTATCGGCTTGCCTACAGCCATCGCCAATGTGCTCAGCCCCAACGTGCCGGTGTGGCTCCAGTCGGAGAATGGTTTGCTGGGTATGGGACCGAGCCCGACGCCCGAGCAGGAGGATGCGCAGCTCATCAACGCTGGCAAGCAGACGGTGACCTTGCGCTCCGGGGCGTCGCTGTTTGACTCCGCAACCAGCTTTGCGATGATTCGCGGAGGGCATGTAGACTTGGCGGTGCTCGGAGCGCTTCAGGTGGGAGCCGACGGAGACCTGGCCAACTGGGCGGTACCGGGCAAGCGGGTGATGGGAATCGGCGGGGCGATGGACCTAGCGGCGGGAGCGCGGCGGGTGGTGGTGCTGTCGACCCATGTGGCAAAGGACGGGTCACCGAAGCTGGTGGACCGGCTGACCTTTCCACGGACGGCTGCGGGGTGCGTAGACCGTGTGATTACCGAGCTTGGAGTGTTCGACCCGGTGGGAGCGGGCTTCCGAGTCGTAGAACTGGCGGAACGGGTGCGCCTCGAAGAGGTGCGGGCTGCGACCGGTGCGTTGGTGGAGTTCGGGCTTCTCTAGAGGCGGGCGGTCATTCGTTTCGGAGCGATGCATTGCGTGTATGTGCAGTCGGTATACGTCCGACTTTCGACTGGGTCGAAGGGAGATAGGATGCGCGGTGCTGTTGCTTTGTTCGCGTTGTCGGCCTGTATCGCTGAGCCCGATGAACCCACTCCGCTTCCCGAAGTAGCGGCATGGTCGGCACCCGATACCGCAGGTCCCTACTCGGTTGGCGCACGAACACATGAGTTTGTCGACGCCCGAGGCATCGAGATGATCGTGGAGCTCTGGTATCCAGCGCTTCCCGCCGAGGGAGCGGTCCCTGAAGATTATGGGCAGCTCTCCGTTGTGCGAAATGCATTCCGAGATGCCCCGATAGACGCGCGAAATCAGGCTTTTCCACTCATCGCATTCTCGCATGGTTTCGGTGGTATTCGGTACCAGTCGACCTTCTTGACCGAGCACTTGGCCAGCCATGGCTTTGTCGTTGTGGCTCCGGACCATCCGAACAACACGCTGTTCGACCTCGACTCGGACATCACAGACCTGGTGGCTCTCGCTCGCCCGGGTGACATCTCTGCTGCAGTGGATGAAGTCGCACGCTTGGCGGAAGACGGTGCTGAATGGGAGGGCGTGGTCGATGCCACACGCTTCGGAATGGTCGGACATTCCTTCGGCGGCTGGACGACGCTCGCCGTGGGGGGGGGAGTCGTCGACCTTGAAGCGACGGCGGCGTACTGCGAAGCGACACCTACAGCGAGCTGCGATTTTCTAGACTTGTCGGCGCTCACAGAAGTTGGCGACACGTCGCCAGATTCGCGCGTTGTCGCCAGCGCAGCACTCGCTCCGGGCGGCGCCTTCACGTTCGTCGAAGGCAGCTTGGAGACGGTCGAGAACGTACTCGTGATGGGCGGTCAGCGCGACGGTGACATGCCCTACGACAGCGAAATTCGCCCGGCCTTCGACCGATTGGGCTCGGGTGCAACACTCGTTACCTTGGCCCGTAGCGGCCATTGGGCGTTCACCGACTTGTGCGAGTTGTTGGATGTCTTCGACGACTGCCAAGGTGAGGATTCCGACTACATGGATGCGGAGGTGGTTCAGGCCACAACGAACACGCTGGTGACGGCACACTTGAGGTCGACGATGCTTGGATCCACAGACGATGAACCGTTCCTCGCCGACTCATACTGGCAAGACACGGCCGACGTCACTGTGATGGTGACGCCATGAGTGAAGCACCGCGTCGCACGCTGTCGATGCGTTCGCTGGACGTTGTGGAGTGGGTCGGAAACCGACTTCCGCACCCGTTCTGGCTGTTTTGCTATCTGTTTGTCGGCGTTGTTCTTCTGTCTGCGGCGCTGGCCCAGCTGGGCGTCTCGGTCACCACCTTGCCCATTGGCGACAGGCCCGAACAGGTCATCGCGGTTCGTTCGCTACTCTCTGCCGAGGGACTACAGTGGTTCGTCCTCAACATGGTCGAAAACTTTGCCCACTTTGAGCCTTTGGGTCTAGTCCTTGTCATGTTGATGGGGGTGGCGATTGCCGAGGGCAGTGGCCTCATTCCGACGGCTATGCGTTTTACCGCTCTGTCCGTTCCACGCTGGCTCATCATTCCGGTGCTGTTTGCCTTGGGAGCCTGCGGCAACATTGGCTCAGACGCTGGAATCGTAGTCATCCCACCGCTTGCCGCCGCTGTCTTCAAACAGATGGGACGCAATCCGATAGCCGGGTTGCTCGTTGGCTATGTGGGGGCCACAGCTGGATTTACGGCTAATTTCCTGCCTGCGGGTACGGACGTTCTGGCCATGTCGTTGACGAACGAAGCGAGTGGTGGAATCCCCGAAGTCAACGTGTTCAGCAATTGGTACTTCATGTCGGCGTCTGTGGTGTTTCTCGCTATCGTCGGAACTTGGGTGACCTTGCGCTACACGCTGCCACGGCTGGGAGACACCGGTGCCGGCGCGCAACCCATCGACCTGCCGGACATCAAGCCACTCGAGAAGCGGGCACTCGTCATTGCTATTGGTGCGGTGGTGGTTGTGGCGGGTTTGTGGTTGTTGACCATCATTCCAGCAGACGGGTTGCTGCGAAACTCAGATCCCGACCCCGCATTGGTCTGGCGTTCGCCGTTCTTCAAGGGATTGGTACCGATACTCTTCACCTTGTTCGCTGCGGGTGGTCTCGCCTACGGTCGAGTCGCTGGGACTATCACCAAGGCAGATGACATTGTGGGTTGGATGGCCGATGCCATGCGTCGAATGGGACCCTACATTGTCCTCATCTTGGTTATCAGTCAGTTCATCCGCGCTTTCACTTGGGCGAACCTCGACAAGCTGATCGCGGCTGGCGGGGCAGATGCGCTTAAGGCTCTGGGCATGCAAGAGATGCCCATCCCGTTCTTCATCGCGTTCATCTTGATTGTCGCAGTAGCCAACCTGTTTATGGGCAGTGCGAGTGCCAAGTGGGCCATCTTCGCGCCCATCTTCGTGCCCATGTTCATGGGACTCGACATCCACCCGGCGTTCACGCAGCTGCTGTACCGAATCGGTGATTCCATCACCAACTGTGTCAGTCCGCTGTACCCGTTCTTTCCCATCTTGCTCGGTTGGATTGCCGAGATTGACGGTGAGAAAGCAAAGGTCGGGACGGTGCTGTCTTTCTTGGTGCCGTACGCATCCTTCCTGATGGTTGGATGGGTGGTGATGCTCGTTGGCTGGTATCTACTCGGATTGCCGATCGGTCCAGACAGCCCGCTAATGCTCGCTCCGTAGAAGGTCGACGTAGACCCTTGCGGATGGACTTTCGGTCTCCACCACATTCTGGTCCAATTCCCCGACGGTGGATTGCTCGGGGAACTTCGATGCTGCGTACCTAACTTCTAGCAACGAGACTGTGGCTATCAGGCGTTGCCTGGCACGTTCGGTTTCGACGCTCTGATGGAACCGTCACGCAGCGAGACCTTCACGACGTCGGGCCGCGTGTGCAGTACTGGACGCCACCACTCCTACATGTCGGACAACACCGCCCACAGCCACCGATGGAGTCACGCAACGTAAAGCTCGGGTCAGACCCTAAGCTGGCTGTTCTGATTCCGTGAACGCGGCTAAAGTCAGAGTGCGGTGAGTCACTGACTGTCTACATTCATACCGACACGCGACCGGGTGACTGACCGGTGACATGGGCCGGGCATGGCGTGAGACATGACGACCCCCAACACCCGATTTACCGTTGGCCTGTTCAAAGAACCGGTGAGCGCACTGACCCATTTTCTCGGCTTTCTCGCCGCTCTTGTAGGGCTCGTTTTCCTGGTTTGGAACAGCGATGGAAGCGTGGCAAAGTCGGTCAGTATGTGGGTGTACGGCCTGTCGTTATCGCTGTTGTTCTTCGCATCCGCATCCTTCCACTTCTTCGACGCTGGAGAGCGTGGAAACGCTTGGCTCCGTCGGTTTGACCATGTGGCCATCTTCGCGCTCATCGCCGGGACCTACGCGCCAATGCTCATGCATCTGCTGGACGGTTCGTGGCGAATCGCTATGCTCGCTACTGTGGGTACATTGGCGGGGATCGGGATTGTCTTCAAGCTACTGTGGGTCGACGCCCCCGTCTGGCTATCCACGGCGTCCTACTTGCTCCTCGGCTGGGTGGTGCTCATTCCCGCACCCATCATTTTGCCGCAGTTGAGTGCTTGGGCGGGGCTGTGGCTGGTGCTGGGCGGTCTGATTTATTCGCTGGGAGCCGTGGTCTATGCGAGCCAGTGGCCCGACCCATGGCCCGAGAAGATGGGGCATCATGAGGTCTGGCACTTGTTTGTTCTCGGCGGCGCCGCAGCACACTTCGCATTCGTGGTGTGTCTACTGGATGTCCCAACGCCCGCGTTTGGATGAGGGTTAGTGGGCGTCCAAACGTTCAATTTGGGCATCAAGTGCCGCTTTTGCCGCGTCGAGCTGTGCGACGCGACGCGACTGCCATCCCAGGCGAGCGGCTAGGTCGATACCTGACCCGTAGTGGCGTGAGCCTTTGGTCAGTACGACTATGGCCCGCTGGCCGATGAGGGCGTCGTACTCGGTGAGCTGGCCGTCGGTGAGGCCTTTGGGGCGACTGCTGCTCATGAGCGCCTCGCCAACACCGGCGTAGGCTGTGCCCAGAATAAGCAGTCCTTCCAATACCCACTCGGGCTCCTGGAGTTGCGCCGCCGCGGTGACTTGGCCTTCGACGTCTGCAAGGAGTTGTGCTCGCGCCTGGAGCTCAGCGATCACCTTTTTTTCTCGTCCATGCATATCCAAACGCTCGGCTTCTTCCGCGAGTATACGCGCCCACGCCATCCGAGCCTTCGCTTGGTAAAACGTGACCTGCTCCGGGGATGCCTGCTCTAAAATTGGGCTGAGAATCGCCTTGCCTCGACGTTCTCGTCCGGCCTCTAGCCAAGCAATTCCACGAACAAGGTCGAGTTTTACACGGTCATCCCCGCTGAACTCAGCGTCGTTGAGCGTGCGTAGGATTCGAAGAGCACGCCGGGGTCTACCGATGGTGGCGGTCGCCTCGGCAAGACGGAAGATGCGGTCGTCGTGCAGCGCACTGTCCGGCCATTGGTCTAGGCCGCCGTTGTACAGCGGAATCGCTTGCTCTGGGCTGCCGTCCAGTTCGATGGTCACTGCGCGTAGGTACGACAAACGGTCCGGGTCGCCATCAGCAGAGGTGGTGGCGGTGTCCAACAGGATGAGGGCGCCAGCGTAGTCGCCAGTCTCTATCCGAGCGATGGCCTGATCGGTGAGGACATCAGCGGAGGTCTGGGCGGAGGCGAGGGCGAAGAGAAGTGACAGCATGCGGTGTGGACCTCATCACGAGACGGCGGTTCCCCGAAAAAAGGTTCCGGCTCCCCCTTACGGAGGAGCCGGATGCCAATCGGCCGTTGGAGAGCTTGTCAGGACCCCCTGCAGTTCAGCAGGTGGGTTTCTGGTATCGCCGCTTTCGACTTCCCTTGCAGAAGGGCATGTACAGCCACGACGAGGGTTGAATCCCGGATTCAACAAATAGAGGGGGACCATGTGACGACTCTCAACCACGCACCGCGCAGCATGATCAGTCTACAACGGCTACCAGTGCCCGCCAAGTCTTAATGACTAGAAGCGATGAGCGGCCGTTGTGGCCTCCGGAGGATTGCCGGTGACGAGCCTACAGACAGTCATTCTCGTAGCCTACCTATGCTGCTTGGCGCCGCTGGCGATCTGGGGACTACACAGGGGCTATCTAGTCTTTGGGTTTGCCACGGGCCGAAAACGAAGCGAACCGATGGAGGTCTCGGACTGGCCGATGGTTACGGTACAGCTGCCGCTGTTTAACGAACGGTATGTCGCGGAGCGTCTCCTACTGGCAACGGCAGCTCTCGATTATCCGGCCGACCGGCTGCATATTCAGGTGTTGGATGACTCCACAGACGACACCACGGACATCGTCCGGGCCGAGGTTGAGCGCATTGCGGCCACCGGCGTGGACATCGTCTTGCTACACCGCACCGACCGCACGGGATTCAAGGCTGGGGCTCTCGAAGCTGGCCTTCACGTGGCTAAAGGCGACTATGTCGCCGTGTTCGACGCTGATTTCGTTCCCAATGAGAACTACTTAAAGACGATGATGCCGCACTTTCGCGATGGAATCGGCATGGTTCAGGCACGTTGGGGGCATTTGAATGCGCGCGATTCCTGGCTCACGGAATGTCAGGCCATACTGCTGGACGGACACTTCGTGGTTGAGCACTCGGCACGTTTCCGCAACGGACGCTGGTTCAACTTCAACGGAACAGCTGGTATCTGGCGCACCCAAGCGATCTTGGACGCGGGTGGGTGGCAGCACGACACCCTGACCGAGGACATGGACTTATCGTACCGGTCTCAGCTTGCTGGCTGGCGGTTCACCTTCCTAGTGGATGTTGTTGCCCCAGCCGAGCTTCCGGACACCATGGCGGCGTTCAAGACTCAGCAACACCGCTGGGCAAAGGGGTCTCTGCAGGTCGCGAAGAAGCTCCTGATGACACTGATGCGCGCCGACCTTCCACTTGGGCACAAGGTCGAGGCGTTGTTCCATCTACTCGGCAACCTCGCACATCCGCTTGTTGTCGGACTTTCGGTCCTGCTCCCTCTTGCAGTGTGGGCGAGGGGAACCGAGATGTCGTCACCGCTGTTGGTCATCGACTTGGTGTTCTTCTTGGCGTCTATCGGAAGTATCAGCCTGTTTTATGGGGTGGCTATGTTCCGCTCTGGAGCGGGTCATGTGGGTCGCCGTCTGCTGTTCCTACCGATCGTGTTTTCGCTCGGATTGGGCATCGCCCTCTCTCAGACGCGCGCTGTGTTTAGCGGGTTGTTTGGAGAAGTTGGTGTCTTCGTGCGCACCCCGAAGCGTGGCGATGCGGTAGCAACCTACCGGAGTACCGTTCACTGGGGAGTCATTGGCGAGCTGGCCATTGCTGCGTGGTTGTGGACAGGGTTGATTGGCGCGGCGGCAGCAGGCTGGTTGGCCTCGGTACCGTTCCTGGCCATGTTTGCGACGGGATGGGCGTTGGTTGGCCTTCACTCTCTACGCGACGCGCTCGGCAAGAACCTCATCATGCCGGTCAAGGCGTTGGTTGGCGATTCGGTCGCCTCCATTGCCAAGTAGCGATTCCAAGAGCGATGACGGCAGGTCCCCAGGTGAGGGGCAGTAGCCACGGCTGCTCGGTCCAGCTCCCGCCATTGCGCAGGCTCAGCAGTACAGCGTAGCTGCACATCAGTGGAATAGACGCCGCCAACCAACCCCATCGACGTGCGAGTAGAGACGGAACAACCACCCACATTAGATACCAAGGGTGCGCGGTAGGGGTGACGAATAGGAATGCAGCGCCGATGACGAGCCAGGCTCCGTGGACCGTCTCCGACTTCCATGTGGCCCACCCGACCGCCACCAGGCCGACGCATCCAAGTATAGGGCGGGCCATACCAGAAGGAAGGGGGGAGAGGACCCACAGGCCAAGGCCGTTGAAAGACCACGACTGCCCATAGGTCTGAAGGGTCGTGAACAGCCCCAGTCCGGCATCGACAACGGGAACCAAAGCGACGAGTACAAGCAGAGAGCCGATGGCCGTTCCCATGAGGACCGGCCGCCAGCCATAGCGTTTGGCCGCGACTGGGATCAATGCGGCGGGAAGGAGCTTCACGCCTGCACCTAGGGCTAGCAATATACCAGTCCACAGCGGCCATTTACGGGCACAGACTACGGCCCAAGCGACCAGAGCTACAGCCAAGGTGTCGACGTGTGCGCCCATGGCAGCTTCGAGGGGACCCAGAGGGTAGACGGCGTACAGCAACGCCCAACGGCGACCCGCAACCTTGAGAATCGCCGCAACCGTGAACAGGTCGCACAAGGCCGACAGCGCTTGGGCTGCCACAACCGTTCCGCCCAAGGCATCCATCAGCCGGAACCAGGCAAGAGCGATGGGCGGGTATAGCGTCGTCATCTCCGCGTGATTCACCCTCTCTCGAAGTGACTCGGAGATGGATGTCATGGCGCTAGGGGAGATGACGAACGGGTTTTCACCTGCGTTGAGGGCATGTCCTTCCGCTAGATAGCGGAACAGGTCGTCGGACAGCCATGGGGGGGCTCCGATGAACACAAAGCGGGCAGCAACCGCAGCAACGGCAATCCCCCAGAGAGGAGGGACTCGGACTCCCAAGGCGAACAGGGCGGCAAGGGCCCACGGTACAAGGAACAGAGGAAGGTAGCCGGCATCTGCGCGGTCGCTGAGCCCATGCATCCAGCCACTGGTCACGCTGGCAAGAACGATTGCCGCGAGAGCAGGAATGAACCAGGGGACTCGTGATGTTAGGGATGAGGTGTCAGACACAGATGTTGCCGATTCCAAGGCCGTTGACAGCAGGATGGCAGGCCCTTAAGGCCGACTTGTTCCTTCCCACCGCGACTCTACCTTGGGGTCTCCCATGTTCGCTAAGTTCCTCTACCGGCATCGCTATATGCCGGCTGCCTTTGGTGTGTTTCTCCTTGTCGGCGCTGACGGCAAGGGCTGCAAGTGCAAAGACACCGAAATTCCACCCGATGTCATTGAGACGGCGGTTGCTGCACCTGCTGTGGCACTGCAAGTCGTCTCCGTGAATCCGTCCCGCGTCGAAGCGGGTCAAGCGACCTCTGCGACATTGTACGGCTCCGCCTTCGTGCAGGGAGCGACCATCAACATTGGTACTGTCGCTGCGACTGGTGTGCGTGTCACTGATGCCGGCACCTTGTCCATGACCGTCCCCGCACTTGCTGAAGGTCGCTACGATGTTCAGGTTCGGCTGCCGAATGGTGATTCCGCAACCTTGAGAAATGGCCTGACTAGCGCTGTTAGTGCACCGTCTTGCTCGACCACCACCGTGTACTTTGACACCGCCCGCGACGGCCTGACTGCCGCAACGAAGTCCTCCTTGGACGCCGATGTGGGCTGCTACACAGCTCGGACCGACACACTACGCCTTGAAGGCCACGCCGATGAGCGCGGAACGACTGACTACAACCTGGCCCTCGGTCAGCGTCGTGCCGAGTCGGTCAAGCGCTACTTGACCAGCGAAGGTGTGCCGGCTGCTCGGGTGCAGACGTTGTCCTACGGTGAAGAGCGTCCGTCAGATCGCGGTCATACCGAAGCGGCATGGTCGAAGAACCGTCGGGTGCAGATCAATGTGGGCCAGTAGCGCGCTCTCGGCGTTGTTGCTGCTGTCAGGTGTGGCGTGGGCCGGAAGCGGTGTCAGTGCCGACTACGCGCGCCAGGTGGATACCGCGCAGCTCCGTCTCGCACAGATTGAAGCCGGCCAGGTCGACCTCGATGCTACGGTTCGCCGCCTCGAGGAAGCCCAGAGGTCTTCGGTCACCTCTCCCAGCGGGGGGGGTGAGGCAGCCGACTCTGGTGCTGTACGTGCTCTGCGTGGCGATATTGAGGTGTTGCAGTTCGAGCTGCGTTCACTGAAAGAGTCGGTCGAAGCTCTAGCTCTGGATATGGATACTCGTCTTTTGTGGCAGGAACAGCGGTCTGCTCAGCTGGAGCAAGCCCTTGGCTTGACGCCTCCGCCCATGCCTGTCGCAGGCGCTCCGATTGGACCGCAGCCGATGCCTGAGAATACCGGGACCTTCCCACAGACGGAACCGGCAGGCGTCGGCGGCGTGCCGGCAGCTCCGATAGACGCGAATGGCCTGATGGAGCTCGCAGTCGGTCACATGACTGAGGCCCGCCAGCCGGCTGCCCGCGCTGTGCTGGAGCGCATGTTGCGCGAGTTTCCAGAGGACGAGCGCGCGGCAGAAGCGAGCTACCGTATTGCCGAGACCTACTTCAACGAAGAGAAGTGGATTAAGGCGGTAAGCGAGTTTCAACTGTTTCAAGACCGCTACCCGCGTCACGAGCTAGCGAGCTGGGCCATGCTCCGCCAAGGGGAGGCCTTTGAGCGTCGTGGAGCGCGAAGCGATGCTGTGTTGTTCTGGGAAGGCGTGATCCAGCGCTACCCGCGAACGGAAGCCGCAGCGGAAGCGCAAGGGTTCCTCGAATAGGCACCGTTCGGTAGTGGGTTGTTGGCTTGCCGCGCGGTCGGCTCTGCGCTAAGGCCGTGGCCACAGTCGCAACCGGTATTTCGGGAGCGGTCCTTTACGGGCTGGTCCCGTTTTTTTTGCCTCGGAAACAACACGTGGATCTGCTTTCTCTCCGTATAGATGTTCGCGCAGCCATCGAGCCCACAGTGGTTCGACTGGGTTTCGATCTTGTTGCTGTCGAGTGGACTGGAAACCGAGTCCTTCGGTTGTCCGTCGACAGGGCCGGTGGAATCAGCGGTGACGACTGCGCAGTAGTCACTCAAAACGTGTCACCACTGCTGGACGCTGCCGACCCTATCGACGGCAAGTACACGCTCGAAGTGAGCAGTCCCGGTATCGACCGACCCGTCGAGCGCCGCGACGACTTCCGTCGGTTTCAGGGCTTCCGCGCCAAGGTGAAACTCGGACCAGGCGCACCGCGCCGGCGCTTCACAGGTGATTTGGCAGGAGTCGACAACGATGAGTTGCTCATCGTCGTTGATAGTCAAACCCACCGACTCTTTCTCGACAACATCGAGCAATGCCACTTGGTGCTCGACCTCGAACAGTATGAACAGCTTGGCAAGAGCGTTCCCGCTCTGCCCCAAGCTGAGGAGACGACCCCATGATCAGTGATCTCGCACGCCTGGTGGACACGCTTCAGCGTGAAAAGAACATCCCGCGCGATGTGGTCATCGAGATTCTCGAGAGTGCCATGGTTGCTGCCGGCCGCAAGCGGTACGGCATGACCCGCGACATCGAAGCTCAGTACAACGACGAGCTCGGTGAAGTCGAGTTGTTTGAGTTTCGCACCGTTGTTGAAGCGGAAGAACTCGAAGACGAAGACATCGAGATCGCGTATGAAGAAGCACAGGACCTAGACCCCGACTGCCTGCTAGGCGACTCGCTGGGTATGGCCGTTGACGTGCAGGAACTCGGTCGCATTGCGGCACAGACCGCCAAGCAGGTCATCATCCAAAAGATTCGTGACGCCGAGCGCGAGCTGACGTTCAACGAGTTCAAGGATCGTAAGGGCGAACTCATCACAGGCATCGTGCGTCGATTTGAGAAGGGCAACATCATCGTTGACCTCAATCGCGCCGAAGCCATCTTGCCGCGTCGCGAGCAGGTGCAGCTGGAGACTTACCGCCCCGGCGATCGTATTCAGGCGTTCGTCCTGGACATCACCCGCGCTACCCGTCAGCCGCAAGTAGTCTTGACCCGTACCCATCCCGGCCTGCTCATGAAGCTTTTCGAGATCGAGGTTCCGGAGATCTACGAAGGCATTGTACGCATCGAAGCCTGTGCTCGTGAGCCGGGACATCGCGCCAAGATTGCTGTGTCGTCGACCGACCCTGATGTCGACCCCGTCGGAGCCTGCGTTGGCCTGAAGGGCTCACGCGTCCAAGCGGTTGTTGCAGAGCTTCGCGGCGAAGCGATCGACATCATCCCTTGGCACCCGGATCCGGCCCGCTTCATCGTCTACGCGATTGCGCCTGCCACCGTGTCCCGCGTGTATATCGACGACTCGACGCACACCATGGAGCTCATCGTCCCTGACGATCAGCTGGCCAAGGCCATCGGTCGTCGTGGACAGAATGTTCGCTTGGCTGCACAGCTCACCGGCTGGCGTATCGACATCTTCTCGGAGACCAAGCACTCCGGAATGTTGGACGATGCCCGTGCCGAGATTGGCCGCATCGCAAACGTGACCGAAGAGCAGGTGGACGACTTGGTCCGCAATGGATTCCAGTCTGCGCAAGAGATTGCGGATGTTGACGGTGGCGAGCTTGCCGCGATTCTCGGCGTGTCCCTTGAGGACGCCACAGCCATCGTAGATGGTGCTGACGAAGTGGTCACCAAGCTCATCATGGAAGAAGCGGAACGTCGTAAGGCGCCCGCTCCAACCGATGAGCAACCTGCTGGCGAGTAGCTGACAGATAGGCCTCGCATGCGAGGCCTTTTTTGTGTTCAGAGGAGAGACGTCACATGCCCAGTGAACGCACCTGTGTCGCGTGCCGACAGAAGGGTGACGATGACTCTCTGATCCGACTGGTTGTCTCCCCAGGGGGAGACGTAGTCGTGGACCTGCGTGGTCGTCTTCCAGGGCGCGGAGCATGGCTCCACCTGACGGATGAATGCGTGTCCCGCGTAACGAAGCGGCCCGACTCCCTACGAAAGCCCCTCAGGGCGCCAGTGTCATCGGATGGACTGCGCGAGCAGCTCATTGACGTCATTGGACGGGCAGCGATGGATGGCCTGTCGCTCGCCTCTGCGTCGGGCGCTCTGGTCGGCGGCCATGATGCATTGGAACGCGAGCTGACGTGCCACCGGATTGCGGTGGTCGTTATTGCTGAAGATGCATCTGCCCGGACTGTTGCGAGCCTCAAAGAAGCGGCTGACCCGGATGTTTCGTTTGTCGTCTTGCCACTCGGCAGGGACGCTCTCGGGCAGAAGGTGGGTCGTGGACCGCGTGCAGCCTTGGGAGTTACAAGTTCCCGGTCTGCCAGCCATCTACGACAGCAGTTGCGCCGGCTGCGTCAACTGCGTTAGTGGCCCGCTCCGGGAGCTGATGCTCTTGGTGGGCGGCAACTTACAGCGTGGCGGCGAAACACTTCGCGTCACAACTTGTGGCCTTCACCGCGCGATGCCCGCGGCGGTGATTCTCACCCGTAGTCGGGGAGAAGGGAATTGATGTCGAAAAAGGACCTGCTAGACCGAATCGCCAGATCACCTGCGGACGGAGCGCCCCCGCGTCGCGTTGAGCCGGTGACTGCTGACGAGGACGTAGTCCAGAAACGCGTCAGCCGTAAGGTTGTGCGCCGTCGTCGCGCCCCGGCCTCGGAGGACACAGCCGTTGCTGCTGCTGCGCCGCCCAAGACGATCATTCGTCGCCGCACCGTCGAGGCCCCAGAGGTCCCGGTCGTGCAGGCTGCGGAAGGCACTGCCGCCCCAGAGGAGGCACTGGCTGCTCCCGTTGAGGCAGCGACTCCAGAACCGTTCGCCACGCCGGAGCCGGTCGTAGAGGCCGCGCCGGCGGAGAAGCCTGCGGAGGTTGTTGCTGTCGCACCCGAGACACCAGCCGCTCCTGTGGTCGAGGCATCTCCGGTTGTCGCAGTCGCCCCTGTGGAAGCCGCGGTCGAGCCCGTCGCTGCCCCAGTAGCCGCCGCGCCGGTTGTCGCCGAGAAGCCGGCTGCAGCGGAAGCTCCTGTTGCCGCACCGGAGGCCAAAGCCGCCGCTGCGCCGACTCCAGCAGAGCCTGCCAAGCGGTCTGACGAACGCGGACGTTTCGCTGCCATGGGTCTCAGCCCGGCCGTTGTTGCGTTGCCGCCTGGGTATGATCCTGCGAACCCACACGCTTGGCGTCGCCGTCAAGCGACACCCGCAGCGACCAACCCCGCTGCACCCAAGACAACGGTCGCTGCAGCCGCTGCGCCCGGCACCCGTCGTCGCCGCGTCGATAACCGTGGCTCTACCGGTGGTCCTCCGCCGCGTGGTCGGGTTGGCGCTGGTGGATTCTCCGGCGGTGGCCGGCGTAAGGGGCGTCGTAAGTCCAGTGGACCGAAGGCTGCGTCGCCGGCTCCGAAGGGCATGAAGCGGAAGATTCGCATCGACAATGTCGTCTCCGTCGCTGAGTTGGCTCACGCCATGGGACAGAAGTCTTCCGTCGTCATGAAGGAACTCATTGGCCTCGGTCAAATGGTTACCGTCAACGACATGCTCGACATCGAGACGGCTGAGCTTGTGGCAAACGAGTTCGAATACACCGTCGAGAATGTTGGCTACCAAGAGGACCTTCTGCTCCAACAAGTCGAAGAGGCGGAAGAAGAGGCCAACCTTTCATCCCGTCCACCGGTTGTCACCGTCATGGGCCACGTCGACCACGGCAAGACGACGCTGCTCGATGGGATTCGGAAAGCACGTGTTGCTCAAGGCGAAGCCGGCGGCATTACCCAGCACATCGGTGCGTACCAGGTGAAGACGGCCACAGGCCTCATCACTTTCATCGACACTCCTGGTCACCAAGCATTCAGTGCCATGCGTGCTCGCGGTGCTCAACTGACCGACATCGTCGTTCTTGTTGTCGCAGCCGATGATGGCGTCCAGCCACAGACCGCAGAGGCCATCGTTCATGCGAAGGCTGCCGGCGTGCCGATCGTGGTCGCTATCAACAAGATGGATAAGGTCGGCGTCAATCCGGACAACATCAAGACCCAGCTCACCGAGCATGGTCTGGTTCCGGAAGAGTGGGGTGGTGACACCTTGTTTGTGCCGATCTCCGCCCTCAAGGGTGATGGTATCGACGAATTGCTTGAGACCTTGGCCCTGCAAACAGAGGTCATGGAACTCCGAGCGAACTCGGACCGCTTTGCGGAAGGCGTCGTTATCGAAGCCAAGATGCAACGTGGACGCGGTGCTGTCGCATCTGTCCTCGTTCAGAAGGGAACACTCAAGGCCGGCGACTTCGTCGTGTTGGGTACGACCTACGGCAAGGTCAAGGCTATGTTTGACCACAATGGCAAGAAGCTGAAGACTGCTCCGCCGTCTACACCGGTCGAGATCTTTGGACTCTCCGAACTCCCAAGTACCGGAGACGATTTCTCGGTGGTCAAGAGCGAGAAGAATGCCAAGTTACTCGCCGAGACTCGCGCTACCCAGCGCAAGCGCGAGAAGATGTCCCGGATGCACCGCAAGACTGCGGAAGATCTGTACGCAGCAGCGCAGGGTGGGAACAAAGAGGTTCTCAACCTCGTCATTAAGGCAGACGTTCAAGGCTCCCTCGAAGCACTCAAGGGTGCACTCGATGGCATTGTCATCGACGGTACCGAAGTTCGCATGCTGCACACTGGCGTCGGCGACCTTACCGAGTCGGACGTCAACCTTGCTATGGCGAGTGAAGCGTTGATGGTTGGTTTCAACATCAAGATGGATGCCAAGGCACGAAGCCTTGCTGACCAGAACGGTGTTGAGGCGGAATATTACTCCGTCATCTACGGTGTCATTGACCGGGTCACTGCACTGCTGACCGGCATGCTTGCTCCCGAGTACGAGCTGGTACGTCGTGGTTCGGCTGAAGTCCGCACAATCTTCACCATCTCGCGTATCGGCACGATTGCTGGTAGCTACGTGCTGGACGGCAAGATTACTCGGAATAACCAAGGTAAGGTTATTCGCGACGGTGAGGTCATTTACGAAGGCAAGATCACCGGGCTCAAGCGCTTCAAGGACGACGTCCGCGAAGTTACCTCCGGGTACGAGTGCGGTATCTCCATGGACGGATTCCTCGATATCAAGGAAGGCGACGTGGTTGAGGCCTACGCACTCGAGGAAATCGAGCGCGTCTGATGGCGGTTCATGTCGGCGTGTTGCAGATGATGCTCGAAGTGCCTGGTGCACGGTCCGCCAAAGACCGTCGCCGGGCATTGAAGAGCCTCCAGGATCGCGTTCGGCATCGATTTGATATCACGTGGAACGAAGTGCAAGATGTGGACGGCGAGCATGACCGCCGTCGCGTTGTTTGCACATCGGCCACCAGTGACCCACAAGTGCTCCGTTCGACCTTCGACAAGGTTCGCGCGTTTGTGGAGCAGAGCGGGCGTGCGTGGCCCCTCGAAGTCGATGTAGATGTGTTTCCGTGGCATCCTTTGGAGCAGCGGTGGCAGGAATCGACCTCGCCTGCGCTGGAGGACGGCCATGAGTGAGCTGTCTCGGCGCCGTCGCTCGCGTGAGCTTTGGGTGTCCCGGGGTCATCTATGGGCCGCAGCGGCGGGCGTTCTGATGGTTGCTTTACTGTCGTTTCTTCTCGGCAACGCTGTGGGACGCCAGTCGGCAGGGCTATCCGTCGGACCGGAGAGTCTAGCGGGAGGCGAGGAGTTGGTTGAGTTGTTGGCCCGAGTTGAGGCGTCCTCTTCGGCAGGGGGCGGTGCAGATCGACTCACCTACCCGGATGCCCTGACCGGTCGGCCTACCGAAGTAGGAATGCCCGAAGCACCCGCGCTTCCTGGTCGAGTTGTCGTTCAGGCTCCGCCATTCGCCGCCCTTCCAGGGGTAGGTACACGGCCGAACGATGGCTACGGTTTTCGGGTGGTGCGGACCGCAGATGCTGGGGTCGCTCGGACACACTTGGAGTCGTTGGTGGCCTCCGACCTTCCCGTTTGGGTCCTCACTACACGGTCAAATGGTGTTGATGCGTACGCAGTCGGCGTTGGACCGTGGGAAACCGAAGATGATGGTCGCCTTGCGGCAGCAGCATCCCGGGGCAGCCTACCAGTAGACTATGAGTGGGAGTTCTACGGCCCCGAGACCGGCGTTGACGGTGTTGTTGAGTAGTTGTAGCTCTGTGATGCACCTGTCTTGCTACTGCGCACTCTAGACTTCCGACCCTCTCAGAAGGTCCGTTGTACATCTGTGTCCGAGGAGGGCGGATGGCGTGGATTTCTGGGTTTTGGGTAGGAGCGATGGTGTTTGGTCGGGGTCAGTCGGTCTGGGAGCTGGCACAGAAGGTCGGCGGTGTGCAGGAGTTGGAGCGCGGCGGCGAGAATGCGCTTGTGGCCGCAGGTTTACCGCCTGACCTCGCTCGGTCCTGGGACCGTTCGTTGCCCGTCACCACCACCGGGGAGCCATTGACCATGGCTGATCCAAGGTATCCGGCCCGCCTCTTGGGTCTGTCGGAAGCGCCTCCGGTTTTGATTGTGGAAGGTGACCTTCGTTGTCTTGAGGGACCTGCATGGGCGGTGGTCGGTACGCGAGCCTGTACGGCGTACGGAGCTTCCATTACCCGTCACTTGGCAGGACGTCTTGCGGCTAGCGGTGCTGTGGTCGTGAGTGGATTGGCACGCGGTATCGATGGGCATGCACATCGGGCCGCAATGGCTGTCGGTCGAACAATCGCTGTGCTCGGGCATGGTCTGGGGAGTACATCACCAGCCAGTCATCGCACACTCCGCAGTCAGATTGTTCGCAGTGGAGGCGCTATCGTCACCGGCTTTCTGGACGACCTCCACCCCCGCCCACATACGTTTCCGCAGCGAAATCCGTGGATTTCTGGGCTGTCGGATGGTGTTGTAGTTGTCGAAGCAGGCCACCGCAGTGGCGCCGCCATCACGGCTCGAGCTGCAGCTGACCAGGGGCGCGAAGTGGTGGCCGTCCCAGGTCCAATTGGTGCTCCGCAGAGTGTGGGCTGTCTGCGACTGCTACGCGACGGAGCTCGCGTCTTGTGGGACGTTGAGGAGTTCGTCTATGACCTTTTCGGTGAGAGGCCGAGGCCTAGGGCACAGTGGCTCGCCGCGCTTTTTGCGGGTTCGACTCTCGATGATGTCTCAATCATGGCCCGGCGACCGTCATCCGTGCTTCTTGCCGAGCTGTCGGTAATGGAACTCGACGGAACGGTCACCCGGCTGCCTGGGCATCGCTACGCTCCGGGACCCCGGTTCGTGACCGCAGGCGACCCGGTGGGTTAGCCACAACGGGGAGAACGGAATGACTGGACCTAAGCAAATTCGCCTTACCGGACGTGCAGCACGGCTGATTCAGATGTTGACTGACTTTGGGCACATGGATGCTGGAGCGGCCGACTCGGTGCTCGTGGAGCTCGCGAACCAGTATGGAACAGAGGGGTCAGCGACCCTGATTGACCTGGCGCAGGTGCGCAGAGTGGTGGCAGCTCTACTTTCGGATCATCCGGCAATGGATGGTGGCAATCTGCATGAAGACTGGGGCCCGTTGTTCTACTAGGGGCTCCGGACGTGGCGCTGGCGGAGGCGTTCGTCGCCGCCAAACGGGCAGAGTTGGCATGGTCCGAGCACACCGTGCGTGCCTACCGACACACACTCCGCCGACTGTACTCCTACCTAGGGGCGCAGGAGACGAGCGCTGCAGCCTGTACGGCAATGCACCTGCGAGGGTTCTTGTTCGTTGTGGGATCGGGGCGGTCATCGGCGACCGTCGCTCGGCATGTGGCCGCCTTGCGGTGTTTCTTCGATTGGATGCAACGCGAAGCATATCGGGAAGATTCACCTGCAACGGCGTTGCGTCCGCCTCGCGTTGGGCGTCGATTGCCGACTGTCCTCGGTCACGAAGATGCCGATCGTGTCATGCGGGCAACCCCATATTCGGGTGAACGTGGCGACCGGACAACGGCCATTGTTGAGCTGCTCTATGGCGGAGGCCTGCGTATTAGCGAGGTCGTTGGGCTAGACGTGTTGGATGTCTCGTTCGATGAACGAGTTGTGTGGGTCCGCGGTGGAAAGGGGAGAAAAGACCGAGTCGTGCCCGTCGGGCCACCGGCCGTTGATGCGGTTCGTCGCTGGCTTGCGGCATCTGGGGTGGCCGATGGACCCCTGTTTCCTGGGCGAGCGAAGGGAAGGCTGTCCGTACGCACAGCGCGGAGGGTGGTCGCTACTGCCTCGACGTCGGTCGGAGTCGGACATGTTCATCCACATGCACTTCGTCACTCAGCTGCCACGCATATGTTGGAAGGTGGGGCGGACCTACGGAGTATCCAAGAGCTACTGGGACACTCGAGTTTGTCGACGACTCAGAGGTATACTCATGTGGCGCTAGAAGCGTTGCAGCAGGTGTACCGAGACGCACATCCGCATGCGCGGAACGAGGAGGACTGATGTCTGGAATCGCGATTGTTGGCGTGCAGTGGGGGGACGAAGGCAAGGGCAAGGTCGTCGACCATTTGGCTGAACATGCGACTCTTGTCGTGAGGTTTCAAGGTGGAAATAACGCTGGGCATACGCTTGTCGTAAACGGTGAACCGCTCGTTGTTCATCTGTTGCCGAGTGGTGTTTTGCGAGAGCAGTGCACGCCAGCGATTGGAGCCGGTGTGGTTATCGATCCCGAAGTGCTGCTCCGAGAGATCGACATGCTGACGGCCCGTGGGTGGCCGAGCCGACCGCTAGTGGTCGATTCTAGTGCTGCCGTCATCTTGCCGCATCATCGGCTGCTTGACCGGGAACGCGAAGGTGCACGTGGCGCGCTGTCGATCGGGACTACAGGGCGAGGGATTGGACCCTGCTACGAAGATGTCGCGAGTCGGCGCGGCATTCGCATTGGTGACTTGGTCGACGAGGCGCGATTCCACGCAGCTGTAGACGCCCTGTTACCGGAGAAGGAGGCGCTTCTTCGGTGGTTCGGCGCGGACTTGCCAGACCCATCGTGGCGCCAAGCATATGTCGACTATGGCAAACGGCTCGCCGAATATGTCGGAGATGTCGCGTCGCTCGCATTTCAACATGGCGAATCAGGGCGGATCATCTTCGAGGGGGCTCAGGGGACGCTCCTTGATGTGCGCCACGGCACTTGGCCCTACGTCACCTCAAGCCACACGACGGCTGGGGCGGCGTGTACCGGCGTAGGGGTCGGGCCTAAGGCAATCGGGCATGTAGTGGGCATTGTCAAGGCCTACACGACCCGTGTAGGGGCAGGGCCGTTCCCGACCGAGGATGCTGGAGAAGGTGGTGTGTTCCTACAGCGGGTCGGCTCTGAGTTCGGGGCCACCACAGGTCGCAAGAGGCGATGCGGTTGGTTTGATGGCCCTGCCGTGCAACGCGCTGTTCAGCTGAACGGTGTCGACACGCTGGCGTTGACGAAGCTCGATGTCCTGTCGGGCTTGAGCGAGATTCCAGTCTGTGTGGCCTACGATGACCTTGGCGCACCTGTCTACGAACAGCTCGCGGGGTGGGAGGAAGACCTCCGACAGGTACGTGTCAGGGCAGACCTGCCGGCTACCTGTAGGGCCTATGTAGATTGTTTAGAACAATTGGCCGGGGCCCCAATCGACCTCATTGGAGTCGGACCCGACAGAATCGAGACCATCGGTTCAGAATTGATGAAGAGACGTCTTCAGCTTCATTGACACTCTCCGAGAGGTTGTTAAATGGCGGCGGCGAGCTACTCTCGGATTCGGGTCGTTAGCTCAGTTGGTAGAGCACCGGCCTTTTAAGCCGAGGGTCACAGGTTCGAGTCCTGTACGACCCACTTTCACTCCTTCGTCTAGTCTGGTCAGGACACCGGGTTTTCATCCCGGCAACACGGGTTCAAATCCCGTAGGAGTGACTCTTTTCTCGCTGAGGTAGTTCGGAATGACGAAACCAGTCTTCCGTCGCCATCAGCCGTACGTGCCCCCGGGGAAACCCGGTGAGGCCGTCGCGGCGTTCGCCGACCGGTGTAGTCTCCGACGTACAATACGCGAGTTCGACACCCGTCCGGTGGCGCGGAGCCTCATCGAAAGTGCGGTTCGCGCGGCGGGCAGTGCGCCAAGTGGAGCGAACAAACAACCTTGGCGTTTTGTGTGCGTGTCCTCGTCCAGCTTGAAGCGCCAAATTCGTGTAGCTGCTGAAGAGGAAGAACGGCGGTTCTACAATGAACGAGCGCCCAAGCGCTGGCTAGACGACCTGGTTCCGTTTGGCACCAACGCCGAAAAGTCGTTCTTGGAAGATGCTCCGTGGCTTATCGCTGTGTTTGCGGTCACCCGACAGGAGGATGGTGGGCAGACGTACTACATCAACGAGTCGGTGGGCATCGCTGTAGGCGTCCTTTTGACGGCTTTGAACGAAGCTGGCTTGGCGACGTTGACCCACACGCCGAGTCCAATGCGGTTCCTCCGCGAAGTGCTTGAGCGGCCAGAGATCGAGCGGCCCTACCTGTTGATCCCGGTTGGATGGCCGAAATCGCCGTGTATGGTACCGGACATCTCCCGGAAGTCTCTTGCGGACATTGCTGTTTTCCACGAAGACTGAACCGCTGGGCTGTTCTGTACCGATGTTTCAGGCCATGATGTGGAAGGAGTAGCTATGTTTACGCTGACCAGCCTGGCCGACTTGAGTGCCGGATTTCTAGACGAGCTGTTGGAGTCGGCGCAGACCATTCGTCGTCATCCACCCGCCTACGCTGGAGCATGTACCGGCCGAATCATAGCGATCATTGGGTACGGACTGGCCTTTCATCTGTCGATGCCCACCGAGGTAGCTGTCACGGCCCTTGGTGGCACAACTAAAATGTTCGACAGCGGCCAGGTCGGAGAACGCTGGATGTCTGCCCCAGAGGACCTTGGCCGAATTCTTTCGACGACCGTCGATGGCATCTCCGTGATCGCTCCTCTTGATTGGGTCACCCGGATTGCATCCACAGCGACCGTACCGGTGATCTCGATTTGTTCGGGGCACCACAGCCCAATGGACGCGTTGGCCATGCTCTACACCATTCGTCGTTCGCGGGGCACGTTGCGTGGTCAGCGTTTGGCGGTGGTGGGAGACGGGGCTTCTGTGGCGAGCGGAGCACTTCTGGCTGGGGCGCTTGCCGGAATGACGGTCGCGCTGGCTCATCCCCGTGGCTTTGCCCCCAACTCGGACATCACGACCCTGGCTCGAGACATTGCAGCCCGGAACGGGGGAGCAGTCCTTGTGACCGAGGAGCCGGCAGAAGCCGTTGAGGGGGCGGATGTCGTGGTCGTCGATCCTTGGTCGGCGAAGGGGGGAGGTCGTTACCCAGACCATCGTTGTGGCCATTTCGACGCCTTTCAGGTCAACCGGGCGTTGATGGCTATGGCCAAGCCGGGTGCCATGATTCTTCACCAAGGTCCGATTGCAATGCCGCTTGAGATCGAAGAAGAGCTGGCTCACCAACACATGCCAGCACATCTCGACTGGGCTGCCAATCGGGTCCACATGAGCAAAGCGCTGTTTCTGCATGCTATCGGACGGAAAGCTTGACCTCGAATCTGTCGAACAACGTGCGGTCCCGTTAAGGGGGCGGGGGAGGTGAGTATGAAGTCCGTTCGTCTACATGAGGTGGCTCTACGGGATGGGCTCCAAAATGAGGCGAAGGTGCTCAGCATCTCGCAGAAGCGGTCGATCCTAGATTCACTGGTCGTAGCCGGCTTTCGTGACATTGAGGTCACTTCCTTCGTGCGCCCGCGCATGATTCCACAGCTGTCAGATGCGTCTGAAATGGTAGCGGCTCTCCCACAAATCGACGGCGTTCGTTTCTGGGCACTCGTTCCCAACCAAGTGGGTCTGGAGCGTTCCCTCGATGCGGGGGTGGAGAACATCGCTACGTTCATGTCGTCGAGTGAGACTCACAACAAGAAGAACGTGAACCGGACAATTGTGGAGTCACTGGCATCACTGGAAGCTGTGACTCGGACGGCTGTGGCACACGGTCAGCGTGTACGAGCGTACATCTCCACGGTGTTTGGTTGTCCCTACGAAGGGGATGTTGACCCTGCTTCCACTCTGCGTATTGCTCGTGCATTGCTCGATGCTGGAGCAACGGAGTTGTCACTCGGTGATACAACCGGAGTCGCGAATCCGCTTCAGGTGCAATCAACGCTGCGCTACCTAGAAGCCGAAGGCATCCCGATGTCCGTCATAGCAGCGCACTTCCACGATACGCGTGGAACGGCCTTGGCCAATGTGCTTGCGGCTTGGCAGTGCGGTGTGCGCGTCTTTGATGGAGCGGTGGCTGGTGTTGGTGGATGTCCGTACGCACCTGGTGCTGCCGGCAATGTTGGGTCGGAAGACCTCGTGAATCTCTTCGAGCAGATGGGCATTGAGACCGGCGTGTCGCTAGATGGCGCCTGTCGAGCTGGTCAAGTCGTCGAATCCCATCTGGGTCGGCCCTTACCAAGTCGCTACCACCAATTTTGGCAGACTAGCCAAGAGGCAGAAGAAACTCTGCTAGAGGCCAAGGGCGCCTGACAGTGGCGAATGCTTTTCTCCAGATTGTGAGTGGTGCACGTCAAGGCCTAACGGTGCCTCTGACGACGAGTGCTCCGTTGGTCGTTGGACGCAAGCGAGGCGACTTTATCTTAGACGACCCGCTCGTCAGCAGTACACACTGCCGCATCATTCCACGAGATGGAAAGTGGGTCATTCAGGACCTCGGTAGCACCAACGGCACAATGGTCGATGGCCGTCTGGTCCGTGAGACAACCCTTCGTGCCGGTGTGGAGATCACCATCGGTGCGAGCCGGATGATGCTTTACATTGGCGAGGACGTCCCCGAAGATTTGGTGGGTGACAGGCCGGTCTTGAGCCAACTCGATATCGCTTGGTTGCTGGATGAGGAACTTGTGGAGCTGCGTGGCAGTTCGGAGCGCACCCGCGCACCCGCAGATATCATCAGTCAGGATCTGCGCTTACCACCCGGTCTCAACGCTGTGATGGACGTTGTCGCTGGTGAAGACGTCGGCAAGGTATTTCGCTTTACCCGTGGAAACGTCACCGTTGGCCGCCGTATAGGCGAAGTACCGCTGTCCGATGTTGAAGTCAGCCGACATCATGCGGTCATCGAAGTCTTTGGCCGCGACATGATCTTCTTGCGAGACCTCGGCAGTACGAATGGCACCTACCACAACGGTCGTCGTATCGGCGTGGTTCGGCTGCAGGACGGCGATACCATTGGCTGTGGTAAGACAGTGATGAAGCTGCAAGTCACGCGCTGAGTGTTTGACGTCTTCGGTTGGGAGAGCGGCTTAGAAGACCTCGTTGAGCCCGGCCCGCACGTTGCCACCGTAGGCCTCCTCTAAGGCTTCGGCTGCTCGAATCGCATCATCGCTCGGATTGCTTGGCACTACGGGAGTGAGCACTAAGTACAGGTCTCCTGGTCGAGCAGGACGTTGAACGCCGCGACCGCGAAGTCGAAGCCGCTGGCCAGGCTTACACCCTGCGGGTACCGTTACACGGACGTTTCCGGTCGGCGTGGGCACCATTACTTTGGCGCCCTGCATGGCCTCGAGCACAGTGACGGGGACGTCCATTTCCAGATCGTCCTCATCGCGTCTCAGTGTATTGTGTAGGGGAACCTTGAGACGGACCACAAGGTCACCGCATGGTCCACCACCAGGAGGGGGGAGCCCCTGTCCCTTCAGGCGCAGCTTTCCGCCATCGCGTGCACCAGGAGGGACGCGTACGTTCACACGGTCAGTACGTCCGGTGGGACGGTGAACATCAACGGTGGTTTCTCCACCACGGATGGCCGCCATTGGCGATACCACCAAGTTGACGACCTGGTCTTCTCCTTTACGACCAGCATTGCGCGCGCGGGCATCGTCTCCGAACAAGCTTCCAAGGATATCATCCATGGAGAAGCCTTGTCCAAAGTCATACGGATTGGCGCCGGCCCGCCGTCCGCCATCACCGCTAGACCAATAGCGAGCCTGCTCAGCATCGAAGCCGGGCTTGAACGCGACCTCGCCGAACTCGTCGTACAGAGCACGCCGTTCGTCGTCTCCGACGATGTGGTAGGCCCCATTGATCTCTTTGAACTGTTGTTCAGCACCGGGAGCCCGATTTCGATCTGGATGGAACTGACGTGCTAGGCGCTTGTATTCGCGCTTGATTGTCTCTGGGTCAGCGGTCCGTGACACACCGAGCACTTCGTAGGGGTTGGCCATCCACTCCTCGCGGCGGTACACCCTATGCCCTGCGGTCCAACGAGCAAGGGACATCGTGCGTCATGACGGTCCATCGCTAGGTCAAGTGTCGACTTCTTCCGGTCGGCAACCGCGATTGGCCATGTTCGCTTTTGGTGCAACTTGCGTGTGTGTGTTCATCGTGAACCTGCCGAGGTGGGGCGCCGGCCGACTGTTGTCGGTAGACTCGCTCTGGCACTCCTTGGTATTTACGTCCTTGCTGATGGGTATCTTGGTGTCTCACGAACTCGGTCACTTGTGGGTGGCCCGGCAGCATCGCCTGCGCCTGAGTGTGCCTTGGTTTATTCCTTTTCCATGGTTGGTTGGCACGATGGGAGCAGTGATCGTGCCGTTGGACACCCCCCGCAATCGGTCGGCTCTGGCCGAGATGGCGGCCGGTGGACCCCTGGCTGGTGCGGTAGTGGTGTTCATCGCGCTGGTGTTTCATGCAGGCACGGACGCGCCCGTCACTACATCGTCTGTAGACTTGGGCGTTCCCCTTGTTTGGTATGTGGTCGACATTGTGACCCAAGGCGGCCTCGGGACTCCGTCCACCTCCGACCCGGTGGGCTTTGCCTGCTGGATTGGTTGCCTTGTGACCGCTATGAACTTGTTGCCATTCGGTCAGCTCGATGGAGGCCACCTGTTTTCAAGCCTCTTTCCCAGTCACGCGCGACGAGCCACATGGGCGGTCACTGCTTGCCTGATTCTGATGGGAACGATGTGGGG
>JBLHSN010000044.1:0-26172 GCA_047626195.1 Myxococcota bacterium
CTCGGCAGAACGTCTTGAAACCCTACGCAATTGAGCTAGAAGTAAGCTTTCTAGCCGATAGTGTGGAGTTCGCAAATCTGCTGCCCGAGTGATAATTCGGCGCTTGTCGATTCCTTGACGAACCAATTCGCACAGGACGGGTCAAACCGTCCGAACAAAGCGAGTGTCGTGTCAGAGAAGCTCTGACACGCTCCTCACAATCCCTCAATGACGTGATCAGGGCGAACGAGTAAGGATGCCCGGGTCACAGACTCGAAGCACGGGCGTTGTGGTCCACAACCCCCGTTCCCCACGCTTCGACCTACACAAAGATTTTCTGGAGGCATGAAAGATGGTCAATCCCGTAGAGATGTTCATGGAAGGCGGGTTCTTCATGATCCCAATCCTGTTCTGCCTTGTGATTGCAATGGCAATTGCGTTCGAGCGGATGTTCTTCATCATCTTCCGCGCGAACATCAACTCCACTGCGTTCATGGCGCAGGTGCAGAAGCTGATCATGGCGAACAACATCGACCGTGCCATCAAGCTGTGCAACGCCGAGCCGCACGCTGCTCTGCCGCGCGTAGTCAAGGCCGGTCTCACCCGTGCCAACCGCAAGCCGGAAGAAATTTCCAACGCGGTTGACGAAGCCACCCTCGAGGTTGGCCCGAAGCTCAACAAGCGCACCGGCTACCTCGCCATGCTCGCCAACGTTGCAACTCTCCTCGGCCTGCTCGGTACCATTTTTGGTCTCGTGGCAGCGTTCAAGGCTGTTGCCGTCGCTTCGGCTGACCAGAAGCAAGCCATGCTTGCTGCTGGTATCTCCGTCGCTATGTACACCACCGCTGGTGGTCTGATGGCCGCTATTCCGACCCTCGTCCTTCACTCCTTGATCGTCGCTCGCACGAATAAGGTCCTGGATGACGTCGATCAGTACGGCTTGAAGACAGTCAACTTGTTGACTGCACGCCGCGAAGGCACCCTGAAGGAAGCCGCACAGGCCTAATTGGCCGAGTGCACGCGGTGAGCCACTCCGGTTCACCGCTCCTGCCTGTCCCGTCTTACTGACTGGAGCCCATTGTGGCTATTAAGAAGAAACGCGCAGCGGACTCGCAAGAACTGGACTTGATCCCGATCATGAACATGGTCACGATCTTGATTCCATTCCTCTTGATGGCCTCCTCGTTTGTAAATCTCGCCGTCATTGACTCGACTCTGCCCGCCATTGGCGCGCCGACCGAAGCAGATGAGCCAGACACTCCGCCGTTGAACCTCAAGGTGCTCGTCACCTCGGAAGGGTTCACGATTGCGACGGATGTTGCTGTGCTTCCATCTGCGGCCAGCGATGGTCCGACCGTTCCTTGTCGTCAATCTGGATGCCCTGGCATTGAGAGCTACGATTTCGAGGCGCTGACCGCATTGTTGTCCACCATCAAGGACGAGTACTCCCATGAGGAGAACGTCATCTTGGTGCCCGAGTCTCACATTCGCTACGACATCATCATCATGACGATGGACGCCACCCGTGAAGACCCCTCTCAAAAGGTGCAGTACACGGATGACCAGAGTCAGACGTCTATGCGCAGTAAAGAACTTTTCCCCTACGTCGTCATTGCTGGCGGCGGTCAGTAAGCGGGAGGCATCATGGCTAAGAAATCGATTCGTCGCAACGGCGGCAACGAAGGTCTAAACATCACCTCGATGATGGATATTATGACCATCATCTTGATCTTCCTGCTCAAGTCCTACTCGACCGAGGACATCTCGGTCACTCCCTCTGCGGATCTTGTGGTGCCGATCTCCTCTGCGGAGAAGGCTCCGAAGTTGGCAGTGCAGGTGGTCGTGAGCAAGAGCCAGATCTTGGTTGATGGCGTGGCCGTCATGTCGCTGGGAACAGCGACCGATCCAGTGACTGGCGCTGAAGTTCCGTCCATCCCAGCGGATGAGAAGCAGGGTCAGATGATCCAAAAGCTGTACGAGAAGCTTCTGACCAAGGCGGAGACCGCCAAGACCCAGGCTCAGCGCACTCAGCGCGAAGATCTGGAGTTTAAGGGCGAAATCTTGCTGCAGTGCGATAGCACTTTGCCGTTCTCGCTCATTCGCGAAGTCATGTACACGGCAGGTCAGGCGCAGTTCAGCAACTTTAGATTCGTCGTCATCAAGGGCGGCGGTTGATCTAGACACGCTGCTGCATCGCGACCCGGGGGCTTGCCTCCGGGTTTTCTTGTTGTGGTCCCTCCGTCGTGGAATGCGAGGTCTTGTACTCAAGCGGACGCCTTTTGGTCCGATGGTTGCATCGAGCGCGGCGGTGACCTTGTCATTGGTTACAGTGGCGCCTATCGTAGACGAGTAGGATCCTTGATCGGTGTCACCTTCGTGGCATACATGGGTCGCATCCAGGCGGAACCGGAACATGAATGCATCTACATCTCGGGTCAGACCCTTCGCCTGCTCTCGCACATGCGAGCGTTTAGACATCGAACCGCTCGCGCGCGTTGGTGTCTCACACGGTGGGTGGTATCGCCACTCCCTGTTCCTCCCCTCCCAGAGGCGATAGATGGCTGCGCAAGCACAAGCCAAGAAAGTACTTCGCATTGGCATCATTCAGGACGGTAAAATCGTCCAAGAACGATTGGTCAAAGCCGGTGAACGCGTGTCCGTCGGCGACGGCGCAGACAACACGTTTGTCTTCCCGAAGACACGTCTCCCATCGACCTTCGAGCTATTCCGCGTGACCGATGACGGTTACTCGTTGGCATTCACCGAAGAGATGAAGGGCAAGATCTCTTCTGGCGGTGCTGTCGTAGGGCTCGACAAATTGCGCTCTGACCCAACGGTCACGAAGGAAGGCGATGAGTGGCGATTGCCTCTCACCCAACAAGACCGCGGCAAAGTCAGCGTTGACAATGTCACGGTGCTCTTTCAATTCGTCGCACCGCCTCCGGTTCAAGCGGTAAAACCTCTTGCTGCCATGGACTTCCGGCCACGTCTTTTCGAAGACGATGACCCGGTATTCCTAGGCGCGATGGCGGTATTCACGGGACTTGCAGCCGTACTGATGATCTGGGTGTGGAATGCTCCGCCGCCACGCCAGCTCACCATGGAAGAGATTCCAGACCGGTTCACACAGCTCATTCTCGACCCACCTGAAGTCGTTGAAACGACGGATCTGGAAACGGACATTGTCGACCCCAACCAAAAGGCTGAAGTCGAGCCGGAACCAGATGGCGAGACGGTCGAACCAGAGCCCAGCGAAGAACCTCCGAGCCAAGAGCCGGCCAGTGATCTGCAGAAGGCGCAAGCTGCGTCGGATGCGGCAGCTGAAGTCATGCAGCGCTCGCTCATGATCATGGCCATCACCACTGCTGGTGACAATGGTTCAGGCGTCGCTGCGGATTTATTCGCAGAGGGGGATGCTGGAATCGGTGACCTCGATGCAGCTTTGCGTGAAGTGGGCGGCGTCGAAGTCGCAACAGCCGCGCCGGTCGGACAACGCGGTGGGGCTGGAACCGGCAATGAAGACGTCGACATTGGTGACTTGGCCGGCGTCAAGGGCGGCTCAACGACAGTGGATGCCGGTCCTGAGGTCCAAGTGCAGGGCGAAGTCAACCTTGGCTCCGGTCAGATTGACGAGGGCATTGGCGATGCCGAATCTGTGCGCCAAGTCGTCCAGAGTAACTTTGGCCAGCTTCAGTATTGTTACGAGCAACAGCTACGTGCGAGTCCGAGTCTGGCTGGCCGTGTGGAAGTGGAATGGTTCGTTCGCGACCGCCGCGTCACTAGCGCTACGGTCTTTGCAAACACCACGTCGAACGCGGCGCTGGGCGAATGCATCGTTGGCAAAATCCGTCGCTGGCGCTTCAGTAATGAAGTCGAAGGCGAAATTCTCTACCCGTTTGTCTTCTCGCCGAAGGGTTGAGACATGACGATTCAGGGTTGGGTTTCAGGTTTTTTGAGGATTCTGTGATGGATTCAGACCCATGCGGTGTCAAAGCAAATGCAAACCGCAGCCTGCGTTCCACAAACCTGACTTTGCGTCTGGATGTTGACGCAAGGCAGTCCGGAGAGGTATCCAAGTTTTCATGAAGACCTGTTTCAATACGAGGCGCATCAGCGTCTTGTTTTTCCGGATCGGTGGTGCCGTTGCCATTGCGCTACTCGGACTCACCCTGACCACGAGTACTGCGCTTGCCCAAGACGGCGAGGTGGGTGTCGTCGGGGACCTTGAGCGTACGGCGAGCACCTCTCCCGAAGAGAAGATGGACTACGCCTCATTGGCGAACATCGAAGTCGACGAGGTCGTCAAGGCCATCACGAAGCTCGTAGAGGCCGCCCGCCGAGACTCGGATGTGGAACAACTGCAGTGCTTGAACAACAAGCTGACAGCGGTTCGCGCCCTTCGTGGCGTGAGCGAATCGGCCGAGGATGCTATGCAAAAGCGCCTTGAAGTCGGCGACTTGGAACGGGCCGATCATGAATTTCGGAAAATTGCTGTCGCGCTGGCCAAGGCTCGCCAATTGATGGCTGAGGCCGAAAGATGCACAGACAGCGGCGCTCTCCGCGATGGCTCGACGACTCTAGTGGTTGAAGGCGGCGAAGTAGGCTCCGACGAAGACACAAAGGCTCCAGACTTTCCCGTTGAGTACGATGTCAGCTTTGACCCGCCCGACGCGAGTCCATTCTTCTAGACTTGGAACCCTCGCGTATGTATGCCTCATGGCTTAAGGGTCGCCGCCGCGCGCCCACATTCCCCCCGGGCAACAGTGGATTTAGCTTAATGACCCTCGCCAACATCGCAAATCGCTGGAGCATCGCCGCTTGTGCGGTTCTCGGTGTCTCGTCGTTGGCTGTCGCCGACCCTGGCGACCATATTAGAATCGGTGATGCAACCATCACACCGTCTCTCGATGTGGGCCTTGAGTACCGCACCAATCCACTCCGATTGGAGGCGAATTCTGTTCCTGGGGTCAACATGCGCATTGCTCCGCGTGTTGAGATGACCCTTGAGAGCCAGGAAGTCGACGTTCGCCTCGGCGGTGACTACCAACTCATCAAGTTTTTTTCCCAGCGGCTTACTAACTTGGACCGATTTAATCAGTTCAATGTGGATGCAGGCATTGATGTGTTGAAGGACCAAGTCATTGGTTTCCGATTCTCAGATGTTGTGGGTATCGACAGCAACCCGTCCGGCGACCAGACGGGTAGCTATCACACGCAGTTTCGGAACCGGTTCGATGGCGCTTCTGTCATTCGCGTCGGACCTACTCTCGCGTTCACTTTGGGAGGCTACTACCGCGTAGACAGCTACCGAGTCCCCGAAGTCTTCGATGATACTGGGCGTCTGCGCGCATTTAACTTCCGTGATTCCTATGGCCCCACGTGGTCCGCCGACTGGACGTTCTTCCCAAGAACTGCAGTTGTCTACTATGGCTCCTACGACATCCAACGGTGGGGAGCGACTTGCATCTCCACAGGCAATACTGTTCAAGCGCTGGGCTCGTCGCTGGCGCTTCCGGACAACAACCACCTCAAGATGCAGGCGGGTCTTCGAGGCCGGATCACCGAGCGTATGACGGTTGTTGTGACCGGCGGATATGGCTCCGGTCGCTACTTAGAAGACTCGGTTGACGGATGTGCAGACTCAAGACGGGACGCCTACGCGCAGGACGTGAAGGGCATCGACAACCTGTTGGTCACTGCTCAGATTCAGTACGACTTTGGCGTCGGGCAACGTGTTGCCGTTGGATACCGCAAGGATTTCTTGGATTCTTGGTTCACCAACTACACGGCCTTCAACGAGCTGTACGGCACATACACAGGTCGTTTGGGTTCACGCTTTGGGTTGTCCAGCGGCGTTCGCATGCGCTTCGAGAACCACTTTGGACAAGAGTCCCGTGCGGACATTCGTCTTCAGGCGAACGGTGACCTTACCTACTACTTTCAAGATTACGCGTCTGTGACCGCAGGGGCCGCTTGGATTCAGCGGGCCACGAGCGATGTTGTCGACCAGAGCCTTGAATTTGATGCCGTGAACATCCACTTGTTGGGCACGTTCACCTACTGATAGGCATTGGTGGGGTCGTCAGTACTTCTCTGCCGATTGCGTCGTCTGCCTGCAGTGTGGCGTCACGCCACCAGGGATGATGGCTGCCCGCTACCATTCGCAAGCCGCGCTCCGGTGAGTGGATTGAGCCCCATCACTGGCTGACGCAAGCTCACTCGTGACCTACGTCTTCCGCTGCTGCTTTGGAGCGGTACTTCGGCCTCCAAGGTGGAGGGTTGCGAGGCTCGTTTGTAGTTGGAATCGGCTCTGGTGCGCCACTCGCGCATTGGTTCTCGGGGTCTGCTCGATTTCTAGCATTCGACATAAACGACGGACCGATCTGGATTTCGATCCAGGCGACTCTTAGAACCTACCCGAAGGGTGGGCCTGACGCGTCAAGAGGTGCTAGGTTCCGCGCAATGAGTACCTCAGTCACCACTACTACGTCCGCTGTCGCCACTCGCCTGAACTCGATTGTCGGTGAACGCCGCTCCGAGCTCGCCCTATTGGGAGTGTCGCTTGTTCTTACGTTTGCCCTGGTCAGCTTGGCCGGGGCGGACGCCCATGATCCGACCGTCTTTCAGACGGGTTCTGGCCGTGTGACCAATCCGTGCGGAACGTTGGGGGCCCATGTGGCTCACATCTTGCGCGCTGGGTTTGGACTCGGCGCATGGGGAATCGTCTTGCTCTTGAGCGTGACGATGGTTCGGCTTGCGGGTAGGACGGTGGCGGACTGGAGGCGCTGGCTGGGTGCCCTCGTCACCTACAGTGCTGTGCTCGGCCTACTGCATGTCATCTTGGGTGGCGTCGCTGGCTATCCTGCCGGTGGTGTCGTCGGTTCTGCCTTCGGTGGTGGGATTCAGGGTATTGCCGGCTACTGGGGAGCGCTTTTCCTGTTGGTTAGCGTTCTCGTCCTCGGTGGTACGGCATTGTTTCGTGTGCGGTGGCGTGGTGTTGCCGTCGCTTTGGTCGAAGGTGTGGAAGCACGTGGCCCGGTCGTTCGGGACGCGGGAAGTCGCGCAGTTTCCGGTGCGGGGCATCTCGGTGCACGCGCTGCAAAGGGTACTGCAGTGGCCTCCTGGTCGGCGTTTACTGCCGGGGCCAGTAGTGTTGGGCGCACGCTCGCGCGCATGTGGGACTCGGTTCGCGGTGGCGACGCTGGCGAATGGGAAGTCGAGGGAGTCGAAGACGTGTTCGACCCAAGCACCTTCGGTGGGGAGGGGGATGGCATCGACCCGAACCTCGGCTATCGTCCATTCGAGGCCGATCACCCAACGGGTATCGATGGGGAAGCGGAGACCATCATTCGCGAAACGCGTCCTCGGCAATCCGCTGCATTCGCGGCGAAGGCCCAGTCGCAGCGCGAGCCGGCGCACGCTGCACAACACGCAGTGCGGTCGGCCCCACAACCTTCAGAGCGGTCAGACCGAAACGCTGTAGGTGAGGGGAGTGCTCTACTGGACCTATTCCCGTCCTTTGATGAACGCAGCGTTCGCCAGGCCGTGAAACCAACACCGCGTCGCCGTTCTAAGCCTGTGGCCTCGGCGTCGAGTGTCCCGGAGGCAAGAGCGGTCAATGCACCCGAAGTATCGAACGTTGGGTACGAAGCACCTGTCGTAGCGGAGAGCACACCGGCCAAGGCTAAGGCAGGTTCGTCGCTCAAGATTCATGCACCACTCGCGGCATCGCTAGTGACACCCACTACGCCAGTATCTATACGGGCGCCATCGCCGGTCGTTCATGCGTCGTCATCGCCTAGCCCAACGTCCGCAAAGCCTGTCCGTCGCCCGGTAGTGGTTTCGCAGGTCGTGTCAGCTCCTGGCCCCCACACGCCGTCGCAACGAGTGCAGCTAGAACGAGGTGAATCGCCTGCGACGATTGACATGCCGAGCTGTGTTTCTACACCTGTGGTGACGCGGCCTACCGGTGCCGTCGCGCACCCTCTGTCGGCGGCGACTGTCAGGCCGCGGCCAGCATCGCAGCCCGCTGCGGCCGTACCCGCCGCCGCACCCGCCGCCGCACCCGCTGCTGCAGCCACACCGTCTGTCGCCTCGGCCCAGCCTGTCGTCGCAGCCGCCTATGCCCCGTCGGGGGTTACGCCCGCCGCCGCTACGCCTGTTCCGGCGTCGGCTGCTGCGAAACATTCCATGTCGGTCTTGGCTGCTAAGGCGGCCGTGGTCTCGAAGATTGTTACCCGTGCCACCCCCCCGGCTTTGGCTGCGCCAGTCGCTCCGGTTGCCACATCTGTTGCTCCGGTGGTCGCCGCGGTCGCAGCGCCAGCACCTCAAGTGAGTGCTCCACCTGTCGCTGTCGTTCGGGCCACGCCCGCAACTCCGGTTGCCACGCCTGTCACTCCGGTAGTCGCTGCAGTCACAACACCGGCACCTCAAGTGCGTGCTGTATCTGTCGCTCCGGTCACGCCCCAGGAAGCTGTGACACTTGGTGCTGCCGCCCCGGTGACACCTCCGGTTGTTGTACAGGCGGCTGCTCATACGCCGCCAGCAGTATTCGTCCCGACACACCCAGTACCGGCTGTAGCAGCGTCTCCAGCACCCGTCGTTCCGGTGCCAGCACCCGCCATGGAGTGGGTCGAACCGGTCGTGTCCGCTGAAGCCGCTCGTCGTACCGGTCCGAGCCTGCGTGGCGCTGGCATCACGGTTCACCGCGCCGCGTATCTGGACGACCAGAAGGTTGAAGACAATGGTGAGGCGGTCGTAGAGGAGAGGAAGAGCTTCCACCTGCCGACTCTGCGCCTGCTCGACGAAGTCCCATACCAGGACACTGGAATCGACGAGGAAGAGCTGCGCGAGATGGCAGCGACTGTCGAAGAGAAGCTGTTGAGCTTCAAGATTGGCGGCGAGGTGACCGCTGTCCGGCCAGGCCCGGTCGTGACGATTTTTGAGTTCGAGCCTGCGGCAGGCATCAAAGTGTCCCGCATTGCTGGATTGTCCGACGACTTGGCCATGGCCCTGCGCGCAGTCAGAGTTCGCATTGTGGCACCCATCCCCGGGAAGGGGTGCGTTGGCATTGAGATTCCGAGCGCTAAGCGCCTGACCATCTACCTTCGGGAAGTACTTGCGAGTCCCGCCTTCAAGGAATGCAACGCGGCTTTGCCCTGCATTCTTGGTAAGGACGTTGGCGGCAAACCAATCATCGGTGACCTGGCCAAGATGCCTCACTTGCTCATCGGTGGAACGACCGGCGCGGGTAAGTCGGTCGGCGTCAACGGCATGCTGATGAGTATGCTGTACACGTCGTCGCCTGATGATCTGCGCATGTTGCTCATCGACCCGAAGATGCTCGAATTTGAGATGTACGAGGGAATTCCGCATCTGCTTCACCCCGTCGTCACCGATCCCAAGCGTGCGGCAACGGCGCTGGCTTGGGCGTGTCGCGAGATGGACAATCGCTACGAGATTTTGGCGCGATGGGGCACACGAAACATCGTGAGCTTCAACAAAAAGCGCGAGAAAGAGATCGAGTCCTGGAACGCAGAGCGTGCTCGCAAGTACGCTCCGAAGGACTGGATGGAGTGCGACGGACTCCCCGAGCCGCCCAAGCACATGCCGTACATCGTCATTGTTATTGATGAGCTGGCGGACCTGATGATGGTCGCGAGCAAGGAAGTTGAAGAGTCCATCGCCCGAATTGCTCAAAAAGCACGTGCGTGCGGCATTCACCTCATTGTCGCTACCCAGCGGCCGTCGGTAGACGTTGTCACTGGTCTCATCAAGGCCAACCTACCGACCCGCATCAGCTTCCAGCTGCGTACCCGTATTGACTCACGCACCGTCTTGGATGCGGCCGGCGCCGAAGCGCTGCTGGGTCGCGGTGACATGTTGTACTTACCTCCTGGAACCGGAAATCTCATCCGTTGTCATGGTGCCTTTGTGTCCGACGAAGAGGTGGCACGTGTCACGGACTTCCTGCGCTTGCAGGATGAACCCGACTACATTGGCGACATCACTGCCGAGAGCTCGAATGCGAACGGTGTGGAAGAAGACGAGAAAGACGACCTGTACGACCAAGCCGTGCAAATCGTCATAAACGCCGAAAAGGCGTCAACGTCTATGGTTCAGCGTCACCTTAAGATTGGCTACAACCGCGCCGCCCGAATCATCGACTACATGGAGGCTTCTGGCGTGATCGGTCCTGCCGACGGTGCCCGTCCTCGTGAGGTGCTGATCTAGTAGCGTTAGGTCACCGACAGTAAGTGCGGTGAAGGCATCGAACGTGTGAGCGTATACACACACGACATGGCAGCCCACGTAGGCGGTTGCGCTTGAAAAATGATTTTGGAGTTTCCCATGATTGCACGCACGGCTTTCTCGCTTGCGCTCTGCCTTCTCATTCCTGGCGCCGCACTCGCAGATGCTCCTGTAACGGTGGAAGAGGCAGTAGCCGCCGTTGAAGCGAAGTACAGCGACGTGAACGCGATGAACGCACAGTTTGTCCAGACCGTCCGCAATCCAATTTTTGGCGATGATGTGCAGTCGGGTGAGGTCACCCTGGCCCGTCCATCAAAGATGCGGTGGAACTTCGGCGAAGGCGCACGCCAGTTCGTCACCAACGGCTCCACCATGTGGATTTACACTCGGGCTGAGAACCAAGTGATTCAGTACGACGGGTTTACGGCAACTGCGGGTGGGGCTGAGTCATTGCTGTCCTCCTTGGACACCCTCGATGAGCTGTACAACGTCAGCCTGGTGTCGTCTGAGCCGACCGTTCTGACCTTGAAGCCGAAAGAGCAGGGGCAATTCAAGACAGTGACCCTGACGCTCGATGCAGATCTGCTCGTGGACACTCTCGCGATTATCGACGCCTACGATAGCGTCACGGAAATCAACTTCGAAGGGATGGAATTGAACGTCCCGGCTCCGGACAGCCTGTTTGTCTTCGACGTCCCAGAAGGCGCTACTGTGGTGGACGCCGGCACGTTGTAGGACCCTGCCGCAGGGCATTACAGGCACTTTGGGACTTGCCGAGCTATTGGCCGGCCTTCGCTCTAGGAGCCAGTCATGCAGCAACGTGTGCACCTCGTCAGTCTCGGATGCCCCAAGAACCGCGTCGACTCAGAAGTCATGGTCGGTTCCCTCATGGAGGGCGGCTATGAGTTTGTGGATGCCGCCGATGACGCAGATGTCATCGTGGTCAACACCTGCTCGTTCATTCAGCCAGCCACCGAAGAGTCGATTGAGACCGTGCTGGACATGGCCAAGTACAAGACCGAAGGCAAGTGCAAGAAGCTGATCGTCACGGGCTGCATGGTCCAGCGTTACGGCTCCTCGCTTGAAGGCGAGCTTCCAGAGGTCGACCACTTCCTCGGCACCGGCGAGTACCACCGCATCCGTGACGTCCTTGACGCTCGCGACTCGGCCACGCCACGCTCCTTCGTAGACGTTCCCATGTACATCCACGATGAAATGGCTCCACGGGTCAACTCATGGTCGCAGTGCAGCGCCTACTTGAAGATCAGCGAAGGCTGCAATCACAAGTGCGCCTTCTGCATCATTCCACAGCTGCGTGGTGTGCTGCGCAGTCGGACTATCGAGTCATTGGTGATAGAAGCCACAGCCCTTGCCATGCAGGGCGTTGTCGAGCTCAACCTCGTCAGCCAAGACTCCACAGCGTACGGCAAAGACCTCGGCACCAAGACGGGCCTCGGCGACTTGCTCCGCGCGCTGGCCACGGTCGATGGCATCCAGTGGATTCGCCTTCACTACGCGTACCCCATTGGGATTCCAGAGGGCCTGCTCGAAGCCCTGCGCGACGAGCCGAAGGTGGTTCCATACTTGGATATGCCGCTGCAGCACGCATCGGGGCCCATGCTCAAGGCCATGCGTCGTGGCGTGAAGCGGGCAGGCCAGGAGCGTATCCTCGAGCGCATCCACCAAGCCGTACCTGACGTCAGCATGCGCACCACCTTCATCGTGGGCTTCCCTGGCGAGACGGACGAAGACTTCGCTGAGCTGTGCGACTTTGTCCGTGACCAAGAGTTCGACCACGTGGGCGTCTTCACCTACTTCCAGGAAGACGGTACGCCGGCGGCCCTGCTTCCTGACCAGGTTGACGAAGACGTGAAGATTGCGCGTCAGGCTGAGATCATGCGCATCCAAGCAGGCATAAGTCGTAAGAAGCTTCACGCACATGTCGGAATGGTCCTGCCGGTCCTCATTGAAGGCACGGCAGAGGAGTCGGACTTGCTGCTTCGCGGTCGCACTTGGTTCCAGGCGCCAGATGTCGATGGTCAGGTGTACATCAACAGCGCTCCGGAAGATGTTCAGATTGGCCAGATTCGCGCCGTACGCATCACCGAAGCAGGCGACTATGACCTGGTCGGCGAGGTTGTCGGAACTCTCACGGCGTGACGCAGTCGCTGTCCTTCGTGCTTCCCGCCTTCAACGAGGCGGAGAACATCGCCAGTGCTGTTCAGCGCTGTGTGGACGTGGGACAGACCTTGGACGTGCCGTTTGAGGTCATTGTGGTCGACGATGGCTCACGTGATGCCACCCGTAGTGTCCTGTGCAGCTTGACAGAGGCCAACGGTGCGGTGCGCTCGATTCATCATCCGCAGAATCGTGGGTACGGGGCGGCTCTGCGCACGGGTCTTCTGGCAGCCCGAATGGACCGTGTTTTTTTCACCGACGCTGACCTGCAGTTCGACGTCGCCGAGATTGCTCTGCTCCTCCGGCATTCGGACCGCTTTGGTATCGTTGCTGGGTACCGCCATCCGCGTCGGGACCCGATAGCTCGACGTCTGCTCGGCTACGGTTGGTCGCGGTTAGTGGGCGTGCTGTTCGACCTCAACGTGCGTGATGTCGACTGTGCGTTCAAGGTCTTCGACCGGCGCATCTTCGACCGATTCGACTTGAGAAGCGTTGGCGCTCTCGTAAATACTGAGATTTTGGTCCGCGCCCGGGCCGATGGCGAACGTATTCTTCAGGTTCCCGTCACTCACTTCCCAAGGGTCTCTGGGCAGCAGACTGGGGCCTCACCACGCGTTGTGATCAAGGCACTACGCGAGCTTGCCGAGCTTCACAGCGACCTGCATGCCGAGACCCAGCGAGCCCGTCTACGGGGCTTCACTCGCGCGTAAATGAGCAAGAGCGGCGCTGAGCTGTCGGTCTTGGTTCAGTCGCTGGGTTGGGGGAACGTCCCAGGGGATGAATTCTCTTGGCAAGTCATCTGCGTCAATGGCATCGACGAGCTCTAGGAGTCTTGTCCGTTCGTCGTCGTCCGACTGCTCTTCCACGGCTTTGCGTAGCGTCTGGAGTGCCGACAGAGTGTCGTCCATGCGCACGGCGATGTCTGCTAGCCGGCCTACTTCAGCAGCGACGGGTGTCCCGGACGGGGTGTAGTACAGGGATGTTGTGAGCTTGAGTGCACCGCCGTCACGGGTCTCAAAGAGCACCTGGACCGAGCCTTTGCCATAGCTGTCTGCGCCGACAAGCGTAGCTCGGTCGGTGTCTTGTAGTGCACCGGCGACGATTTCACTGGCAGATGCCGACATGCCGTTGATCAGGACGACTACGGGCACGTCTGCTGGAATTCCACCCGGTGTCGCGCTGTGGATTTCTTCGGATTCCGAGCGTCCTCTCGTCGATACAATGGGTCCATCATCCAAGAACAGGTCGGCAATGGTGACCGCTTCGTCCAGGACGCCACCGGGGTTGTCGCGCAGGTCCAAGATGACGCCAGCAGTAGCCCCTTCGGAACGCAGGCCCATCAGCGCTTCGGTGACAGCTTCGCCAGAACCCTTTTGGAAGTGCATCAGGCGCACGTAGGCCACGTCACCGAGGGCGGCAGACTCGACCGGGTCGGTGATGATGCGGTCTCGGATGACGCGAATGATCTGAACGTCGGTAGAGTCGCTACGCACAATCCCGATGTCGACGGGTTCGCCGCGGGGGCCGTGGAGTAGCTCGGTGACCGCAGGGTCGGATAGGCCGACCAGGGAGACCGCATCTGCTGAGACCATGATGTCTCCGGCGACTAGACCGGCGCGTTCGGAAGGTCCTCCGGCGAAGACCCTCTCAATACGAACGCCTTCTGCAACCAACGAGGTCTCAAGACCCACGCCTTCGTAGCTCCCTTCAGTGCTGGACATCAAGCGCCGAGTCTCTTCGGGAGTCAGCCAGCGAGTGTGTGGGTCCAAGTCAGCGGTCATGCCGCGAATGGCCGCGGCAACAAGGTCGTCTGGATCTACATCGTCGACGTATCGGCTCTCGATGATGGTGATGGCTTGGGCGAGTGTGTCTAGAGATGCGTAGGGATCGGTCGCCCGGTCTGCGGCCCAACTTCCAGTCGCGGAGCCGAGCATCAAGCCCGAGCCCATCAGGCCTGCAACGAGCATCGAAGCGGTCGCGGTGCGCATGCGTTTCATGCTGACTCCAAGGGGGTAGCCCTAGTAGGACGCAGCGAATTCGCCGCTGGGTTCGGGCAGGTCAACCCACGTGACATGGGTGGGTTCGGCACCAAAGAAGGCGGCACCTACCCGTTGAAAGCGCTCGACATGGTCTGTGACCAAAAAGCGAATGCTGCGGTCGGTCTCGGTTCCTGGACCCAGCTCCTTAAGCACCACATTCGCAGTTTCTTGTGCGCTGTCGACCAAGGTGACGTCGGGTAAGACATCGGCAATGACCGAGCGTAACAGCGGGTAGTGGGTGCAGCCGAGAATCGCGGTATCGACGCGTCCGCGCAGGCCGCCGAGGTATCGCTCGGCGATGGCACGTGGCACGTCTCCAGCCACCCATCCCTCTTCGGCCAGCGGGACAAGGAGCGGACAGGCTACGGGAATGACGGTCACACCTGCGTGAGCGGCGGCGAGGCCTCGCTGGTAGGCGCCGCCGGCTATGGTCCCTTCGGTGCCGAGGACTGCGATAGCACCGGTCTTGTGGACGTGGAGGGCTGCGGTTACGCCAGGGGTGACCACGCCGAACACTGGCACATCTACAGCCTGTCCGGCCCGTTGAAGAGCATCCATGGCCCAGGTGGTCGCGGTGTTGCAGGCGATGACGAGTGCACCAACGTCCTGCTCGTACAGGTAGCTGGCCACGCGTAGCGAGTAGCGAACAACGGTCTGCGGCGAGCGTGTCCCATAGGGAACGCGCGCCGTGTCGCCCAAGTAGACCAGGTCGTGGCCGGGTAGGGCGTCTGCGAGGGTCCGCAGTACGGTTAGCCCCCCAATTCCCGAGTCAAACACACCGATTCGCACTGGCCCTCCATCGCACATGCGTAACCCGCGTGGGGGTCGCAGCTTCCGCGATAGGGCCGTGGGTGGAGGTCGTATGGACATTGCTGTCTACGGAGGAAGCTTCAACCCACCGCATATCGGTCATGCGTTGGTTGCCAGCTGGCTGCACTGGACCGCGCAGGTGGAAAATGTGTGGCTACTACCGACGTATAACCATGCATTTGGTAAGCAGATGGCCCCTTGGGATGCGCGCGTGGAGTGGTGCCAGGCCTTGGCCGCAAGCTTGGGACCCGCCGTGTCTGTGTGTACCGTCGAGTCGGAGCTCCCAACGCCATCGTACAGCATCGATACGTTGAACGCACTCGCGAAACAGTTCCCGGAACACCGCTTTCGTCTAGTCATTGGCAGCGACAATCTGTTGGTGCTCGACAAGTGGAAGGCATGGGACGAGATTGCAGCGTCTTATGCACCGATTGTCGTGGGACGGGCTGGCTATCCATCTCCGTTTGGCGTCGTTGTTTTTCCGGAGATTAGCTCAACCCGTATTCGTGCCATGCTTGCTGCAGGAGACGATGCGTCACCGTGGGTTCCGGCTGTCGTCCTCGACAAGATCGACGGCTCTGTGTACCGTTAGAACAATGGAGGGAAGGGGAGTATACCGTATCCCTGCCCTGCAGTTCCGCCGCCAGAGAACACCACAGCACCATGGTCGGGGTGTGTGCCCAGCGCCGATTGTGCGCCGGCGCCGGTGTCGCTACAGCCGCCCTCGTTGATGGAGCGGTCGATCTGGTTGTACACCTCGGTGCAGGTGACCGGGTCAAAGACGTTGTCTCCGGAGACGTCTGCGCGGCCGACGCCACCAATGAGCACAACGCGACTGTCGACGCTCGCGACCGCACTGTGATGGGCACGTGGGCTGACGAGTGGCTCTAGCTCTTGCCACGAATCACTAGCAAAGGTGTACAGAAACACTTGCGCCGACGCGGTGATGACTTCGTCGGCGCCCATGGTTCCGCTCAAGCCGCCCGTCGCCACCACATGGCGTTCACCAATTGCCGCCATGGCCAACCCGGTCAGTGGTACGGGGAGGTCAGGTGCACTGCGGACAGCGCCTAGCGGAGAGATCCAGTTGCAGGCGTCAGAAGGGACGGCCTGCTGGGGCTCTTGGTCCGTGAACGTATGACCTCCACAGAGGAACATGCCTTCGGAGCCAACATCCGCCACTGCGAAGCCCTGCGGCGGGATGTCCAGCGGAGCTTGGCCGGTGTTGAAGACCTGAAAGCCAGGATCGAAGACTTCAAAGGTTGCGGTGCTGACAGGCAGACCTTCTTCGTCTCGGGTGATCCCACCGACCAACAGCACACGACCGTTGGCCAGCAACACCGAGCGGTGGCCAGAGCGCGCACTGCGGCTGGTTCCAGACCACGCGACCAGGCCATCACTGGTGTTGAGCAAGAATGCGGCATCGAGTGCGCTGTCGGGGTCATCGAGTTCTGATTGGCCGCCAACGACCAGAATCGCTTCTGACCCATTCATATCGACCGGCGTAGCAGAGGCGCCAACGCGGGGGCCACCGGGCATGGCGCCAATGGCTGTGAACGACCAATCACCAGCGTCGAGGTCGGTGAGTCGTGAGATGACGTCTGATGCGGTGTCGGTGGTCGAGACGCCGCCAAAGAGGAAGACATCTCCTGTGGAGGCAACGGCGGCAGCGCCATTAAGGGCGGTCTGGGCCCCGCTCAAGGCACCGAGATTGCCGATGCGTCCCACTTCAGCGACGAGAACATCGACTGTGCTGAGCTCGTCGTTGCGCCCCAGGGTGAAGGGGCCGGCGTCACCGTAGCTAAACACGCTTGCAGCCGGGATGTCTGTGAGGCTGTCGGCACCCACAAGCCCCAAGCGCGTATCGGTGAGGGGACTGAGTCCAATCGCGTTGTTGGCACCCTCGGTATCTGCCGGGTCAACAACGCGGATGTCCGATCCGCGAAGAACGATACCGACCGCCGGTGCGTTGTCGATAGGCTCTTGGTTGAACGGGGCTTGTACGACCAAGTCCACATTGAAGTCCGACTGAACCTTGCTGTCGAGGCAGGCGGTCAGGGCGAGAGCAGCAATGATGGGGGGAGTGCGCACAATGAGACGTTATTGATGGCGTGCCTCCTCTGTCAACCGAGCATCTATATGAAGCCCACCCTGCCGCTCCTTCGTGGTTGTGAACCGTGCCCATCCGGCGTCAGCTACGCGTTCACAACCCGCCTTGGCGGTGTGTCTGTTGGACCCGTTGCTTCGCTGAATCTTGCACGCACTCCCACCGATACGGATGAGGCGGTGGGTGAAAATTGGCGACGTGTTGCCGCTGCCATGCAGGTCGGCGTGGAGCAGATAGCGCTGTTGACCCAGATTCATGGTGTCGACGTGGCCCGGGTGGTTGCGGGTGGCGGTCCACTCGATGTGGTCGCCGTGGCGGATGCTGCGGTGTGTACGGAGCCCGGTGTATTGCTCACCATCCGGGTCGCAGACTGTGTTCCAGTGCTGTTGTACGCACTCGGCGGCGTCGCAGTCGCTCACGCGGGCTGGCGCGGTGCTGCCGGGGACATCGTTACCAAGACCGCGCAGGCGCTCGCAGAGGCTACCGAACAGCCAGTGGAGTCGATACGGGCGTGGGTCGGGCCGTGCATCGCGGTGGAGAGCTACGAGACGGGACCGGAGGTCGTCGACGCTTTGGCGAGTAGCGGTATCGATCGGCCGATTGCCGCGCCACCAGGGCCATGGGAACGCGAACACGCCGATGTTCGAGCGGTAGTGGACGCGCAGCTGCGTCGCTTGGGCATTGCCGTTGAGCACATCGAGCGCGACACTGCCACGGACGACTCGCTGTTCAGCTACCGGGGCGACAACGGCGTCACAGGCAGACTTGCGGGAGTCATTGTGCTCCGTGCGTAGAGAGTGGGGGCTCAGGTTGCTGCTGGGCTTGAGATGTGCGTGACCTGACGTGGACATTTCGCATTACCGGCGCGGGAGACGTTCGTCTTGGGCCCTTTCAGCTGTGGTCAGGCGAGCGTCGCGTTGGTTTGCACGTGGTTGAGCTTCTCGCAGCGGCCCCCCCTCATCATTCACAGTTCCCGCCGCGGCCGTTCACAGACATGCCAACGGCAGGAGAGCTACTCGCGGGGCACGAGCTGGGTGAGGTGTGGCGCATGGGGGACGGGGTCCGCATTGTGACGGGCCCTGATACGCCGACGGTGAGCCCACAAGGGCTTTGTGCCGCCGTATTCGAAGCGCGGAAACATAACGAAGTCACCGCCGTCCTGACCCGCATCGCTGCTGGGCCTGAGCCTGTGACGGTGGTCATGGGCGGCCGGTCCGTCACCCGCTCGCGCTGCCCTATGGCTCGGGAACTGACTCTGGGAAGCAAGCGAGGCAGCCGTCGTGCTCACCCGATGTACCATCCGAGGTGACGTCGGTGCAGGTAGGGGCTGCGGCATCGGTCAAGCAACTCATGCCGTAGCCGCCGGCGGTATCGATAGTGACATTCGCCAGGGTCGGGGTTCCGCCGATGACACGCATGCCATCACCGGCAGCGGCCGAGATGGTCAGGAAGGACACCGCAGCGGTGCTGTCCTGAATCAAGAGTCCCTCGGCAGCGGCAGCGACAATCGTGCTGTCGGCATCTTCAGAGCCAATGATTCCAGCCACCGAGGTCAGGCTGACGCCAATGCCTTGGGCACCAGTGACGGAAAAGTCTGTGAGCTCGACGTCGGTCAGGCCTTGGAGTTCAATGCCCATTCCACCGTGGCCGTTGGCGTCGCCAACGGAGATGCCGTCTAGGCGAACTTCGCTGGCAATGCCATCCTGTGCGGGAGTGCTGCTCGTCATCTTCAGACCGACGCCTGACGGAACCCCCGAAATGTTGAGGCCGCTGATCGACGCTTCGGGCGGCTCGAAGGACCACGTCACATCAATGACGGGCTGAACGAACACTCCTGGCTCAAGGCCGAGGTTGGCGCCACGAATGTTGATGCGGTCGAGCTCGTCGATGGTTCCTTCGTTCAGGTCAATCGCCGGACCTTCCAAGTCCTCGAAGGTCATCCGACTGGCTTCGAGCTGGCAGCGGTTGCCGCGAATGGCTGGAAGATTGGTGGTGCTGCGCGAGCTGCTCTCGAGCACACCATCCCGCCAGGTCTCAAACACGTTCTGTGCCTTCGTGATGCCCAAGAAATCAACGCGGGTCAGCGCGGCTTCTGCGTCGCCCGAGCAGACAATGGCATCTCCGCCCATGTTCTGGAAGGTCACCGTATCGACCTCGAGAACACTGCCTGCGCCGCTCACCTGCGCTCCGAAGCGGTTGTAGTCGGTGAAGGTGCTGTTCGTGATGATGAGATTGCTGCCGTTGCCACTGGTGAAGTCCTGGAAGCCAAAGATGCCACGGTTTCCGGAGCGGAAGGTGGTGTTGTTGACCTCCACGGTCGAGCCAATCGCTTCGATTTCGGTAGCGGCGAACGCGGTTCTGAACTCTAACTCGCCCGACTCGAACACTGAGACATCGTCCCGGTCGTGGAAGATAGAGTCTTCGATGGTCAGGAAGGAGCCCGCCATCATCTCCAGCGCAACCTCGCCCGAGCCGTGGATATCGGCGCCGATGAGATTGACTACGCCTTGAAGGGCCCAGATGCCGAAGAGCGCATTGTTTGCGAGCTCAAGGCCTGTGAAGTCCGACGGGCCGTCGCTGATGATGGCGCCCATGGCCTCGTTGTCGCGAATACTGCCGCCGACCCAGTCAATGTCGGACTGGAAGCCTCCGAGGGCCCAGTCGCAGCTGAAGGTGCCGTTGGCCTGGCAGATCTCCGGGAAACTGCGAGTGCCAGTGATCTTGACGTTCGTGGCCTCCAAGTCCGTCATGGTGGTCATGATACCCATCGTCGCATTGGCGGCGATGCTGACGTCTTGCAGCACGAGTGGCAGCTGTGCTGCCTGATTGCCCTGGGCGAAAATACCGCCACCGTTAAACTCTTTGGCGCCGCCGCCAATCCACGTCACCTCACCGTCGATGGCGAGCAGGCCGTAGCCACCTTCGAGGTTGTTGGTGGTCGGGTCTTCGAAGGGCGATGCCTCGGGGTCCGCGTCCATGCGCACATCGTTTAGGGTCACGTTTCCAGACAGCGATACAACGCCGTAGCGAATCGGGTCGACGATATCGACATCCGTAATTGTAGCTGTGCCGCCATCAATCCACGCACTGGTGAAGTTTCCGAGCCACTCTCCACCGTTGACTTCAGCGATTCCCAGCTCGACGTACAAGCCGCCCAGGACGTTCGACTGCAAGTCCACGTCGTTCATGACCACGCTGCAGCTGTCGCACACGAAGACTGCCCAGCCGTCGTTATTGGCGCCGGTTTCGTCCGAGATGCGTGTTCCACCAATCAGAGTGTCCGAGATGGTGGCACTGGCGCCGTTGTCTAGGCGCACGCCCCAACGGCTTGAGTTGATGAGGTCGGAGTTGGTCAGCGTCAGCTCGCCGCCGGTGTTCTGGATGGCGCCCCAGAAGGCTTCGTTGATGACGAGATTGTCAGCCGTGACGGTGCCACCAATGATTTCAATGCCGTAGGAGCCAGGATTTTGGACCTGAATGAAGCTTCGCTGAATGTCGAGGACGCCGCCTTCTTCAACGGTGATGCCGTTGCGAGTGGTGTCGATGTAGATGCCGTCAAGAGTGACCTGTCCGCCCTCGACAACGCGAATCGCGGGTTCGTTGTCGGGTGGGGTCCACAGCGAAGTGAACTGGCCTTCCATGTTGAAGGGGCTGGACAGTGTGAGCGGCCGGTCAATGATGATGGTGTCGGTGATTTCACCACACAGCTGCACGTCGTCGCCGTCTTCGACGGTGGTCAGAGCATCAGCCAGGAACTCGAAGCCCGAGCTACCGTTGACCATAATACAGCCTTCGGGAAGGTCGGTTCCGTTGCCTCTTCCTGGACAACCGGCCAATGCGGTGAGTGCGACGATGGCGATGACGGAACGCATGCTGATCTCCTGAGAGCCGGGGCCGTAACGTACTCTCGGCGAAAGCAGGTGTCAGGTGGTGTGGTTGAGATGTTGTCTTGTCGTGTCCAGTCCCACAGTGTGGGCAGGGGGTTAGTCGGACCGGCCGTGGAGGACTGGATGCAGCGCAAAGAATTGGTCGACCGTCTAGATGAGATGGAACGTCGTGCCCGACTGGGCGGCGGTGAGGCACGAGCAGAGCGCCAACACGCCGCTGGAAAGCGTACAGCGCGCGAACGTATCGATGACCTGTTGGACACCGGTACTTTCCTGGAGATCGGTAAGTTCGTCACCGACGGCGACATCGTTCGCGATGACACGGTGATTCCTGGCGATGGCGTCGTCACCGGCCAAGGTCGAATCGATGGCCGATTGGTGTACGTGTTTGCCCAAGACTTTACAGTCTTCGGTGGATCGCTGTCGGCGGCGCATGCTCGCAAGATCTGTAAGGTCATGGACCTCGCCCTTCGCAACGGTGCACCCATCTTCGGCTTGAATGACTCCGGCGGAGCTCGCATCCAAGAGGGAGTGGCCTCGCTTGGCGGATACGCCGATATCTTCCTTCGCAATACACTCGCATCCGGCGTGATCCCGCAGATCAGCGCCATCTTGGGACCGTGTGCCGGCGGTGCGGTGTACTCACCAGCCATCACCGACTTCATCGCGATGGTCGAGGGCACGTCGTACATGTTCGTGACGGGTCCAGACGTCATCAAGACCGTTACCCACGAAGAGGTCTCCAAAGAGGACCTGGGTGGAGCGACTACGCACAACGCCAAGAGTGGCGTGGCTCACTTTGCCGTGCCCGATGAAGCTGCAATGACCGCTCTGTTGCGCGAGTTGTTGTCCTTCTTGCCTCAAAACAACATGGAGGAGGCTCCGCGCCATGAGACGGAGGACCCGGTTGATCGCCCATGTGATGAACTGGTCGAGCTTGTACCTACCAATCCGAACAAGCCCTACGACATCAACGAACTGATTCGGACCATCGCCGATGACGGTCACTTCCTCGAAGTGCACGCTCAATACGCCATGAACATTGTTGTGGGGTTCTGCCGCATGGGCGGACGGAGCGTGGGTGTCGTTGCCAACCAGCCGCAGCACTTGGCCGGTTGCTTGGACGTTGAAAGCTCGCTGAAGGCCGCTCGCTTTGTCCGCTTCTGTGACGCCTTCAACATCCCCATCCTGACGCTGGTGGACGTGCCAGGCTTCCTTCCAGGGACTGCGCAAGAGTACGGCGGCATTATTAAGCACGGTGCTAAGCTGCTGTACGCGTACGCAGAAGCGACCGTCCCTAAGGTCACGCTGATCACTCGCAAGGCGTACGGCGGCGCCTACGACGTCATGAGCAGCAAGCACATTCGTGCCGACTACAACTTTGCCTACCCAACAGCAGAGATTGCCGTCATGGGGCCTGATGGCGCGGTCAACATCATCTACCGGCGTGAGTTGGCGGAGGCGAGTGATCCTGTCGCCAAGAAGGCCGAGTTGGTCGCCGAGTATCGCGCGTCGCACGCCAACCCATACCGCGCAGCCGCGCTGGGGTACATCGACGAAGTCCTGCGTCCAGAGGATACTCGCAAGCGTCTCATCCAGGCCTTCGATAGTCTTCAAGACAAGCGAGACACCAACCCGCCCAAGAAGCACGGCAACCTGCCGCTGTAGCTGTGAGCCGGAATCATCCCGTTGACATCGCCACCACGGCGCTTTAAAGGCGCCCGTCGTTAATACCAGTTCAAGGAAGACCACAATGGTTCGTATTCGCCTCACCCGTCTCGGCGCCAAGAAGCGCCCGTTTTACCGGGTCATCGCCGCCGATAGCCGCTCGCCCCGCGACGGTCGCTTTCTCGAGCAACTCGGCCACTACAACCCCATGACCAACCCGAGCGATGTCAGACTTGACCTCGCACGTATTGATCACTGGCTTTCCGTTGGCGCACAGCCGTCGGACACCGTGGCTCGTTTGATCGCCAAGGCACGCATTGCCCCGGTCGAGACTGCTCCGGTTGAGTCCTAATGGAAGCCCTCGTACGCCACCTACTGGAGCCCATCGTCTCCCATCCTGAGTCCATCGAGATTCAGGAAGTGGAATCCGATGCCGTGTTGATCGTCGAAGTGGTCACCCACGAAGACGACCGCGAAGTTCTCGAAGGTGATGACGCTCGCAATTTGCGCAGCGTCCGTAGCATTCTCTCTGCAGCCGCCGGCAGCCGTAAGGCCACCGTCGAGCTCGTCGACGCCCTCTCTGAGTTCGAAGACGAAGACGACGAAGATGGCGACGAAGAAGAGTGATGGAGGGGGGTTCGCCCCTCTACCTGGCCATGAAGTACTAGAAGACGAAGTCGCTGTCGGCTTCGTCTCTGGTATTTTTGGTACGTCCGGTGATGTTCGCGTTCACCTGTACAACCGTGAGAGCACCCACTTCCGCAAACGTCGGTTGGTGGCTCTCGTGGACAGTAAAGGCAAGCGGTATGCTGCCAATTTGAAGTGTCGCTCGGGCGCCGGTGCACGTGTGCTCGGCAACCTAGAGATACTTCGCACACGCGAAGACGCAGCTGCGCTTCGAGACTGGCGAATTGCAGTGCCGAAGGCGTCGCTGCCCCAGCTCGAACCCACCGAGTTCTACTTGGCCGATGTTATCGGTCGCGATGTAGCGATCGGCGACGAGGTGATGGGCACTGTTCTCCAAGTGCACCAGACCGGCCCCGTAGACATCCTTGAGATGTCTCTGACGGACGGTGAGGTTGGCTACGTTCCGGCACTGGCTGTGAACATTGCCGATATTCGCGCAGACCCCGTTCAACTCCATCCAGCAGCACGTGAGCTGTTGGGGTGAAAGTGACCGTGTTGACCCTGCATCCCGAGATGGTCGAGGTGCCGCTTTCCTCGTCTATTGTCGGGCGGGCTGTGGCAGCAGGTAGGGTCGACATCAACGTCTACAACATTCGAAACCACGGCCGGGGCAAACACCGTTCGGTCGACGACGCCCCGTATGGCGGTGGTGCCGGTATGGTAATGCGCGTGGACGTAGTGGCCGAGGCCCTCGAAGCGGTCCGGACGCCAAATTCTCATGTGGTGCTGACGTCTCCAGCAGGCAAGAGGTTCAGTCAGGCCGATGCGGAGCGGTTGTCTCAATGTGAGCACCTGATCGTGCTCTGTGGCCACTACGAAGGCATCGACGCCCGCGTAGAGGCGCTCATCGACGAAGAGCTGTCGTTGGGGGACTTCGTCCTCACCGGCGGCGAGGTCGCGGCCGTAGCGTTCGTGGATGCCGCAGTGCGCTTGCTGCCGGGTGTGCTCGGCAATGCCATGAGTGCCGTTGACGAGTCCTTCTCGGACGGTTTGCTGGAATACCCGCAGTACACGCGGCCTCGGTCGCACGGCGGGGAGGACGTCCCAGATGTGCTGTTGTCCGGCAACCATGGTCGGATCGAAGCGTGGCGTCGGGAGCAGTCTCGCCAACGGACGGTCGCTCGTCGACCCGACTTAGCCGCAGACATCGGACTGGACGTTGACGAAGCGCCCTCCGGCGAATAAGTCGCGCCGGTCCGGACGTGCCCCATTGGCGGGCGGTCTGATTTGAACCGAGGAATACCATGAACCTGCTCCAAATTCTCGAGCAAGAGACCCTGGCCCGTCGTACCCGTGACGACGCCGATGTGCGCCCTGGCGACACCGTTCGCGTGCACGTGCGCATCACCGAAGGTGAGCGTAGTCGCGTTCAGATCTTCGAAGGCGCGGTCATTCGCATCAAGAATGGTGGTCCGCGCACCACCATTACCGTCCGTAAGGTCTCGTCGGGTGTTGGCGTTGAGCGTGTCTTCCCGACCGCTTCGCCGAACATTGAAAAGATTGAAATTACGGCCCGTCACAAGGTCCGTCGCGCCAAGTTGCACTTCCTGCGCAACCGTCGCGGCAAGTCGGCACGCCTCAAGCCTATGCGTGACTTCAAGCGCAAGAAGTAGAGCACCTCGCGGTGTCTACTTCCGACCGTCGTACCGCGCTTGAGCTTGGAGCTCGCGCGGAACGTGCTGTTGCGGATGCTCTTGAATCCGATGGATGGACTGTTCTCGCTCGCAATTGGCGCGGTGGGAATGGTGAGTTGGATGTCGTCGTGGAACGCGGTGGCGTCCTTCGTTTCGTTGAGGTCAAGGCTCGCGCCGAGTCGGATCCCATGCTTGCGGATGCTGTGACAGACAGCAAACGTCGCCGTCTGGTCAGCGCGGCCCGCGCTTGGCTTCTCGAGTACGACGTTACGGTGGAGTGTGCCTTCTTGGTAGCCTTGGTCCGTACCGGGACTCCATGGCAGATCGAGTGGATCGATAACGCTTTCGACGTGAGGTGAGCGATGGCTCTATGGTTGGTGGCAACGCCGATTGGCACGTTGGGGGATGCATCGCCGCGTAGCCAGCAGGTCCTTGGGGCTGCCGATGTCGTCGCCTGCGAGGACACCCGGAGCACACGTAAGCTGCTCGGATTGCTCGGTGTGAAAGCGCCAGAGTTGGTCGCAGTCCATGCTCATAATGAAGACGCGGTTGCCGAGAAGCTGGTCGAACGCGCGAGAACGGAGACTGTCGCACTGGTCTGCGACGCCGGTACACCCGGGGTGTCCGACCCTGGCTCACGCGTTGTGACTCGGGCGCATCAAGAAGGTGTTCAGGTGCTGTCGGTTCCCGGCCCGAGCGCACTGGCTGCGGCCTTGGCTGCGAGTGGATTCCCGGCTGCACCGTCGACGTTCATGGGCTTCCCAGTTCGCAAGGGACGAGACGCGTGGGTGGATGGATTGTTGGCACACCCAGAGACGGTGGTGATCTATGAAGCGCCAGGCCGCCTTCGCGACCTCGTGGACCGCATCGCTGCTCGCCTACCCGAGCGTGAGCTGTGCATGTGTCGCGAGATCAGCAAGCGCTTCGAAGAA
>JBLHSN010000045.1:0-25789 GCA_047626195.1 Myxococcota bacterium
CCGGAATGATCGGCGCTGGTAAGAGTACTTTGGCGACGGCCCTCGCCGAACACTTGAGTATCGACGTGTACTATGAGCCGGTCGAGGACAACGAATACCTCGCTGATTTCTACGCAGACACCGCGAAATACTCTTTTGCCATGCAGGTCTACCTGCTGAATCGTCGCTTCCAACAGCACCAAGAGATCATCTGGCGGGGCCGCAGCGCTGTTCAGGATCGGACGATCTACGAAGACAGCATCTTTGCGAAGATGCTGGCTGACGTCGGTCTGATGGACGAACGCGACTATCGAACGTACCAATCGTTGTTCCAACATATGTCCAACTTCATGTGCAAGCCGAACCTGATCGTGTACCTAGACGTGAAGCCCGAGGCCTCGTTCAAGCGTATTCAGATGCGAAGTCGCGGGGTCGAGAGTGGGATCTCGCTTGAGTACTTGCAGGCTCTCTACGCCGGCTACGAGGAGTTCATTGGCGACATTAGCCGGGTCATCCCGGTCATCCGGGTGGACTACGAGCGCTTCGGTACTGCCGCAGAAATGGCGGAACTCATTGAGCGTGAGTACCTCGACCACAGCTTCCTACGCGAAGCCACTCGCTTTGATCCTACGCGCTGATGGTCGTTCTAGGCATTGAGACCAGCTGTGATGAGACTGCGGCCAGTGTTGTCGACGCGTCTGGTGTTCGCAGCGATGTGGTGTACAGCCAGACCATCCATGAAGCGTACGGCGGCGTGGTTCCCGAGCTTGCGAGCCGCGGTCATGTCGAGAAAATTGTCGCTGTTGTGGCGGCAAGCTTGGATGAAGCCGGCGTAGAGCGACCCGACGTTGTCGCTGCGACCAGCGGTCCCGGCTTAATGGGAGCGGTACTGGTTGGACTGTCCTACGCGAAGGGGCTGGCTGCGGCCTGGAACGTGCCTTTCGTCGGCGTCAATCACCTGGAAGGGCACCTGTTGTCCCCCCTTCTCGAAGACCCTCCACCGAGCTTCCCGTTTCTCGCCCTGGTGGTCAGTGGCGGTCACACAACTCTGTACCTCGCCGAAGGTATTGGAAGATACATCGTTTTGGGCAGTACACGTGATGACGCAGCAGGGGAGGCGTACGACAAAACCGCCCGCCTGCTCGGACTTGGCTACCCCGGTGGGCCGGTCGTAGACCTCCTAGCAGCGACGGGGGACGCCAACGCGGTCCCTCTGCCGCGGCCCATGCCGGGTGAGCTGGACTTTTCGTTCTCGGGTCTCAAGACCGCCGTCCGCAACCGCGTGCAACGGTTTCCGGATGACAAAGTCGAAGACGTCTGTGCGGCATTTCAGGCGTCGGTTCTGGACTGCCTGATGGACAGGATCTACGCGGCAAGCCGGTCCACGGGGATCACCCGTGTTGCGATTGCGGGTGGTGTTGCAGCCAACAGCGGCCTTCGTGCACGGCTTTTGGCATCCGACCTAACGGTGACAATGCCGCCGAAGTCCCGATGTACCGACAATGGCGCCATGATTGCCAATGTCGGCCGATTGTATGCGCTGCGCGGACAGGTCCATGACTTGTCGTTCGGGGCTCAGCCTGGCTGGGCGTTGACATGACTCTTCAGCATCACGCGCATCTGACAGGTTCGTCGCTCTGCGGCTCGACCGAAACAGTGGTCCGATTTGGGAGCCTCTTTGTCTGAAGAAATCCATCCCCGTGTTCTCCTCAAGCGCCTGGAACAACGCGCGCGTCGCCGGTTCGGTCAGCACTTTTTGGCTCGCCCTGGGATTGTGACCCGTATTGTTCGCGCAGCCCGTGTGGAACCCGGAGACCGGGTTGTCGAGGTTGGACCCGGACTGGGCATCCTGACTCGGGCGTTGTTGGCCGCCGGTGCGGAGCTGACCGCGATTGAGCTCGACCGCGACATGGCGCAGTTCATCCGTGAAGAGCATTCCGAGGTGCGGCTCATCGAAGGCGATGCCATGCGGGTCAACCTCGATGACGATCTGCCTGGGTCCGGCTGGAAGGTCGTCGCTAATCTGCCGTACAACGTCGGTACGCGTTTGGTCCTAAACTGGGTCGACATGCCGGACCGGTTTGAGAGCCTGACGGTGATGTTGCAGAAGGAGGTCGTTGACCGAATTCTCGCTGAGCCAGGAACACGCGCCTACGGCTCTCTGACCGTGCAAATGGCGGCTCGGTCCAGGGCGCGAATGATCTGCGCGGTTCCCCCAGCGGCATTTTACCCGCCACCGAAAGTGGACTCTGCTGTCATCCAGCTCTTCCCACACAAGCCTGAGCTGGGAGGCGTGCCGTCGGAGCACTTTGACCGCGTCGTAAGGGCGGCATTCTCCCAGCGGCGCAAGACCTTGCGCAATGCGCTGTCGGCACTGTTCGACCGCGACGTTGTCGATGCCGCTCTCGCAGAGACGGGTATTGACGGGCAGATCCGCGGCGAGATGTTGGACCTAGATGCCTTCCGAGCTATTTCGGCTCAACTTCCCGAGTAAAGTATGGCTGCGACTCTTCCTGGAGACCTCCTCGATGCGAATTACGTCCTGCGGCATTACTGATGTCGGTCTCAAGCGTGGCCACAACGAAGACAACTTCCTCATTAATGAGGAATTGAACCTGTTTGTTGTGGCAGACGGCATGGGTGGCCACGCGGGTGGGGAGTATGCTTCTGCCATCTCGGTGAACACCGTCGAAGAGATCGTCACCAATCTTGAGCTGCATGGTCATCCGATTGACATGGAAGACCCTGATGATCCCGTTGACCGAACGCGAGAACGCCTACGGTATGCCATTCGCTTGGCGGGCCGTCGCATCCACGGGAAGGCCCAAGAAGAGCCGCAGTACAGCGGCATGGGGACCACGGCTGTCGCGCTGCTCGTCGAGAATGGAAATGCGTTCATTGCGCATGTTGGGGACAGTCGGCTGTATCTCTGCCGTGATGGCGTGACCCGTCAGATCACCGAAGACCATAGTCTGGTAAATGAGAAGCTCAAGGCGGGCCTCATTACGGAAGAAGAAGCCAAGAACCACCGGATGCGTAACGTCATCACGCGGTCGCTCGGCTACCAAGAAGATGTCGAGATCGATGCGCAGGTTCAGGCTGTCCGTCGAGGAGATGTCTTCCTGCTGTGTTCGGATGGCCTGTCTGGCTACTTCGAAGAGGACGAGCTGGGCGAGTACATGGGGCACTACGGCCCGCAAGACGCCTGTCGTCGCTTGGTTGAGCTGTCGTGCGAACGCGGTGGCGAGGACAACATCACCTGTTTGATTGCGAAGATCGAAGAGGTCGGATGACCGACTCGTCGCAGGAGGACTGGGACGATGTCACCACACAAGGTGGCGCGGTTCGTGCACCCACCGGTCGAGTGGATGAGGCCCGTGTCACCCGCATGGTGTGGACCATTCGTGCGCTCATTGTCGCGTTGGTGGTCTGCTTCGTCGTCATTGCGGTGACATTGCCGCGTAGCTTGGCCTACACGGAAGTTTTTGAAGAGAACCTGGCCATTAAAGCCAAGATTAGTGACGTAGACGACCAGCTCAGTGAGCTGGACCGGATGCTCTTGCGCTTGCGGGTCTATGACGCGGAAGTCCGGTCGCTGAGCGAACCGGAAGGAGACCACGGCGGCATTCCCGACGAGGCTTTCTCCGGCGCGTACGTCGAGATGGGCGAGGGCGTTGACCTCAATTCCGGCGTGTCGAGCAACGATGTGGTGTTCGACGAAGATGGTGATGGCGAAGTCATGGACGGCACGCTGCGCCCCGCTGCCGAATGGGCCGACTCGGTGTCATCACGGTTGCACACCATTGTGAGTCGTCTGGAGACTGCCGAACCAGACCTAACGACGGTAGTGGGCGAGCTTGAGAGCCTGCGTGCGCTCGAGCTGGCCTTGCCGAGCGCTTGGCCTGCTGCGGGTACATTTACCAGCGGGTTTGGTTGGAGACGCTCGCCGTTCACTCGGCGGTGGAAGTTCCATAGCGGCATTGACGTCGCGAATGACCGTGGAACCCCAATCCAGGCGCCATCCGACGGTCAGGTTGTCAAAGCCGAGTACAACTCGGGCTACGGTCGGATGGTTGAGCTGGACCACGGGTTCGGTATTCACACGATCTACGCCCACTGTCAGACGTTGCGTGTGCGCGAAGGCGACTACGTCGAGCGTGGTGACCTGCTCGGCACCATCGGCACCACGGGTCAAAGCACAGGGCCCCATCTGCACTTTGAGGTGCGTCTAGAAGGGCACGCAGTGGACCCCATGGACTACCTGCCTCGCTGATTGGTTGAAGGCTTGTGTCGCCATGAACCCCAACGTCCGGGAATTAGGGGGTTGCGGACAGGGGCGATGTGACGAATTACACGCCCCTGCTTGCTGCTCATCTGCCACTGGGTGGACCTGTTCGGCACTACTGGTTGCGGAGATTGCATGTTTGAATCCTTTTCTCGGTTGGCGAAGCGCGTATTCGGAGACGCGAATGAGCGTGAGCTGAAGAAGCTCCAGCCGATGGTTGCTGCCATCAACGCTCTCGAGCCTCAGTTCGAGGCCTTGTCGGACGAGCAAATCGCCGCCAAGACCATCGAATTTCGCACCCGGATCGACAACGGCGCTCCGCTCGACGATTTGCTGGTCGAAGCCTTCGCAGTAGTTCGCGAAGCCTCGAAGCGTACCTTGGGTATGCGTCCGTACGACTGTCAGTTGATCGGCGGCACTGTGATTCATCAGGGCAAAATCGCCGAGATGAAGACGGGTGAGGGCAAGACTCTTGTGGCCACGCTGCCCGTGTACTTGAACGCACTGTCGGGCAAGGGCACACACGTCGTCACCGTCAATGACTACCTGGCCGACCGTGATGCGGACTGGATGGCGGAGGTGTACAACTTCCTCGGAATGTCGGTGGGTAAAGTGCTCTCCGGCGAGCGCAACCAGACCATCAAGCGCGATGCGTACGCTGCTGACATCACCTACGGAACGAACAACGAGTTCGGCTTCGACTACTTGCGCGACAACATGAAGTTTCGCATTGAAGACATGGTTCAGCGCGGTCATAACTTTGGCATCGTCGACGAAATCGACTCGATTCTCATCGATGAAGCCCGGACCCCGCTCATCATTAGTGGTCCCGCCGCCGCAGATGTGGATCTCTACCGGGTCGTTGACCAGGTCATTCCGCTGTTGCAGGAAGAGGTGGACTTCACCGTAGACGAGAAGGCTCGGTCCGCCGTGCTGACCGATGCTGGTGTGCACAAGGTGGAAGCCCGCTTGGGTATCGACAACTTGTTCGACCCGAACAACATGGAAGTGCTCCACCACGTCCAGCAGTGCCTCAAGGCACACCATACGTTTAAGCGTGACAAAGACTACGTCGTCCAGGCGGGTGAGGTGGTCATTGTAGACGACAATACGGGTCGCCTCATGGCTGGCCGTCGTTGGTCGGATGGTCTTCACCAAGCGATAGAGGCCAAAGAGAAGGTCCGTATTCAAGAAGAGTCTCAGACCTACGCGACCATCACCTACCAGAACTTGTTCCGTATGTACGACAAGCTGGCAGGAATGACCGGTACTGCCGCAACGGAAGCAGCCGAGTTCGCGAGCATCTACGACCTCGACACCATGATCATTCCGACCAATAAGCCCATTGCTCGCATTGACTCCGAAGACATTGTCTACAAGACGCAGATGGAGAAGTTCCGCGCAGTCATGACCGATATCGAACAGGCCAACGCCAAGGGGCAGCCGGTCTTGGTGGGTACGACCTCGGTAGAGAAGTCGGAAATTGTGAGCAAGCTGCTCAAGCGTGCGGGCATTGCGCACGAGATTCTCAACGCGAAGAATCACTCCCGCGAAGCCCACATTGTTTCGCAAGCCGGCCGTCTGAATGCTGTGACCATTTCTACTAATATGGCCGGTCGTGGAACGGACATCAAGCTGGGCGGAAGCCCTGAAGCGATGGCCGAGGATGTTGCGAGTATCGAGACGGATCCGGATGGATTCGCGGTGGCCTTCGCTAAGTTTGAACCCGAGTGCGCGGCTGAAAAAGCGGCGGTTTTGGCTGCGGGTGGCCTGCACATCGTGGGAACCGAACGCCATGACTCGCGTCGTGTTGACAATCAGCTCCGTGGTCGCTCTGGCCGTCAGGGAGACCCGGGTAGCTCGCGCTTCTTCCTGTCCTTGGAAGATGAGTTGATGCGTCTATTCGGAGGGGACAAGGTGACTGTTTGGATGGAACGTATGGGTCTGAAGGACGACGAGCCCATCGAGCATCGCTGGATTTCTAAGGCCATCGAGAACGCCCAGAAGAAGGTTGAAGGCCGCAACTTCCAGATGCGAAAAAACCTGCTCGAGTATGACGATGTCATGAACTACCAGCGTCAGGGTGTGTACGAGCTTCGTCGTCGCGCCCTAGATGGCGAAGATATGATGTCCATGGTTGACGAAAGTATCGTTGCGACCGCTGTTGATACGCTCGATGACTCGTGTGGAGCGAGCCCGAATCCGGAAGCATGGGACCTGACCATTCTCCGCAAGCGTCTCAAGGACATTGCGAATGTTGAGTGGGCAGACACCGACGAACAGCTGCGTGATGCGTCCCGCACTGACCTAGAAGCGCGGTTCAAGGATGAGCTTCGTAAGAAGGTTGAAGGCCGTGCCGAGGCCCTGGGCAAAGAGGCATTCAACAGTCTGGCTCGGATGTTTGTGCTCCAGTTCTCCGACCAGTTTTGGAAAGACCATCTGCTCGCTGTTGACCGTCTTCGTCAGGGCGTGAGTCTCCGCGGCTACGGCCAGCGCAACCCGCTGCTGGAGTACAAGCGCGAGGCCTACCACATGTATTTGTTGATGGAAGCCATGCGAGATGAGGAAGTTCTGAAGAACCTCATGGGGGCTGATGACGCTGCTGCGGCCACTCCGCCAGGCAACCGTCCTTCAGCTCGTCCGTCCGCAGGCGCACCGGCAGCCCGTCCGGCTCCAGCTGGTGGCGCTTCCGATCCATTGGCTGCCGTTGGATTGCCTCCCATGCCCGGCATTACGTCACCCGGGCGACCTGCCGCGCCTGCCGCCGCAGCTCCGCCGCGCGTTCCGACGAAGGGCGACGAAGCGCGGGCGTTCGGAATTGAGAATGCCTTTGGCAAGAACGACCCATGTCCATGTCAAAGTGGCCAGAAGTTCAAGAAGTGCTGCGGTAAGGGCGCTTCGGCGGCCCCGGCCCCGGCACCGCTGGCCTAGCGTCTGCAGCGTGTAGCCCCGGCGTCCGAACAGGCGCTACTTCAGCGCGCTCTGGCGTTGGAGGGGCTGCCGCTCGGCGTGATTGCGTCTGGCTTTGGCGAGGCCGCTCCGGCTGACCTGCGACGCAACAAAGGATGGATTGGTACCTTGCTCGAGCGCGAGCTCGGTGCGGTTGGAGGTTCGCAGGCCGAGCCCGACTTTCCACAACTGGGTGTTGAACTTAAGAGCATCCCCGTCAACGAGAAGGGTTCTCCAACCTCGTCTACATGGGTGTCTTTGGCTGACATCGACCTACGTGTTTCCCGCTGGGAGGACTCCTGGGCATGCCGCAAGCTGTCCCGGGTGTTGTGGGTGCCGGTCATCACGCCCAAGGGAAGTGCGCCCGGAGAGCGTTGCGTTGGACGCGCGGTCTTGTGGTCCCCAAGCGTCGAACAAGACGCTGTTCTCCGAGAAGACTGGGACGAGCACATGGAGCTTCTAGGCTTGGGTGCGTTCTGGCAGATCGATGCGACCCGCGGCACGGCGCTGCAGCTGCGACCTAAGGCTGCCAAAGGTAGTGATACCCAGTGGGCGTTGTCCGACGATGGGGAGTGGGTAAGGGCCCAGCCGAAAGGCTTCTACCTGCGACGTACGTTCACGCGCGACGTGCTGGCTGGCTGCGCTCGTGAACAGGACTCGTCGGCCCCGTGACCGTCGAACGCGGCGGTTGCCCATTTTCCGACTATCGACACACGTCTGGGGGAAGACGCCCACGAACAAGCGCTGACCGAGCGGGTTGGGCTGACGTTGGACCTTGATTCCGTACCGAGAAGCACACGCGCGGGTCGCTACAAAAGTGTAGGGGGGCCGGCTGGGCCGATGTCAGCATTGCCATCCATGCGAAAACCCGTTAGCCGCGGCGTCCACTTGTCTTCGGGCGAGTGAGATCACACGCTGGAACATCACGTGCGACCCACGGTGCCCGTGAAAACGGGGTCGGGTCGCAGTGCCAGCGGACGTTTCAACCAAATTCGGGCCTTATGCCCACGTTTCGTCCCTGACGAGACACCAGGAGCTCACCATGAGCGTTTCCCTCCGCGACCTTCTCGAAGCCGGCGTACATTTCGGTCACCAGACCCGTCGTTGGTCCCCGAGAATGAAGCCATACATCTACGGCGCCAAGAACGGCATCCACATCATCGACCTCCAGAAGACCGCTCGCGGCCTCGTCGATGCTAGCCGCTTCATCGCAAACGAAGTTGCCCACGGTGGCACCATCATGTTCGTCGGCACCAAGCGCGCCGCACAGGACATCGTCAAAGAAGAGTCGCAACGCTGTGGCATGTACTTCGTGAACAACCGCTGGCTCGGCGGCACGATGACCAACTGGCAGACCGTCAAGAAGTCAATCGACCGTCTTGTTCAACTCGAAAAGGCACGCGACGAAGGTCGCTTCGAGCTGTTGACCAAGAAAGAGGCTCTTGAGCTGTCCCGTGAGATCGCCAAGATGGACCGGAACCTCGGCGGCATCAAGGGTCTCAAGGGCCTTCCGAAGATTCTCTTCGTAATCGACCCCAAGAAGGAGCACATCGCCATCAAAGAGGCGAACAAGCTGCAGATTCCGGTCGTCGCTCTGTGTGACACGAACTGTGACCCATCGGGCATCAGCTACGTCATTCCCGGCAACGATGACGCTTTGAAGTCGATTCGTCTGTTCACCGAAGCCATCGCTGACGCGGTCATCGAAGGCCGGGCTGCATCGACCACCCGCAATGCCGAAGTCTACGTGGCCAAAGAAGCCGCCGCAGATGTCGAAGTTGTCCGGCGTGGTGGCGAAGCTGCTCCTGTCGTTGAAGCTGCTCCCGCCGCCGAAGCCGAAGCCGAAGCCGCTCCTGCCGTTGAGGCCGTTGCCGCACCTGCAGCTACCCCAGAGGCCTAGGGTCACAGACCCGTCGCTCTGTTTCTGACGCCGAGCCATGCGCGATGGCTTCGCTGCTCACCGTTCGGGATGGTTCGCCATACCGTCGGGCTAGTAGTGTTGCACTCATGCCGGCTCGACTCCGAAACGGTGGCTCCTAAATTTGCGACCGACCCTACGGGCCCGGACGCATCACCCGGCCGATGTGCCGGGTGAACAAACCGTTTTTCTACTACGCATCCCACTTCCGCCATGCGGAAGAATAGGAGGACTCCGTTATGTCCATGGCCGTCATCAAGCAGCTGCGTCAACGTACCGGCGCTGGTATTCTCGATTGTAAGAAGGCGCTCGACGAGAGCGACAACAACCTCGAAGCCGCCATTGACTGGCTGCGCGCTAAGGGTATCGCCAAGGCCGCAAAGAAGGCCGGTCGCGCTGCGACCGAGGGCATCGTCTACAGCTACATCCACGCCGGTGGCACCATCGGAGTGTTGGTTGAGGTCAACTGCGAGACCGACTTCGTAACCAAGACTGACCAGTTCAAAGAGCTCGTGCACGACATCGCGATGCACATTGCCGCGGCCGCTCCGACCGTCGTTTCCCGCGAAGAGCTGTCAGAAGACGACATCGCTCGCGAGCGCGACGTCCAGAAGGCCCGCGTCCTCGAAGAGGGCAAGCCCGAGCACATCGCTGACAAGATCGTCGATGGCCGCATGGGCAAGTATTTCGAAGACGTGGTTCTGTTGGAGCAAAAGTTCGTCAAGGACGACAGCGTCACCATCCACGACCTGCTGACCAATACCGTTGCCACCATTGGTGAGAACATCAAGGTTCGCCGGTTTGCGCGCTTCGTCTTGGGCGAAGGCCTCGAGAAGAAGGTCGAAGACTTCGCAGCCGAAGTGGCGGCCGTCGCCAACGCCTAGATCTTCGTGCTGGCGGAGGAGACAGAGATCTGCAGAGCAGTTCTTCGTCACTGCGGCCCCCGCGTACACGAGTACGCTTGGGGACCCAGCTCCTCGCCCTGCATCACAGCTCTCTGCCGCATCTTGGTTAAGTTTTTGAGCCCGGTCCTTCGTTGGACTGGGCTCTTTTTGTTGCAGACTGGAGTTTCGGGATGGTGTTTTTCACAGAGGGGCAGGGGTCGGCGGTGAGTGTGTCGCGCGAAAGTCATCCGTAGATGGCTTGTTCTCCGGCCTTGGAGGCGTTCCCAATTGCCCTCGGCGTGACCGAAATCCCCATCTGCTGCGGCTCACTGTGCAAGTCACAGCGCCCACAGCCGTCCAGCTTCCAGCGAACATCACAAACACCGGCAACTAGGCACCACAACTGGCCGCGTACGTCGGCCCATCGCGCTATGAGGCCGCGGGCTCGTAGGAGGGGACTGGCATGACGGGTGAACCGGCGTACAAGAGTGTGCTCATAAAGCTTTCTGGCGAGATGCTCGCAGGGAAAGCTGGGACAGGCGTCGACCAAGAGACTCTGGGGCGATTTGCTCGAGAAGTCTTTGAGGTCTCGCAGATGGGCGTACAGGTCTCGGTAGTGATTGGCGGCGGAAATATCTTCCGCGGCCTTGCCGGTGCGGCGAAGGGTATGGACCGCACGAGCGCTGACCATATGGGGATGCTGGCTACGGTTATCAACGCGCTTGCCATGCAGGACGCGCTGGAGCGACTCGGCTGCTTTACGCGAGTGATGTCGGCCATTGAGATGCACCAGATCAGTGAGCCCTACATCCGCCGTCGCGCCACGCGACACCTCGAGAAGGGCCGGGTTGTCCTCTTTGCGGCAGGTACTGGAAACCCATATTTTTCGACGGACACTGCTGCAGCTCTGCGCGCCGCTGAGATTCACGCCGAAGTTATTCTCAAGGCCACCAAGGTGGACGGCGTCTACGACAAGGACCCGGCAAAGCATGATGATGCGGTTCGGTTCGACAGCCTGACCTACTTGGACGTGCTCAATCGCGGGCTCAAGGTCATGGATGCGACAGCAGTCAGTCTGTGCATGGACAACAATCTCCCCATTGTTGTGTTCGACATGCACCAAGCAGGAAACATTGCCCGCGTGGTACGCGGTGAAAACATCGGCACACGCGTTGAGAACGGCTGAAGGAGACCTCCATGGATGATTACATTGATGCAATGAAGGAAGATGTGGAAAAGGCGCTCGAAGCGCTCAGTACACAGCTTCAGACCATTCGTACCGGCCGCGCCACGCCACAGTTAGTGGACGGTGTTTCGGTGCATGTCGCTTCGTATGGCGCCACGATGCCGCTAAATCAGCTGGCTACTGTACAGGCCCCGGATGCTCGCTTGCTAACGGTTACTCCGTGGGACAAGTCGACCCTGCCGGACGTCGAACGTGCCATCATTGCCGCAGACCTGGGCTTAAACCCCTCGAACGATGGTCAGATGATCCGCGTTCCAGTTCCCGCATTGACTGCTGACCGGCGTCAGGAGTTGGTTCGTCAGGTGAAGAAATTCGCCGAAGACATTCGCATTCGCGTCCGGCACATCCGCCGGGAATACAACGACATCTTCAAGGGTGCCGAAGACGACGGCGATATCTCTGAGGATGACCTCCACCGCTTCCTCGCCCGTGTCCAGGAGCAGACTGACGCCGCCATTAAGCGGATTGAAGCCGCTTCGGATGCCAAGGAAGCTGAAGTTCTCGAGGTCTAGTTTGGACGATGTTCTTGAGGGGTATACCGGTCCCGTACCGCGCCACATTGCTGTCATTATGGACGGCAATGGTCGCTGGGCTCAGCTGCGTGGAGAGGAGCGGACCGCTGGGCATCGCGCCGGTGCCAAAACAGTGCGCGCCATCACTCGAGCTTGCGCAAAGCTCGGCGTGGAAGTGTTGACGCTGTACAGCTTTTCTACGGAGAACTGGGGCCGCCCGAAGATTGAAGTCGACGCGCTAATGGCGCTGTTGACCGACTACCTGGAGAATGAGGCCGACGAGTTGCTCGCTAACCGTATTCGTTTGCGGGCGATTGGCGAGCTGGACTCTCTCCCGGCCGGCGTGCGTATGTTGCTAGATCAGGTTGGGCAGGTCACCGCGGATGAGCACCGAATGGACTTGGTCTTGGCGCTCTCCTACGGTTCGCGTCAAGAAATTATCCGCACCATTCGCACTTTGTCCGAGCGCGTGGCTGCAGGAACTCTGAAAGCCTCGGATATCGACGAAGCGATGGTGAGTGAGTCGCTCGACACGTCCTTTGCGCCAGACCCAGACCTCATCATTCGCACCAGTGGTGAGTTCCGACTGTCGAACTTCTTGTTGTGGCAGGCTGCGTACGCCGAGATGTACGTCACAGACGTGTTGTGGCCGGACTTTGACGAGGCTGAGCTTGTTCGGGCGCTCAAAGTGTTTGAGCGTCGTCAGCGGCGGTTCGGCAAGACGGCTGAACAATTGGCGGAAACGCCATGATCACGCGCATTTTGGCGGCCATTGTTGGGCTGGCCATCATCCTTCCCGTCATCCTATTTGGTGGGAGTTTGGGCATCGAGCTCATGGTTCCCTTGTTTGGGCTGATTGCGTTGCATGAGTTTGCTGCAATGGCCTTTGGCGACCGACGCTGGTGGGCATTTGGTGGCTTGGTGGTGGGGGCCGGCTCGGTGTACGCCTCGCTGGTGTACGCACCGGCTGAATTTCACGGTCTAACCATCGTTAGCGCCGTATTGTTTTCCTTTCTGTACGTCTTAGTCCGTCCGGGTGGAACGACTCAAGGCGCCGCAGACCTCGCCGGACGCTTGATACTCGGGACGATTTGGGTGGGGGGTTTTTTGGCCTTCCTGCCACTGCTGCGTCGCATGGATCAGGGGGTGACCTGGATTTTCCTGGCTCTGGCCATTCCATGGCTTGGCGACACTGGCGCGTACTTCGCCGGTCGGGCGTTCGGAAAGCACAAGCTGTATGAGCTCATCAGCCCTAAGAAGACCATCGAGGGGTATGTCGGCGGAATCATCACCGCGACCATCGGCGTGTTTGTCATCCGTAGTCTTTCCCTGTCCGTTCTCTCCCCGTTGGACTGTGTTCTGATTGGCTTGGGAATCGGTACCCTGGCAGTCATAGGTGACCTTGCTGAGAGCCTTCTCAAGCGTGCTTTCGGCGTAAAAGACAGCGGGAAAATTATGCCCGGCCACGGGGGGCTACTCGACCGCATCGATTCTCTGCTCTTCGTGCTCCCGCCACTTTACGGCTATGCGCTATGGGTCTTGTCGAGGTGACTGCGTGTTGACCCAACTCGTCGCTGGTTTGTTCATGTTGTCCGTGCTTGTGGTTATTCACGAGTTCGGACACTTCATTGTCGCCCGCTTGTGCGGTGTGGGTGTTCCGATTTTCAGCGTCGGAATGGGTCCACGTTTGTTCGGAATTCGCTGGGGTGAGACCGACTATCGAGTGTCGGCTGTTCCCGTGGGTGGGTACGTTCAGATGTCTGGGGCAGACCCTTTTGGAGCCGACGACCCCGACAGCTACGTTCCCCCTGAAAAGAACTTTATGCTCAAGCCTATCTGGCAGCGCTTGGCCATCTTGTTTGCGGGACCCGGCTTCAACTTGGCTCTCCCGTTCTTCGTGTTCACCGCGGTGTTGATGGCCGGCGAACCCTACGCTGACAACGCTATTGGGGCTGTCCAGGCCGGAAGCGCCGCGTATGAGGCTGGGATTAGCGAGCGCGAATGGATTGCCGCAATCAACGGTGTACCGGCTGAGACCTGGCAAGACGCGCAAGAACAGATGGCCTTGGTCGATGGCTCCTCTGTGACGCTCACTATCGGGTCGAGCGCCGGGCAGCGGGATGTCGCATTGCCCGTTGTTGGGGACAGCCTCCCGTCCTTAAGTGCCTTGGGGCTCGGCTGGAGCTCGCTGTCATCGCGAATCGGCGTTGCCGACCCGGCGTCGCCGGCAGGACAGGCAGGTTTGCTCACCGGTGATGGCATCACCGAAGTGGATGGTCAGCCGATCAAAACGTGGTCAGAGCTGCAGTTAGCACTGACCCCTGGGGTAGCGCACACCGTGCATTACCTGCGCGCAGAGGCTTCGGAGGATGGTACCGCCGAGATCATAGACGGCGAAGTCACCTTGGCCGGCGATACGGGCTGGACTGCCGACTTTGACGACTACTGGGTAGGGACGTGGGGATTTGAACCCATCAGCCTTTACGCACGCGGATTCACCGAAGAGTCCCGTGCGGAAGAAGCCGGTGTTGTCCTCGGCGACCGCTTCTACGGCATTGACGGCGAGCGTGTTCGGGAGTGGGGCGACTTGACCCGCATGGTCAATGCAACGGCTCCAGAGCCAACAGACGATACGCCTGGTGGTTGTGGCGAAGAAGAACCGGTCGATGCAGAGCGTGCGCTCACGCTGACTGTCATCCGCGACGGCGTACTATTGGACCTGACATTCACGCCTGCCATGCGTCGTGAAGCCCTGGGGCCGACCGTCTACTACCGTCCGCTCATAGGGGTTGAGTTAGACCCGAACACGATGGTCGCCGGCGCTTTCGTTATCAAGAGCTATCCCTTCTCTGAGGCTTTGCCGCGGTCTGGCTCGCAGGTCAAGCAGGTGTTTACCGGCAGTCTGACGGCGATTGGTGGCCTACTCACTGGCGAACGCCGTGTGAGTGAGACCTTTGGTGGGCCGGTCGCTATCTTTGCTATGGCTGGCGAATCAGTCCAGTACGGTTGGACCGCTTTTGCCAAGTTGCTTGGCGCCATCAGCTTGTCGCTTGGCATCGTCAACTTACTGCCGGTTCCGGCTCTCGATGGCGGGCAAATCCTCTTCTATACGATTGAGGGTATCCGAGGCCGGCCACTGTCTCTGCGCCTGCGCGAGCGCATTCAAATGGTCGGTGTGTTGATGCTTGTGGCCCTTGTACTCGTGGTCACCTTCAACGACATTACCCGCGTCATTACGGGCGGCTGATGAACGTCTTGGCAATTGACACGGCCGGCCCCGTTGTTGGAGTCGCGCTTCTTGTCGGGGACGCTCTGTCCATGCGTACGGAGCGCGTGTTGCGTGGTTCCGAGACGCGCATAGCCACTTGGGCTTCCGAGCTCTGTTTACAGGCGGGCATTGCCGTCGCTGACTTAGACGGTGTCGCGGTGTCGCGCGGGCCGGGAGCATTCACCGGATTGCGGGTTGGGTTGTCGACTGCCCTAGGTATTGCTCATGGCGTTGGATGCCCCGTGATTGCGGAGTCTTCGCTACTGTCCCGGGCCCGTCGCACCGGTCAAGACCGGGTGCTGAGCATGCTTGATGCGCGTAAATCTCGCGTGTACGCCATGTGGACCGAAGACGGTGGACGTTCGGTGAGTGGCGGTCCCGCTGATGTATCGGTCGAGGAAGCGATGTCGTGGGCCAGCGGTTCGTATGTGGCCACCGGTGAAGGTGCGCTCGCCTACCAAGATGTCTTGACTGCAGCAGGAATCACCATTGTCGCCGAGGCTGAGAGTCCTGCGGTGGATACCTTGGTGCGATTCGCGGCGGATAGCCTCGAACGTGGTGAGGGGATGAGACCCGCCGAGGTCACACCTGTGTACCTGCGACGCCCGGATGCCCGCACCATCGCTGAACGTGCAGCGGCAAAGCAGGGCGTCACGCCCCCAACACGTTAGCAGCCGATCCTTTTAGGAGACCGCATGACGACATTGCGCGTTGGCCTCGTCGGAGCGACGGGTGCCCTTGGCAAAGAGGTTCTTCACGTTCTGGACCGCGCCCCTTGGCGGCCCGCGATCGTGGTGCCATTCGCGAGCCGCGGCACGCAGACTCCCTACGTGACCTATGGCAGCGAATCGGTTGCTGTGGATGATGTAAGTGCTGGGGCTATCGGTGGTCTTGACATCGTGATTCTGGCAGTCCCGAGAGATGTTGCTCTCGTTGTTGGAGCAATGGCGTTGGAAGAGGGCGTTCCTGTCGTGGATTGCTCGGGAGCCATGTCAGACGACGGCGCCCCGCTTGTGGTGCCATGGGTCAACCCAGAGGCATTGAAGAGTGATGACCCGATAGACGTGGTCAGTGTTCCATCGTCGGGTGCCTCGCTGCTCGGTGCGGTCATGGGGCCGCTGGTCCGCGCGGGCTTGGTCCGAACCTTCGATGCCACCCTACTGATGCCGGCATCGCATTGGGGCCGGGCAGGGGTAGACGAGCTGTCTGCCCAAGTTGTGGCGCTCTTCAACAGCGGTACGCCGCCGCGCAAAGTGTTTGAGTCTGGATTGGCCTTTGACGTCTTGCCAGTGGTTGGCGAGCTGACCCAGAGTGGTCGGACGGTGGTCGAAGACCGCATCATCGTCGAGACCGCAGAGCTGTTGGGACTGCGCCAAGCGCCCGGCATCGACCTGCTAGGGATTCCCGTCTTCTCGGGCCTGATGGCATCCATTCGCGTAGACTTAGCCAAACAGGCAGACTTGGGTCTAGTGACACGAATTTTGGTGGATGGTGGGGTGCGGCTGAGCGAAGACATCCGCTCATTGCCTCGTCCTCGTCGACTCGAAGGGCGGCCTTTTCCAGACGTGGGTCGACTGCGACTTACCGGCGAGCGCCTTACCTTTATGGCCGGATTTGATAATCTTCGGTCAACGGCGACGGCCGCGGTCGCTACAGCGGGGGCTCTGCTGCAGCAGCGCGGCCTAGAGCTCAAACGGTCCACGCCCGATACGGATGAAGATGACGCATGACGCATTGTCGTTGACGAGCGGCCGTGCCTGCTTCGATTGACACTCTGTCATTACTTCGCCCCAATACCGCTGTCGTTCGCCGGGGTTGCAACGCAACCGGTTGACGATAGCCGGGGGCAGTGAACGGTTTATGCTGACAATGGCGGTGACGGATGAAAACACTGTACCGGTTGGCCCGATCCTTGCTAGGTCCGGGATAGGAAGTGCTTCATGGTCTTGTTTCTTGCTGCTCTGTTCGCATACGCTGACGCGCCAAATCGGGTTGTAGAGACCTTTGACGCTGGGGGGACGGGCATTCAAGCGCTGGCCACCTCGGATGATGGCAGTCTGATTGCCGCCGCCACCTCAAGTGGCGTCGCGTTCATCGACACCAGCACCTGGCAAACGGCGACGTGGACGGGGTGCGACGCAGCCGGCGTTGCGCTGCAGCGTCTCAACACCAGCCAGCACGTTGCCTATGTCGGGTGTGATGATGGCTTGATCCGCGTGCTGAATGTAGCAGGTGAGAACCCAACATTGGATACATCACGGGATGCAGAAGTCGCTATCGACTCCCTGTTTGCCGTGCACTGGGACGTAAATGCGATGCGCTTGTACGTGGTGGGCGAGTCGTCCCTGGCGTTTGCGCCAACCATTCATGTGGTCGATGAGGACGGTACTGTCGACCCCACCGGGTTCCCGGTGGTCATGCAGCTCAACGGCTACGTTGATTCTGTCGTCTCGGGAAGCACACTGTACATCGGTCACGGCGGCGACAACTTGTCGACCTACACCTTGGGCAGCGCGTTTGCCATATCGACCCAGACCTTCACGCCATACAGCATCTCGGACTTGGCTCCGTCGATTCGTGATTCGGCTTATGGCGTTGATACGAGCGGTGTAATCATTGAGTATACCGGCCTTTTCGCTATTGCGATACCGTCGATTAATGATGAAGCAGATGCGGTCGGCGCTTCTGATTGGGCAGACGACGAATGGCTGTTGGTCTCGCGGGGCACAGATGTCGACGTGTACGACCTCGCTAATGGTTCGGCGACAGACTCATCGGCGCCCACCACGTCCTTTGATGCCGGCACCACGTTCTCTGACGTTGTGGTTGGACGCATTGGATACGCCTTTGGAGTCGCCGGCAGCGACGTCGTCGTGATGACCGCCAACCCATGGGTCGATAATGTCGCTGTGTTCCCGACAGAAGCAGAGACCGGCGATGAACTCACCCTGACATTCACCACGGATACCGACGTCGATTACGATGTGCGACTCGGGTCTGCGACCGGAACGGTCTTGGCAGAGGGAGCGAGTGTGGGGGGCGATGAGACCACCGTGACGCTCACCGTCGACGACACCTACGACGAGGGGGTCAACGACTTGGTCGTGGTCGCCATAGACTCTTCAAGCCGGCAGGGTACCCGAAGCGCGCAAGTGTCTCTGGACAACCCACCTCCTGCACCGGTCCTCACCAGCGAAAATGTCGGATTTGCCGATGCAGGCGCCATCGTGGAGTTTGGTGACCCGGTTGTGGATGACTTGGCTACCTACACGGTGTACGTCACGACCACACCCTTCGAACCTGCTGATTTTGCCACCGGCGGTCCCGCCTTTGATGGTACCGACGATCTGACAACCCCGATTTCCGTTGACGTTGTTCAGGCTGGAGGGACGACATTGCGCGTATCGCCCCTCACCAACAACGCGACGTACTACATTGCCGCCCGTGCCGTCGACGCAGGCGGCCAGGAGAGTCCAATGTCCGCCGCAGTTCCCGTCACGCCACGAGAAACCTCAACCGCTCTTCAGCGAAGCGGAGAAGAGGGTGGATACGCCTGTAGTCACGTGCCTCTCGGTGCCCTGGGTCTTCCCTTACTGCTGGTGGGTGCCTTGACCCGTCGTCGCCGCTCCACGGGTCTGCTGGCAGCAGCAGCATTCACTGTCGTCGCGCTTCCAGCACATGCCCAGGACAGCGAGGGGACAGCAGCCGAGCCAATATCGGCTGGGCAGGCCGAAGAAGAGTCGGGAGAGCCTGGGCGGAACTCGATCGGTTCAATACTCCGAAGAGCGTCATCGACGCTGGGTTTGCCCGAAGACGAGACCGATACGCATTGGAATGTCGAGCTGCGCTACGGCACGGTCAGCATGGAAGATGCCAATCTCGTGTCGGGCTACGGTTCAACCACAGACATCTTCGAGGCAGAGTTTGGCCCCCAGTTCTTCCAGGTTGCTGAGCTGGACTTTGGAGTTGGATATTACCGTCAGAAAGGCAATCTAATCGCAGATGATGGTCAGCCGAGCTCGGAGGAGACCCGCTTCTCGATGATTCCGTTGACTCTCGACCTGACATTCCGCCTGCACTTGCTGGACGAGCAACCCGTTGTCCCATTCATTCGCGCTGGCCTCGATTATACCTTCTTTGAAGAGAAGACACTCGGCACGCAGACGGACACCGAGACCGGAGAAACCGAAGAAGTAGACGGGACGGCCACGCAGGGCGCTCGAGGCAGCAAAGCAGGTTGGCACTGGGCTTTCGGTGGCCAGATCTTGCTGGACACCTTCGCTCGCCGCCGTGCTTCCAAGCTCGAAGCCGGAACGGGTATCAATGATACGTGGCTAACGGTTGAGTGGCGATTTGTGTCCATTGACCCGAACGAGAGGTTCCTCTGGGCCACCAATCCCGAGGGAACCACGTTGACGCGTTCAGAGCTGACCGTGGGTCTCAAGCTCGACTTCTAGTTCATGCGCTACAAGATGACCGTCGCCTACGACGGAACAGACTTCGCGGGCTGGCAGGTTCAGCCCAAACAGCGAACCGTCCAAGGGGACCTCGAGAAGGCGCTCCACCAAGTCTTTGGGCGTCTCGTCCGTGTCCATCCTAGCGGGCGGACGGACGCTGGTGTTCATGCGCTAGCGCAGATAGCCATCTTTGATGCTCCAGAACGCTCCTTGTCAAAGCTCCAGCGGTCGCTCAATGGACTTACCGCAGACGATATTGGAGTGATGACACTCACGGTCGTAGCAGATGACTTTGAGCCGCGGCTTTGGGCTCGGCGCAAACACTATCGCTACCGCTGGCAGGTTGGACCGGTCCTATGTCCACTACGCCGGCGTCAAGTCCGCTGGTTGAACCACGACTTTGACGTGCAGGCCAGTCACCAAGCGCTTCAGTGTCTGACTGGGAAGCACGATTTCACCTCATTCCGTGCTGTCGGTTGCGCATCCACACACGCGGTTCGTAGGGTCAACGAGCTGGCAGTCACCCAACACGACGACGAAGTGTGGCTAGAGGTCCAAGGCAACGGCTTTCTGCGTCACATGGTGCGCATCATCGCTGGCTGCGCCGAAGCTGTCGCACGCGGTCATCGGCCTGTGGAGTGGGTCGAGCACGTCCGTGACGCCCGGGACCGAAATGCCGCAGCGTTAACGTTACCCGCCAAAGGCCTTTCGCTCCAGCGCACCGAGTACGGTGACGAGCGTCCGTTGTGGCATCAGATGCCATGTCGACCGGGCGAACCCAACAGAACGTTGGTTGCACCCGACGAGTAGGGTGCCCACCGACGCCGGCGGGCACGCTCGCGACTACTCTTCTTCTTCGTCGCTATCGTCCGAGTCATCGAAGTCGTCCGCGAGGTCGTCGTCTTCATCCGAATCATCGTCGTTGTCGCTGTCGTTGTCGGGGTCGTCTTCGACCTTCGGTGCGGCTGCTTCGGGCTCATCGGTCGCTGGCTTACGGGTCTTGTTGCCACCGAGCAGAGACTTGAGGTCGCGAATGGGCGCACTGCGTTGGTCAGCACCGCACTCGGGGCACATGGGCTCGGGCTTATTTAGGTCGTAGAACCTAGTTGCGCACTCGTAGCAGACGTAGCGGTTGCCGAGCTTTTCCTTGTCGGGGGTCGTGAACATGTCCATCTCTCTCGGAATAGGGGCCGCCCTAGATACCCCGCAGCTACCGCCCGTCAACCCAGCTATGGTGGTCGGCACTTGTGGAGGCTGTATGAGGCGCTACCTATACTGCTCGGTTCTGCTGGGAGCCTGTACGTCCACCGTCATGTTTGAGTCTTCGGACCTGCAGATTGATGCGTCGGATGCGGATAGTACGCACGCACGGCTGTGCGTCACTGACTTGGGTGGCGTGTACGCGACGTGGGTAGATGCTCGCGATGGAGCGGATGCGATTTGGCTAGCTCGATCGTTGGATCGGGGGGAGACGTTTGAGGCGCCAGTTCGCGTCAGTCACGGTCAAGCGCAGAGCCTCTCCCCGGAGCTTGCGTGCGCTTCACTGCGTGATTCGACCTTGGTGGCGGAAGATGCGGTGTACGTGGTGTGGGAAGATACTCGCGATAGTGAACTTGAGAACCGCAATATTTACTTTCAGCGCTCGTTGGACGCCGGCGCCACATGGCTAGAGGCGGACTGGGTTGTCTCGCCAGACCCGGAGGGACGGAGCATGCACCTCGGTCCTCGGGTAGTCGCCGGGAATAGCGAGGTGTACGTCACCTGGTTTGACGGTCGGTCGGGTGCGTTTGACGTGTATGTACAAGGGTCGACCACACGCGCAGAGACCTGGAATGATCCCGTACGCCTGGATGGAGACACAACGGGCGCGGGCTACAGCGCGTGGCCGGACATCGCATCAGATGGGGAAGGCCACTGCTACGTCGCTTGGGAAGACAGCCGTGACGGTGCCTCTGATATTTATGTAGCGGCAACCGGAAACGGTGGATTCAGCTTCTCACAGGGACAGCGCTTGGATCTGGGGCCAGACGTCAACGGTACAGCGGACGCTCCAGGTAGCCATGACAGCTTCCGCCCGCGGATCTCTACTCTTGGTAGCTCCGTGGCTGTTGCATGGCATGATGAGCGCTTTGGGCCCGCACGCGACATCCTAATGAGCGTCTCTACAGATCACGGCGTGGCTTGGTACGACCAGGCTGTGCGTGTGGAAGGCAACCAGCCCGGGTTCTTCGACAGCATCAATCCTGCGGTGGGGTTGGTCGACAACCCGGCGTCATCGGGTCCTCAAACGGTGGTGCAGGTCGCCTGGCAGGATGCCCGGGCAGACGCGTACGACGTGTTCCACCGTCGGGTACCAGAGATCGCTGACGTTGAGGAAACTCGCTTGGATACGGGTGCAGCCGGTGGTGGCCAGTCTCTCAATGTCGAGGTGGCAACCGAGGGCAGCACGGTGATTGTTGCCTGGGAAGACCGGCGAGATGACACGGGCGAAGGCTACAACGACCTGTATTACAACGTCTCCATGGATGCCGGAGAGACCTGGTTGGAGAACGACTTACGGTTGGACAACATTGCTCCAGGGACCAGCTTTGCGACGGATCTGACTGTTGATCTGCTAGACGGTGAGATCTACGCGTTGTGGGTAGATGGCCGCAATGGGTCTGCAGATGTCTACTTTCAGCGTTTGCCCGTTGGTGAGGCCGCTCAATTCGACCGTGTACCCGCTCCATGAGACCGGCTGGACCCGTCCTTGTTGACACAGAGGGTAGCAACCGATAGGTCGCGCGGGCTTCGGGGCCCGTGAACCGCATGGGCCCTGTCTACTTTTTTACTTTGGTGAAACGATGCGCACTTACTCGGCAAAGCCGGGCGAGGTCTCTCGCGACTGGTACGTAGTCGACGCTTCTGAGCATACGCTTGGTCGCATGGCTACCCGGATTGCGAATGTCCTTCGCGGCAAGCATAAGCCCGAATTTACACCTCACGTGGACACCGGCGACTTTGTCGTTGTGGTCAACGCCAAGCAGGTGACTTTGACGGGCGCTAAGCTCGACAACAAAATGTACCGCCGTCACTCGCAGTACCCGGGCGGACTCAAGTCCATTCCGGCCCGCGAAGTTCTCGAGAACGACCCGGAGCGCGTGATTCGTCAAGCGGTCAAGGGAATGCTTCCCAAGAACAAGCTGTCGCGTCAGCTCATTAAGAAGCTCAAGGTCTATGGCGGCGCTGAGCATCCCCACAAGGCCCAGGCGCCGAACCCCCTGACTTTCTGAGGTCCACATGGCTCTAGAGACCACTCAATACTACGGCACCGGTCGTCGCAAGACCTCCACCGCTCGCGTCTACCTTCGTCCGGGAACCGGTCGCATCTTCGTGAACAAGCGTGAGGTCGAACAGTACTTCAAGCGCGAATCGTTGCGCATGGACCTCGGCCAACCGCTCGATGTCACTGAGACCCGCGGCGACTTTGACGTTCACGTCAATGTTGCTGGTGGTGGACACACCGGCCAAGCCGGTGCCATCCGTCTGGGAATTTCACGCGCACTCGTGTTGTTCAATCCTGAGTTTCGCGGCGCCCTTAAGGCCCGCGGCTTCATGACCCGTGACGCCCGTAAGGTCGAGCGGAAGAAGCCTGGTCAGCCCGGCGCACGCCGCAAGTTCCAGTTCTCCAAGCGATAGTGATAGCGGAGCATGTTCTGCGTTGTGGCCTCGGTCGCGGCCGGTAGAGCCTGCTCCCTCGTTGCTCCTTGCTTATGACCCACTCTCCCTCTCGCTAGGGAAGAGTGGGTTTTTGCGTTGGCGGGTCAATGACTGTGGGCGTTAGTGCTGCCAGGCGATCACCTCGACGCTGCCTCCGCCATCTGCGGGACCCTCTGCACTTGCGGGTATGGAAGGAGTCACCGACGTGAACACGGTCATTCGGTTGGTGCAGGCGCCGACGGTCTCCGAGATGTCGGGTGGGCCACCGTCTGGGCATCCGCCATCGGTGCGCACGTTGACGTCGCCGCCTCCGACTCGCCATGCGTGGGTCGAGGTGAGGATGATTCGGTACGCATAGATGTTGTCGTTCGAGTACGGATTTCTGTCGGTGGAAGTACTTCTGGTGCCATGGAAATTTTGGATAAGGTCGTCGTAGATGTCGTTGACCGCGGTGCGCGACCAGCCGCCCGAGCAACGGTTGGTGTTGGTAGATTTGTGAAGGTGGCGTTCACGTCGTTCACGTTTCGAATCCATTGAACGCCAGCCAAGTTCACAGCCTCTACATTCGGGCGGGTGCCGGTCACGACGGGAAGGTGGAGTTGACCGACCACGTGTCGGTGATCACGGTGCCGGCTGGGTCGCCAGATGATGTGGCACGCAGCGGCAACAACTTGCCATCCGCAACGCTTGTGGGCATGGAAGAAAAGCCGATGCGACTATCGCTTCAGTGACTGTCGAGGCAGATCTGAAGCTGCGGAAACCCTCCGCCACTGACCTTCACCTCAACGCCATCACGGTTCGTGATCAGAGCACGGACCCACACAAGATTGGTGTTGGGCGACACTTTGGTCAGGGCTGCGACGGCAAACCCATTGGGGGTGCGGTCGGCTGGTCCTACCGATGCGATTATCCAGGTACCCTACCTATAGACGACCAACGCATGCACGTCGTCGCAGGCGACGCGAGGTGGCGATTTGCTCGGCAAGCTGGGTCAAGCAGTGGGCCAGCCGACCCGGACTACAGACGTGACTGCCGCTCTGGGTACCACGCGCATAGGGGAGCGAGAGGGCGGTTCGGCGGACGAGTCTAGGGTCACACCCAGGCGGACAGTGTCGTCTGTCCCGATCATCACTTGCCCGAGGCTTGTCCCACTGCCGTCGGTTCACGGTATTATTGTCTAGTAGTGGTCTCCAAAGGGGACATCGGCGACGACGTCGTCCCATACCGCTCCGCCTGCGGCGTTGTACAAGGCGGATGTCCACCATGTGCATCCTGATGACCGCGACACCGGTAGCGTTGAGCAGTCGTTCTTGATGCGTGAATTCAATTGGCGCGTCCATTACCGTAGGATTAAACTCCAATAACGACAGGTTGGTGGGTGCCGCTACCCCCTTGCCAGCTCTCCCAACATATTCTTCAATTCCAACAGAAATACGATGATAAATGGGGCGCGTGATTGTGAAAGGCGTCGAGGTACCCATGGTTGAAAGTCAGGTCAAATTTCGGCTCACAATGGGACAGGGGTCGGAGCGGCGTGGGGAAGACCGCTGTCCATTCGCAAGACTTCATATAGACCTTCTCCTAGATAGGTTGCCCCCACCAGACCGGAGACATCGATGAACTCTACTCTTCAATCCCTGGCCTTCCTAGGCGCTGGGTGCCTTCTCGCCGGCTGCCCGTCGGCCGATCCGGTGAACGACGACCCTGCTGCTACAGGCGGCGGTGACGAGGAGCCGGCTCCCCCGACGAGCGTGCTGTTCATCGGGAATAGCTTCACCTTCTGGCACGACGGCTTGGAGACTCACGTGGAGGCCTTGCGGGCCGGCGCCGGCGACAGCACCTTCGAGACCGAGGAGGAGACCCAAGGAGGAGCGTCGCTCGAGGTGATGTGGCAACAGAGCAACGCCAGGAGTCGCATCGAGCAGGGCAATTTCGACGTGGTAGTCCTCCAGGAGGACATCCCCGAGACGAGTGTCGAGAGTTTCCATACTTACGCCCGGCTGTTCGACGGGGCCATTCGCGAAAGTGGTGCCAAGCCGGTCTTCTTCATGGCCTGGGACTACGACAGGCTCGATTGGATCTCGATGGACGAGATCGCAGATGCCCACTGGACCATCGCAGAGGAGTTGAACATCGAGGTGGCGCCCGTGGGTCTGGCGTGGAAGCGCGCGGCCGAGGAGCGCCCATCCCTTGACATGTACGGGGACGACGACGAGCACCCGAGTATCCACGGTACCTATCTAGCTGCGGCCACCATCTACTCGGTGCTGTTCCAGGAGAGCCCGGTGGGCCTGACCTACACCCCGGACCGGCAAGGGGGGGTGTCCGAGGACGAAGCGGCCTTCTTGCAGGGCGTTGCATGGGACGAGGTTCAAGCGCCACGCTAGGGGAGGCCAGACGGACATCCACTCGCCTGATGAGGAACCGACGTCAGCCGGCGTATAGGGCCCGACGATAGGCCTTATGTTCACTCTGCGAGCGAGAGGCGGACCCGGGCGTTCTCTAGGGGGGTGAGAGCGGATTCGGCTAGCGAACCCACACCGAGACTTCCCCCGGTCTGCTCGTCCCTCTCCGTGAGGATTCGGACGGTCC
>JBLHSN010000046.1:0-25776 GCA_047626195.1 Myxococcota bacterium
GACACCAAGAGCGAGAGCCTGACAGATGGCCATGAGGCCAACTACGACGTCCAAGGGGACCGCCAGTTAAAGGTCGAGCTTGTAGACCACGATGGCAGTAATGCTCGTCTGCGTATCCGCATGCTGACGAATGGTCGCAAGGTGCTGGACACCACGGTGAGCGTTCGGCGAGACCGCTCGTTCATCGTCATGGGTCCGCAGCACGACGAAGGCGTCTTGGTCTTCGCGATTACGGCGAACTACTGACCCATGCGCGTGGTGCTGTGCAACTGTCCGCCCGACAAGGCTGTAGACATCGCGCGAGTGGTGGTTCAAGAAAAGCTTGCTGCGTGCGTGAATTTACTCCCGGTGCGCTCGATCTACGTGTGGGATGGAGAGCTTCAGGACGACGCTGAAGTCACCCTGGTGCTCAAAACGGCCAGTGAGACAGTGAACTTACTGCGGGACCGCCTACTGGCCCTGCATCCGTACGATGTGCCAGAGGTCGTGGTGTTGACGGTAGACGCGGCTGCGTCCGCGCCCGACTACGTGTCTTGGGTGCGCGAGACCACGCTGTAGGACTCTTTATTGTCGCTGGAACACGGCGAGAAAGAGTGGCGGACCTTGGGCTTCTGGCGCCGCGGGCAGCGGCGTCCATCGTACCGTTGTGAGGTGGTTTGTCGCCGCGAGCGCGCTGAGCTTCTGAACGTCGAAGCCCTGGTGTGCGTGTCCCATCGTTGCTCGATACTCATTGCGGTTGTGGGCCACCATGTCCAAGACGACAGCGCGCCCGCCAGGGCGGAGGACGCGTGCAATCTCGGCCAAGACCCCAGCCGTGTCCGGAATGTGGTGAAGCACCAGCATGCACAGCGTTGCATCGACGCTGGCATTTTTCATGGGCAGGTCGGTCAGGCCACCACAGCGTAGGTCGATGTTGCTCGCAGCAGCCGTTCGCTGGGCTGCGATATCGAGCATCTTCTGTTCGCGGTCCACGCCGATGACATGCTTGATGTGCGGCGCCAGCATGGCGGCAGCTTCACCGGTTCCGCAGCCTAGGTCGGCGACGACGAGTACCGGGTCGACGAGGCCAAGCAGGGTGGGAAGTAGGAACCCGTCGCCGAATAGCTCGCGCCGTACGCTGTCCCAGCCTTCGTGCAGTTGTCCAAAGAAGGTGCGTGAATCGGTGGCTCGTGCAGCAACAATTGCGGTGAGGCGCTGACTGTCGGCGATAGCCTCCGGGGTTTGGGAGATCTCGGGTGCAATCGCAGTCCACAACGCCACCTGGGCCGCTGTTGGGTTCAGAACGACGCGAACATGACTCTTGGTTCCCTCGGTTCGTCGCTCAACCCAACTTGCGGCCTCGAGTACCTTGAGATGCCGGGAGACGGTGCTCTGGGCGAGCTGCAGGACCTTGGTCAGCTCCCCAACGGCGAGCTCCTCTCGAGTGAGGATGGCGAGGGTACGGGCACGAACAGGCTCGGACAGAGCGGAGAGGGTGTCGAAAATCATGGCGCCGTCTAACCGAAGGTTGACTAAGGCACGCGAACTTGGAGGACGGATGACCCTGTTCGAGAAAATCATCGCCGGTGAAATCCCGGCGGACATTGTCTACGAGAACGACCACGTGCTGGCGTTTCGCGACATTCACCCTGTGGCCCCGACTCACGTGTTGGTCATTCCGAAGAAGCCTATTTCCATGCTGTCGGAGGCCACCGAAGATGACGCAGCCCTGCTTGGACAGGTTCTCTTAGGGTGTAAAGCCGTCGCGAATGCGCTCGGCCTGATGCCCGGCGGATTTCGTGTGGTGATGAACAACGGAGAAGGCGCGGGTCAGACCGTGTTCCACATGCACGCCCACGTCATTGCTGGACGCTCGCTGACCTGGCCTCCCGGATAGCCAGCATGGCTGCAACCAGGGTCGGGTGATGCATTACACGCTGTGCGGAGTCGAGGAACTCACCGGTATCGACGCCGGTGGTTCGTTCGTACAGCAGCGCTTGTAGCGCCATGTCCAGCCGGTCGAGCTGGCGGACGAAGAGGGCCTCTGGATCTGCTTGAGCCTCGTATTCGTCCCATGTTTCGAGTAGCTGTGCGCCACGCGGTAAGGCAGTACAGAGACCCACCATGGCCTGGCGCTCCAGTGCATGCTTGCTCGCCGGAGACACCCCATCCGATGGGGTGAGGTCGCCTACACGCACCTCGGCTAGGTCGTGCAGCGTCGCGTAGGATAGTGCGCGTGCTGTATCGAGGTCGTCCGGTAGAAAAACGAGAACAAGCGCGGCAATCCCCCAGCTATGCGCGGCGACGGACTCGGCATTGTGGATGCCTCGCAGCCCCCATCCCGTCCGTGGCAGCGCCTTGAGGCCCCACGCTTCAAGCAGGGCGTCGATCACGTCAGGCGAGCGCGTTGCTCGGGCATGCCAAAGGACAGCAGTACCGGCTCATCGCTGGATTGCATAGCGTCAAAATCGGCGCGGGACTGAAGACCATGCCAGCCTTCATTCACTAGGATGGCGGCGAGCGGGCCACCCAGAGCGTTGCCCGGACCCAAGGCAATGACCACATCAGCACAGGTGTATCGCAGGGCCGTTCTCACGCTCGTGGTGAAGTCGTACGGCTCGTAGATTTGCTGTCCTAGGGTGTATGTGCGCAAGGCCTCTGGTGAGGCCCAACGGGGGCGGAAGACGTCTCCGTGGCCGCTTACCAGCGGCACATCGGGGGCGCGGAAGGTGAGGCCTGCGAGGTCGTTCTGGGCGACGTGTGCCGTGGGGCGCATCACAGGTGTGTGAAAGGCCGAGTGCAGAGGTAGCTTCATCGGGAAGGTCCGTGCACCGCGTTCAATGGGTGGAAGCGTTTGTTGCAAGTGGCGAATGCCGGCATCAGTGCCGCCGAGAACCGCTGTGTTTCCGAGACGAATGGACCAGAACGCTTCGCCGTTGCTGTTCGCAATAGCATCGTCGATGACCCGCAAGGTAGCGGCGTCGTAGCGCCAGTCTTTCCCGGAGAACGGGTAGAGAATCTGTCCGCCCTGAACGTTGCGCGTTTGGTAGTGGGCCATGGTCTCTACGAGCAGGATTGCGTCTTCGAGGGATAGAGCGCCGCTTGCAGCAAGAGCGGTATAGAAACCCATACTATTGCCGGCGACCCCAACGATATCGTAGGCATCAGACACCTCGGCGGCGTCCGCGAGCGAACAGGCGAAGGTCAGCAGTGATGCGTTCTCGCCGGCCACGTGCTTGACGGCGCTGAATCGGTCAGCGGCGTCAAGCTCACGAATCGTCGGGACACCGCGCGCGGTTCGAGCCGCGTCACAGGCATCTACAATCGCCGATGCGGCAGCAGAGCGGTTCTGTAGCTGTTCCATGACGTCTTTGCTGTACGAGCCTCGGCCGGGACAGACAAGGAGAGCACGACGGGTCATTTCGCCTCCAGCAGGCGACGAACGCCGTCTTCGATGTCTGCTTCGGACACCAAGACTAGGTTGGCAGCGTCGCCTAGGGGAATGTAGGTGTCCGGCGCCATGACACGCCGTACGCGAACGCCTGGGACGTGTTCATACATCTCTGCGGCAACCGTATCTGCGATGCCAGAGCTGCGACGACACTCGTCTACAACGAGCAGCTTACCGGTGGCTTCAACGTGTGGGATGAGGCTATCGATCGGCAAAGGAGACAGCCAGCGAAGGTCGACGACGCGGGCGTCGATGCCCTCTGCCCGAAGACGCTCGGCCACCCGCAGGCTCATCCACAGTCCGTTGGCGTAGCTGGCGATAGTGAGGTCTGTGCCGTGACCGTAGACGCGAACCTCGGCGAGCGGCATGTGCTGTTCTGGGGACGGGTAGGCATCGAGCCAGCCGCCGTCACCGTCTTCGTGGAGGTCCTTGGTCATGTAGCGAGCGATGGGCTCGAGCATGACGCTGACACGCCCGTTGGCTCGCGCGTGAGCAACGAGGGTGCGTAGCATCCGAACACCATCTTCGGCGCGAGACGGGCAGCCGATGAGCATGCCGGGAACTTCGCGCAGTGCGGCAATGCCGTTGTCGTTGTGGAAGTGGCCGCCGAACCCCTTCTGGTAGGCAAGTCCTGCGATGCGCACCACCATTCCGTTGTGGAGCTGACCGTTGCTGAAGAACTGCATGGAGCCTGCTTCACCGCGGAGCTGGTCGATGGCATTCATCAAATACGCCAGGTATTGGACTTCTGGGATGGGCGTCAGTCCGGCGTGGGTCGCACCAATGGCGAGCCCCAGGATGGTCTGTTCGTCGAGGAGCGTGTTGAACACCCGACCCACACCGAAGCGCTTCGTGAGGTCAGCGGTGACGTGGTAAACGCCACCTTTGCGCGCAATATCTTCGCCAAACAGCACCGTCTCTGGGGCCCCTGCCATGACGTCTGTCAGTGCGCGATTGAGCTGAAATGCCAGGTGGCGTGGACGCACGTCAGCTTCGGGTAGACGTCGAAAAGTCGCAGTGCGGGTCTCGGCTGAAGCGACCGGTACGGCAGCACTGGCATCCGCGTCAGTATACAGCGGAGCCATGATAGCCGCGGCAGTGGTGAGCTTTGGACGTCGCACGGCTTCTACAGCCATGCGGCCCAACCGCTCGCGTACGTCTTCGTACAGGGCGAGGACGTCTTGCGGGACGATCACGCCGGCATCGACGAGAAGCTGGGCGGTCTTGACAAGCGGGTCTTGCTCTTCGGCGGCTTCAATCTCGTCTTGTGTTCGGTAGAGCTGCTCCACGTCAGAGCCTGCGTGTCCGAGCAGACGGACGACGGATAGGTGCAGGAATGCCGGGCGACGGCGCTCGCGGACATAGTCCGTAGCGGCCTTTGCAGCGTCGTAAGCGGCAACGAGATCTAAGCCATCTGCGGCAAAGTATGCCAGTCCTGGACGACTGCCGTAAGCGGCCGCAATCCAGTTTTCTGGTGTGCGCACGCTGATGCCGAAGCCGTTGTCTTCACAGACGAACAACACCGGAGCAGGCACGTTTTGGTGGCCGGCCCAAATTGCGGAATTCACCGCTCCTGTTGCGGTGGAGTGGTTCGCGGAAGCGTCGCCGAATGTACACACAGCAATGCCGCTGGCGCGCTTGCCCTCGATGCGTGCTTTGCGGTCATTGGCCACAGCGAACCCAACAGCCTTGGGAAGCTGGGAAGCGATGGTCGAGGTCTGCGGCGGGATGTTGAGGGCTACGGACCCAAAGACCTTGTGCCGGCCACCTGCAATGGGCTCATCGCTGCTGGCCACACATCCGAGCAAGACGTCTAAGGGACCTTCTGGACCCGCAGCGAGCATGGCCCTCGCGCAGAACAAAGCTCCGCTTCGGTAGTGCAGAAAGGCCCAGTCGTCGTCTCCGAGCATGGCACCGACGGCAGCGTTGCCCTCATGGCCGGAGCCACCAATGGTGTAGAAGCTCTGTCCGTCTGCCTTGAGGGCGCGCGACCAGATGTCGCACATTCGCGACTCGATCTGCGCCTCAAAGAGAGCCAGCGCCAGTCGAGCAGTAAGGGCGGAGCCGTGACGGATTGGGGCGGATAGGTCGCCAAATGAGGGAGCAGGGCGCATCGCTTGAACGCGAGCGGTGAAATTAGCGTCGACAATGGCGACGCGTGACACGGCCATGGTGGCCTCCACCTGGGGGTGGGATTGGGGGCAGCCTAGGCGTGAACTATTGGCTGACGGGGAGGACGGGGTAGCGGTCCCAACGGGCGTCGGGGTTGCGGAAGGTCAGGTCGATGCGACCAGGCTCATTGGAGATATCCAAGGCCCCTGCGAAATAGGGAATGCATGCGGACCGGACATTGCGATGGAATGTCCGATCGAGGTGGGCCACGCTGACCAACTCGATGCGGGCCTTCCGAGGTAGAGCAACGGTCGATAAAAACTCGACGAACGCCATCATTGCGCGAACGGCCATAGCTGGCGTTGCGCGTTCAAGCACCAGGGTAAACGGCACGTGCTTGTCTTGACTGAACTCGATTCGAGCTTGGATTGGAAACGACCGGGCGAGAATAGTGGCCTTGGTGATTGCGTCTGCAAGCCACTCTTCGCTCACCCTGGCGAGTGCCGGGATGTCGCTCGAGACAGGGCGGTCGAAGGCTCCCAGTTGGGAGCGGCTGTCGACGACGTAGGCGATATCCGCACTGTGAGCCGAGACCGGAGGCGTGCTTTTCGCCTCTTCAACCACGTACTGACGGTCGTCAGGCGGGGTGGAGTAGACGGTATTTGCGAACGGGTCGGTGGGCACCTCGATACTTGCCTGGACAGGCCGCCGAGAGTCCTGCGGCTGCAACGAGATGAGGGTTGGTTTGGCAATCGGTACGACCTCACGGCCATTGGTCGCAGGCGTGCGGAATCGAGCGTAGCCATCGCTTCCACGCGTGGGCGGGACAGCAGCCGCTCCCCGATGAGCGGGTGCAGAAACCTGTGGCGTCAGCGAGGGGGGAGCCAGATAGCTAGGGGCGGGACCCGGTTGTTCGTACAGGGGCGGGACCTGGCTCTTTGGCTCTTGTGCGGGAACTTGGTAGCGGGCCACAGCGGCCATCGGAGTGCTGTGTGCGCGCTTGACGAGGTCGCGTTGACGGCCGAGGCGCGAAAGCTCCGAGTTGAGTCGGTCGTGTTCCCGCGCTTCACCATGGGTGAGCGTACTTCCGCGGCCGACCGCGACCGCAGACTGGTCTACGGCAAACCAAGCGATGAACAGCAGTGCACCACCACCGGCGAGGGCGACAGGAAGCGGAGTGCCTCCCATTGCCAGCTCGATGCGCCTGATAGTCTCGGCAATGTGGGGGGCGAGAAAGTTGAGATAGGGTACAGCTAACGCTGTCAATGCCGCCAAGAGACACAGGGCTGTTGCTCCGGCGAACACAAATCGCAACACAAGGATGGGGTGAAACGGCGATTGGGTCTTCAGTCGGCTCAGAGACAGGCTTCGCGGGACGTCTCCGTGAAGCAGGTCTAGCTGCCGACGAACGTCCAGCAGCTGTTGATCGACGTCATCTGTGGTTTCGAAAAAGTCCATGAATTCCGCTCTGTACCATTAGCCTACTTCATGTTGCTGCCAACCGCCCTTGAACCTGAGCGTCACGCGTCAGATGCGAGGGCTTACGCCTGTTCTTCGTGAGATGTAACGGCGTCACCGATACTGCTCCCAACTGCGCCGCCGTGCGGGCCGGAGAAGACGATGTCGACTTCAATATCCAATGCGTCTTCGACCCGGCGCTTGCGGCGGTCCGTTGCCCACCGCTCTAGATCTGGGGACTGGTGAGGGGTCGCCCGGATGGTCAGCTTTCGCTTGTGCAGCTGGATGTCTATCTCAATGAGATTTTGGTGGTGCCCCCGGTCGAAGGCATCGGCCAAGCAAAGCAAGCTGGAGAGAATGCGCACGCGCTTACGGTCTGCTTTACCGAGAGCTGCATACCGTCCATGTCTGCTCTTTGGACGCTTGTTACTGTGGTATCGCACCAACCGCTCAAGAACGGAGACCTCTGGAGCTGTGAAACCAGGCATGTGTGTGTGACGGATCAGGTAGGCACCGCGCTTGTCATGTCCACGGCCGGCAATGTGGTGGCCAACGTCGTGAAGATGGGCAGCAAAGGTCAACAGTCTGCGGTCATCGATGCGCAGGCGGTGTACGGGGCCTGTTGCGTCAAACAGCGCCTGGGCGGTGTTGGCGACGGAATCTGCGTGGTCGATGTCTGCACCGTAGCGCTCCATGGTGGCACGGACGGAGCGGCTTCGTGGGTCGGCAAGCTGGCGCGACAGGGTGAGTTCTGGCTTGTTGTTCAGAATCCAATCGACAATGAGGCCGTCACGCAAGGACCGATTGGAGGTGACGAGCAGCGGCTTGTCGAAGGCTTCGAGCACTTCCTGCACGAGTACCGCACCGGACGGAAGCGTGCGTACACGGCGGGCATCCATTCCAGGGATATCGCTGCGCTCGGCTTGTGTGGCGGCGCTGAGTGTGGCGGCAAGCTGGTCCACTCCGTCGCGTGTGAGCAGCATGCCGTGTTGGTGTTCCGGATATGCGCCGCCGTTCGCCATGGCCTCCATTCGAGCGAGCGCGCGAACCGTTCCGCTGGTGCCGACGATGGCCCCCAAGTCGTCCGGACCGACCTGACGCGTGAGGGACTTCATGCGCTTGCGAATGACTTTGCGCATCTTCGCCTGTTCCTCGTCGGTCATGGGGTCGCTGTGGTGCCACCCTTCCGCTAAGCGGATGTGGCCGAGGCGAAGACTACGACTGGCAAGGATGTTCTCGGCGTCGCACAGAATAAACTCGGTCGAACCGCCACCGACATCGAAGATGAGCACTCGGCCGCGGGAGAAGTCGAGGTCGCGGCGAGCACCGAGCCAGATGAGCCTGGCCTCTTCGACGCCTGCGATGACCCGTACATGGATCCCAGTACGCGCTTTTACAGCGTCACAGAACTCTTTGCCGTTCTGGGCCTCTCGGACGGCAGAGGTCGCTGTGCACGCGATGTGTTCGACGTTGAACGAGTCGCAGGCCTCTCGGAACTCCATGAGGACGTTCACGCCACGTTCGAAGGCGTCAGGGGCAAGGGTTTCGCTGGCTAGACCGCCCGAACCCAGCTCGGTCTGGTCTCTGCTGGTGTGCACCACATCCACCGTTCCGTTCGCGTCGACATCGGCCACCATCAAATGGATAGAGTTGGTGCCAATATCGATTGCCGCGATTCTCATTCAAAGTCCCGAAGGCCAGAGGGGCCATCAATGGCGGGCAAGGAGACACCCAACCGATCGGCCTCACGGGCAATGGTGCTTAAGAGCGTGTACTCACTCGCTGCTTCGGCGAGGCGTTGGGCCTGCTGTACCCAGACCGCTGCGTCAGGGTGGACAGCCGCCATGCCCAAACGTGCGAAGACTTGCTCGCGCAAGATGCCATGCTGGTCTGCGATTCGCATGGACTGATCGTACAGGTCAGCGGCCTGCGCGTGTGAGCCCAAGCCAGCCAGAGAGCTTGCTTTCTTGGCCAGAACGGCAGCTCGATCTTCGGGCGTTGTAGCGATCGCCAACAGGTCTTCCAGAGACGTCTCGGCAATGTGCTCACGCTCGACGGCGCGACGTCGGGCGGCTTCGGCATCTGCTAGAGCGCCAACAATTTCCCCCTGAAGTGCGCGAACTTCGAGTAGACCCGCCGCATCTTTCAGTGTGCTCGCAGCGCGCAGTGCCTTGCGGACCCAGATGGACGCTGTCTTTGCATCGCCAGCCTGCAGGAGGGCCTGCGCATATAGACTGCACAGCCTCGCCCGCACGTCGAGCATTTCCGGGTCATCGAGCTCCGGCGCCTCAACAATCGGTGCCAGATGGTCGACTGCGGCCTGGGGCTGTCCACTCCGCAGCGCCGCAAGTGCGCTGGGGACGGGCCCTTCGGCGGTCACTATAGCGACCCCTCAGGCAGCAGACATTCCAGCGCCAACATGGCCGCTTCGGCTTCCAACTCTTCGGTGACTGCAATCTCGCCGGGTTCTACGTGTGTCGTGGCCAGTTGCTCTAGGCTCAACCCCAGCACTGCAAAGTGGAGGAGGACTGGCTCTGGTGAGCCATTGTTCAACACGATGTTCAGCGGGTGTCCGTCAGCCAGTACGGTGACGCGGGGGCCGCCTTCAATGCGGTAACGCACGACTTGCTCGGCAATGTTGTCAACCCGGTCCGCAGCACGGGCGATGGCCGAGATGTCGATTTCATCTCCACCATGACCTGCGTTGAGTAGGACGACGCCGTCGCGAGCATTCTTGAGTTCATCAACGGTGATGCTTCCAGAACGACCCGTAGCGGTAACGACAATACCGGCGGTGGTCAGCGCGCGGGAGGCAGACGGGGTTGGGTAGCCATCGTAGTGAGCGAACAGCCGACGGATCGGGTCTGTTTCCACAACGTCGACGGCCATACCAGCACTGCGTCCGTAAGCGGCTAGACCCTTACCAACCGGCCCGTAGCCGACCACCACACACCGGCGGCCTGCGAGATGCATGCCGGTCAGGCGCCCGACAGCGGACCAGATGGCCTCGCCCACGCCGTGGCGGTTTTCGATAGCATCTTTCAGGCGACCGTCGTTGATATTGATGACCGGAAAGGGCACGTTGTCGGCGGCGCGGAGCTTGGTAATGCCACTTCGGGTAACTTCGATAGCACCACGAATACCGTCCGGGTTTGACAAGGCCGCTTCGATGAGCTCGAAGCCAACGTCAACCAACAGCTGCGGGTTGTGGCTAAGGACTTGGTCGTAGCGATCTTTTCCGTCTCCGCCGGTGTAGACATCCATCCCAAGGTTTCGCAGAAACTCGACAGTGCCCTTGTCGGTTGTGGCCGGATTGCACGCACTGACAACAAACGTTCCACCCCCCAGGGCAAGCTCACGAAGGAGCGCTGCCGTGAGGGTTGTCAGGTGCATATTCACACCGACAGTCAGCCCTTCCCACGGCCGGGAAGCTGCCCAACGATTGCCCAACCTGGGCAAGATTGGGAAGAAGGTATTGATTCGTCCGATCTGACTTTCTGCGGCAAAGGCGCGGTCGTCATCGTGGGCCATGCGTCCTCCAGATTCCGCGAAGGTAACCGCTCTACGGGGTGTTGCCCGCCGTCACGCCTGTTGTGACTCCGGACGGATCATCCCCAGCCTCAACCTGGACCGATGTCCCGCGAAATCCGGAAGCCGGGTTGCTCCTGTCGTCGTCTTCGGATGGGAAGCGCATGGCGATTTCTTCATCCGGCGCCACGGTCAGGGTCCAGACAGCGGTTGGACCGTCGTCGAAGGTGACAAGGACTAAGCGCTTTCCGACGCGGACTGACGCATCTCGGAGCGGGAGCGTGCCGACCTCGTTGCCGTCAATGGAGACGGTGCCTGGAGCCCCGCCGTCAATGGACACCCGTGCAGCGTAGCTGGCGGCCATCCCGCCACTGCACAGCGTGGTGTGCTGGTCGATCCAACAGGACAGGCGGTCACCAGGGAATACGGGTTCGTACGGGATGTCAGAGCCAACGAGAGTGACGTGACACTGGCCCAGCGGTATGGTCGGGAAGACAACTCGGCCGCCCGCTGTCGGGCGCTGCGCTCGGAACAGTCCATCACAGTCGAGAGTAGCCGCGTCTACACGGCCACGTGCAATGGCAACATGAAGTGGACCCGATGTCTCGACATCACGGCCACCAGATCGCGTCACGGCTGGAATGAGTGGTGCTGGAGGCGGGCCTCCGCTTGCCTCCGCGACCTGGGTGCGAGGACGAAACTCAAGCCACAGTGCTGTAGCGGCCAACGTGGCCGCGAACATTGCGAAGAGCGCGAGGGTGCGGTCGGAGAGTTGCAAGCGAGTCCCGACTAAAAGGGGAGGGAGCTTATCGCGGCCACTGGGGCTGCGGGTGAGCATGCGTGGAGGCTAGCCGGGAAATCCGCTCAAAAAGCTGTGGGACTCCAGATAGTCCACGACTTCTTGCGCACAGCTTTCGACCGACCGGTCAGCGGTTTCCACGTGAATTTCTGGATTTTCCGGTGATTCGTAGGGCGCTGAAATGCCGGTAAACGTCGGGATTTCACCGGCACGCGCTTTTTTATACAAGCCCTTAGGGTCTCGAGCCTCACAGACTTCGAGAGGGGTATCGATAAATACTTCCAGGAACTGGCCCTGTGGCACACGGTCACGCGCTGCTTGGCGGTCCGCCCGGTACGGTGAGATGAAGGCGCTGAGGCACAGGACACCGGCATCTGCGAAGAGTTGGGCCACGCAGCCGACGCGACGAATGTTCTCGCTGCGGTCAGCGGCGGAGAATCCCAGGTCCTGGTTGAGTCCCATTCGTAGGTTGTCGCCGTCCAGCACGTAGGTCTGGTTGCCGGCGAGCAGCAACAGCTGCTCTACGCGCCTGGCAACGGTCGACTTTCCAGAGCCGCTGAGTCCGGTAAACCACAAGACGGCGCCTCGTTGACCGAGGATGGCTCGGCGCTGTTCGGCGGTCACGTGACCGTCGTGCCAAGTGATATTGTCAGACACGGGCTTGCCCATGTTGCCTCCTTGTATACGGCGGGCCTATCGAACCCTGCCGCCACCGACCAGCCCAACGCCGTGTAGCATGGCGCCCGAGGTGACTGATGATTCGAATCGCGCTGGACGCCATGGGCGGGGACAAGGGCGTAGAAGCCACGGTTGGTGGTGCTGCAAAGCTGTCGCTGGAAGAGGTCGATATTCGTGTGTTGTTGGTCGGCGACGTCCAGTCGATGAGCGAGATGTTGGACGGCGTTCGCTACGACCCCACGCGCATTGAGTTGGTCGGGGCTGACGGGTTTGTGTCGATGGACGAGAAGCCCGGACCGACTCTGGCGGAGCGGCCCAATTGCTCGTTGTTGACGGCCGCACGGCTTGTCCGGGCCGGAGACGCGGACGCGTTGGTCACGAGCGGCAACACTGGAGCGGCGATTTTGGCGGCGGCTCAGACGTTTGAGCGGCTTCCTGGCGTGCGTCGTGCGGCTCTGGCGTCTGTCTATCCAACGGCAAAACGGCGCGGACCCCGTCGGGACCCGTTTGCCATGATGCTGGATGTAGGGGCAGGGATGGGCGCTACGGCGGGTGACCTGGTCACTTTCGCCTACATGGGTGCCGCCTATAGCAGCCTGATTAGCGAGATTGAAAGTCCACGTGTGGCGCTGCTGTCGAACGGAACTGAAGCGCTCAAGGGGACCCCGGCCATTGTGGAAGCTCACCGACGCCTGCTGGAGACGTCGCTCAACTTTGCTGGGAATGTGGAAGGCCTCGACATCCCCAAAGGCACCGTCGACGTCGTGCTGTGTGACGGCTTTCTGGGCAATGTGGTACTGAAGATGCTGGAAGGCGTCAGCGATGTGGTGACCGGCCTCGCCAAGGAAGCGTCGAGTCGCCGTCTTCAGTGGCGGCTAGGCTTGTCGATGCTCGGCGGGGGTATCAAGCATCTGCAGCGGATGACCGACTGGAAGAGCTACGGCGGAGCCCCCCTTCTGGGACTAGATTCCGTTGTGATTAAGGCCCATGGTCGTTCGGAAGCGCGGGCGATTCGCAACGCTATTAAGGTGGCGGCGAAGGCGTCCCGTGGGGACCTCGTCGGCCGGATTCGCGATGGGGTGGCAAGTGCCGGGGAGGGAGTTCGTTGAGCGATAACTATTGGGACCAGAAGACGAAAGATCGGTGGTTCTTCGGGTTTTTAGTGCTCACCATCGTTGCTGTCGCCCTGCTGTTTTCGCCCTACCTTTGGGCGCTGTTGTTCTCGGCTGTGGTCGCCGTCGTCTCCTGGCCGATGTTCCGCTGGTTCGAGGCGAAGCTGGGGCAGCGACGCACGATTGCCGCTTTGCTAACCATTGTTTCGCTATTTGTGCTCGTACTGGCGCCGCTTGCGACAGTCGGCTGGCTATTCGTGACCGAGGCCATCAAGGTCACCAGTGATGCCAACAGCTTCTTCGCGGGTGGGCAGTTCGATGCGCTAGCGGATGACCTCAGCCAGCGTTCGCCACCGCAAGTATTGGCGGCCCGGGAATGGATTGAGACCTGGTTGCCAGACGGTGTTCTTCCACCAGAGGGGACGGTCGCCCCAGCGATGGCAGCGTGGCTGCGTTCGGCTGCATTGACAACGCTTGGAGGGGTTGGAGGAGCTCTGCCCGCACTGCTCGAGGGCGTCTTCGGCTTTGGGCTCGACTTCGTCATCTTCGTGTTTGCGTTGGGTACGCTGTATTTGGAGGGACCGCGTCTGTTGATTGCGTTGATGCATCTGTCGCCGATGGAGGATCGATACGAGCGGAAGTTGTTCGCTGTCTTTCAAGAGCTGGCCAATAATATGGTCCTTGCAACATTGATTACGGCAATCATCCAGGGCGTCGTCTCTGGGCTCGCTTTCCATATCTGTGGCCTGCGCAGCGCTGTCTTTTTGGGAGTGCTCGCGGGCGTGTGCAGCTTCATTCCATTGGCTGGAACCGGTATTATTTGGATTCCCTGCGCGGTTGTGGTCGGGTTCACCCAAGGCTGGGGCTGGGCGCTATTCCTGGCCATCTACAGCTTGCTATTCACCGGCAGCGTGGACAATGTGATCAAGCCACTGGTGATGCGTGGCAGCACACGGATCCACCCGCTGCTCATCTTCTTGGCCGTGTTCGGAGGGTTGGCATGGTTCGGTCCCGTCGGCTTTCTCGTGGGCCCGCTCATTGTGGCCTTCTTCCTCGCCGCCTACACCATCTACATGCGCGACTACCTGGACGTTGAAACAGGAGTCGCAGGGGAATCGCTGCTGCCGACTTGGGTCGCTCGGTGGCTTCCATTCTTGGCGCCGCCAGCACCAGGACGACCGTCGGAGCTTCCACAGCCGGGACTTCCTGCATCTAAAGACGCGCCGCCTAGTGGCGAAGGGCCGTGAGGTAGCCAAGAAAGTCAGGGGCCCGAGGTGTTCGCTGGGTGGTGACGCCGCGCAGCCGGTCCAGAGCCCGCGTGCTGGTGGCAACGAGAGGTTCTAGAGCGCTGTGCTTGGCCAGTATTGCCAAGACCTCGTCCCGGTCGAGTAGCCCGCGTCTCACGACATCTTGTATCCACGCAGCGGTGCGGTCGGGGGAGTCAGCCGCCGTATTGGAGACGACCTCTACAATCCCTTCGATGTCCAGACGCCCCCGTGTGTGAAGGATCAATGCCGCCTGGAACCAGGAGAATACGGGGATGACCCGCGGCCCGAGCAGCTGGAATTGACGAATGGGAATGCCGCGGTCGATGTGGATGAAGATGTCGTCCACAATGTCGGCGGTTCCCACATGACGAAGAGCGGCCTTCGCCAAGTCGATCGCGTCTGGGTAGGCGCCGCCTGCCGTCATGATGCGAGCCATGGTCGACTCGCTCACCCGCCCGGCAACAACCTCGCCGTATAGCGCGTAGACCACTGCATCGACTTCGGTATCGTCGCCAAAACAGGTCTCACGGACAGCGGAGCCCAGGCCTCGCCGTTGCTCAAGCAGCGCCGGTAGCTTGTAGCCGAGCTGCCCATAGACAGCGCGCAGCCGGCCGCGTTTGAGGTTTCCGATGTGGTCTTTGAGAACCAGAGAGTCGAAGCGAACGCCGTCAAGAGCGAGCTTCTCTTCCAAGACCGCTCGCAGCTGCACCGGTGAGCCCGATACAATGCCCACTCGGCAGCTAGGGTCGGAGCGCATCAAGCCCCGAACGAGGGCCCCCGCACCGGGAATGTTACGTTTCTCAGAGGCCGGTTCAAATGCGGCGCGAATCATGGCTCGCACCGAATGGATATCGGTGTCCAGATACGTCTTGTCGAGGTCCCAGCGGTACACGTGCATGGCTTCCGCCTATTCCGCTGTCGTCGATGGCGGGTGGGTCAATGCGTGGGGCAATCTATTAAGGTCCCATCATGAACCGCACTGACGTCCTCAAGTCCCTCCGCCACGACCTTGGCAAGTACGTCGCCATGCAATGCAGGTGGGCGGAAGACGACGAGCTGATCGACGCGGTGACCGCAGATGTTCTGCACACCCATCGAAGCGGCGACGTCTCCAAGCCCGCAACAGCGCTGTGGGAACGTCTTCTTCCTGACCTTCGCGCCGTTGACGCCGATGCCCCCGAGCTTCGTGAGCTGACCTCACTGATGACCACACTCGCGGCGTTTTCGTCCGACGATGCCACCCTGGACAATGCCCGCATCACTCGAGATGCGGCCGTTGCCATCGCCGATTTGACTCGAACCTGGTACCGCCGGGCCAACGCAGAGAGCACCCATGGCTGACATCCTCATCATCGACGACCAAGACCGCACCCTACAGCTGTGTGAGCGGGCCATCAAGGGCCACCGGTTCCATGGTCCCATGCGCACCTGGGCGGCTGCGCAGGCTAGGCTGAACAGTGCGCGCAGGCCGATTAACTTGGTGTTGTTGGACATCCACTTCGACATTGAACCGGTGGACTTGTTGGGCTTTCGCTCCGACATGAGCGCCACCGACATTGAGCGGCTCAAGCGGCGGCAAGGTGTAGAGATCTTAGGTGCGCTGCGCCGTGAGCACCCAGAGCTTCCGGTCATTTTGATGACGTCGCAAGAAGAGCTGACGTTGGAAGAAGGGGCGGAACGCTACGCTGCGGAGGAATACACCGCCTTTTTGGATGACGACTTTGTCGATGCACGAGCGCTTCAGGCACAGATTGAGGGCATTGTTGCTGCGCGCGCAGCAGGTCCGAGCGACGGCCCCATCTACTGGGGTCCCGGCAGCGCGATGCTTCGGGTGCGCCAACGTCTCGGTGTGATGTCACGGGGGCGGCTCCCCGTGGTACTTCTGGGGCCCACAGGTTCGGGTAAGAGCCTGATTGCCCGCCACTTTGTTCACGAACGGTCGCATCGTCGCGGTCGGTTTGTTGCGGTAGATCTGTCGACGTTGCCGCACGAGCTGATGAGCGCACACCTGTTTGGCAGCGTTCGTGGGGCCTACACAGGCAGCGTCACAGACCGCACAGGTGCCTTTGAAGAGGCGGATGGTGGCACGCTGTTCTTAGACGAAGTGGGCAACTTGTCGATTGAAGCCCAGAAGATGCTGTTGTCCGTCCTGCAAGACGGCACCCTGACTCGGCTCGGTGACCTGCGCGAGCGCACGGTCGACGTCAAGTTGATCGTAGCTACCAACGAAGACCTCGCTGAGCGGGTGCGCCACGGGACGTTTCGGGCTGACCTGTACATGCGGCTGAATCCGGCTGCAGCCATTGTGTTGCCGTCGCTCGAAGAACGCGGACTCGACATTGCGGACTTGCTGGCGTTTGTCCTGAAGCGAGCCGTCCGCCAACCGGCTCTTCGGGACATGTTGGAGGCCTACCGCGAGAAGAATGGTCTACCGGTAGGGCATGTCGTCGTGCACGCAGGGGCAGGGGTGCCAGCCGCGGAAGAGGGCGTCCTGTACTTACTCTTCCCGGACCGCGCGTTGCGTCATCTCCGTGGCCATTCTTGGCCTGGAAACTTGCGTGAGTTCGCCATGACCGTTGAGAATACGGTGCTGTTTGCGTTGGCGGAGATGCTTGAACTCCCAGCGAGCGACCGCGGAGATGTCGTCCAGGTTCGTCCACGTTGGGTGAAGGAGTTGATTCTGCACATTGCTGAGCGGACGCCAGAGACCGGCATGACCGCTGACGGCTGGCGGGAGACCGTGCTGGTCCGTGCCCAGGACACGCTGAACAAGGTCAGCCAAGACATCGAGCGCCAGCTCTACTCATCCATGTATCGGGCCCACAGCGGCGACTTCTCGCGCATGGCGGCAATGTTGTTGGATGATGCAGAGGCGGGCCGGAAGGTACAGCTGCGGTTCAACCAGCTGGGGCTCAAGGTACGCGAGCTAAAGGGGCAGCTCGGGTGAGCGTCTGGCTGCTGTGGGTAGCGCTGGTCTGGGCTGACAACCCCCAGGATGCGCTGCCGTTGCCGATGGAGCCTGCGATTGCGCACATCTGGGAGCGTGGACAACGGTCTGAGCGCGACGGTGACCCCCAATCCGCCATGATTGCCTACAGCATCGTGGTGCGTGAGAATCCGGGTTGGGTGTCAGGTATTCTTGCGTTGGGGCGAACCACAGAGGCCGCGGGGCGCCCTGAGGATGCGCTGTTGGTCTACCGTCGCAGTAGCGTTCCCGAGGTGCTGGTTGAGCGTGCACGGGTGCAGTTGTCGTTGGGTAGGTCCGAAGAGGCGCTGGCCACGTACGAGCGTCTTCGCCGGTCGGCACCGAGTGCAGAAGTCGTGCGCCTTCAGTCGCTTGCAATGGCCCCCGTAGACGCTACCGCTGCAGCAGACCGCGTTCGTGAGTGGCTGGTGTGGTTGGACCAGACGGCGGGGGGGAGTGCGCTGCCCAATGCGGAGCTTCAGGTCCAGGCCGATGGTGTTCTGTTCGTGGTAGAGGCTCTGGTTCGTGCAGAGATGGACGAGGACGCAACGTCGCTCTTGGCACATGTTGTCGACGCGCATCCGGCGCTACTGGCTGTCGAAGGCATGTCCGAACGTCTCGACAGCATGTTGCTCGACGGGGAAGCCAGGCGGTGGATGCGGTCGGGAGCGACGGACCTGGACATTGAGCAATCGCGCCGACTGGCTGAGGCCGAAGAAGCGCTAAGAAACGGCGACGCGGACACAGCCCGACTGGTCATCGACAGTCTGCTACAAGACGCACCACGCGCCCCAGATGCCTGGGCCACCCGCGCGCGAATTGCGCTGGCAACCGGCGAAATAGCGGAGGCGGATGCGGCCCTTCAACGTGCGGAGTTCCTCGCACCCACCGACCCCAACTACGCTGCAGCCCTTGGTGACCTGTTGGCCACGTCGTACGCCGGACGAGAAGATGCGGCTGCGGTGGAAGCCTACCGACGCGCCTTGCGGCGTGACCCGCTGTGGGCGGAGGTGTGGTGGCGACGTGCACGAGTTGAGCAGCGGTCTGGCCTCGCAGACCGTGGGTACGCCGCCCTTGAGCGGTATCTGGCACTTGAGCCTGGTGGCGAGCACGCGACTGACGCAGGGCGACTGCTGCAAGACCTACGCCGCGCACGCCCCGATTCACCGCCGCTTCCCGAACAGCTCGACCTTCCCAATGGCGTGTCGTACGGTGCGTTGCTCGCCTACCACCGCGTTGGTGTGCTGCGCGCACGTGGAGACAATGATGCAGCGCGCGACGAGGTGCGCCGTGTACGTGCCTTAGCGCCCGATTTCGCCGACGCGGTCAATCTTGAAGCCTCGTTGTTTTTGGACGTGGGGGACCGCGAGCACGCCATCGGCGCTTACCAACAGAGCCTGATACTCGACCCCGCTCAGCCCGGTGTTGTGCTGACGCTATGGGACCTACTCAAGCGTGAAGGCCGAGAGGCCGATGCGGAGGCGGTAGTACGCGCAGCCGAGGTCCACGGTATTGGGGATGTTCACTACTTGCTTGCGCGTGCAGCCTGGGAAGTGAACGAACCCAGCGACGCTTCCGCTCAGCTCGACGCCTTCTTCGCCACCGCACACACGGCCCGTTTTGAGGTGCCCGCCCGTGACCTGCGACGCGAGATCGACGACCGCTCTCAGCGTATTCGTACCGGTATTGTGGGTGGAGTGTCACTTCTTCTCGGTTTGCTGCTCGCGTGGCCGCTGTACCGCTGGTTCCGCGGGCCCGGGGTGTCGTTGGAGGCCTTCGTCCTGCAGCGTCCGAGTGTTGCGCGAGAGGTCGTACACAGTGCTGCTGCCATTCGTCACGAAGTGCTGAAGCACGACACCACCGTTCTGTTTCAAGTAGCGGATGCCTTGGAACAAGGGGACGGCGAGACCGCGCGATGGGCGGCTGAGCGGCTGTTTGCTCCGCGCGGAACAGTGGCTCGTTTTCGCGAACACATCGACGCTCTAAACGATGCGGCGCGAGGCCAGGGAGTTCGGCTCGACTTGCGTCGTCGTGACCCGGTATTCTCACCACTTATCGGTGCCGTGGATCGCTTGGTCGGCCTGCAAACCGACCTGCTGCGAGGCCGTTCGCGCGCAGTCCCCGAGCTACGTCAGGTGGCATTTGCGCTCAATGAAGTCGGGTTCGCCGAGCTCGGAACCCTGCTGCATTCCTTGTCTTTGGTACGCGTGGATGGGGCACTCATTGGCGAAGTCGTCGAGCGGGTGCGCCGCGAGCCAGCATTGGCAGGGGCGCCAGACGTCGATCTCATCGTGGGTGCGGAGCCGATGTGGGTGCGCATGTTCCGCGGGGAGCTTGAGGACCTTGTGGCCAACCTTGTCCGAAATGCACTGGGCGTCAGTCGCGACACCCAATCCGGTGACGTTGCTGTCCGCGTCACGTTGGACGTCGACGAGCTGACGTACCGCGAACAGGTTCGTATTGCCGTGTGCGACAATATCCCCACGTCGCTGTCCACCGCTGATATCCACGAACGTCCAATGGAACGGGGTCTAGGCATTGCGCGAGAGCTCGTCGTGAAGAATGACGGCACCATCGGTGTGGGCGTCGAAGCAGGCTGGGCGAAAGCGGTGGAAGTGTTTCTACCCGCCGTCGAAGTCGTTCCTACTTAGTCCGCGGAGTCACCTGTCATGCGCATCCTCATTATCGAAGACGGACACGAGTACACCGATACCCTGACCCGGTTTGCCGGTGACGCAGCCGAGTGGATGCGGGCGGGAAATGCCGCGGAAGGTCTGACTCACTTGGCCCAAGGGGGGTGGGATGCGGCTTTCCTTGACATGCGCTTTAATCGTGTCCCCGATGACGCTCTGCTCGGCGATGTTGTGGCGTTGACGACACGCTTCGCCGGCGACCGGACAAAGGCGATTCGGTTCTTGCAGGAAAATCAGGGCACACTTGTGCTCTCGGCGATTCGTGCTGCTGGATATGCACTGCCTGTGCTGTTCTCGTACAACTTCGACGAAGAACCCCGGCGCTGGGCCCGCGTTCACGCCGCCAATGGTCGGGTCGGCTTTGTGCCGGACTCTGCAAGTCCGATGGATGTGGCGAAGCGGTTGGCTGAGATGACGGCCTAGTCGGCCGGTGTCAGGGTCACTTGGGCTTCGCAACAATAGGAGCGATACTCGTCTTCGTGGTTCGTTAGGGAGCAGCCAACAGGCTTTTGTGAGTCATGCGTGGCGACATCCATGCCGCGCATGACCTTGTTGGCTGGGCATGTTGACACCGCACTGCCGCCGTCGACACACGCGGTCCATGCGCAGTTGGCGTAGGTGATAGTGAATGTGCCCGGTGCTGCGAACTGACTCGGTGAAAGGCCGGCTACGGTTGCAGAATCATCCGCTGTGAGTGCGTGGTCGGCCTCGAGGGCTGTGGTGGCGAAGGGCACCGTTCCTAGTGGGCTTCGCGGCAGCAACTCACCGTCAGTATCGACCTCAATGCCAACGCTCACGGCGGTGCCCACAACGGTGTGCTGTAGGTCAAAGTTCGTTGGGTCGGCACCCAGCCTGATCGAAAAGTACCCATTGTCGATAACGATATCGATAAATGGCTCGGTGAAGACAATTGAATCGCTGCCGTCGTACAGCCGAACGGTGACCGTGTGCTCACCGGTGAAAGGGTTGCCGTCCGCGCCGGAAAGTCTTCCTTGGTACGGTAATTCGACGGATGTGGCGAAGGCGCTCGTGGGAGCGAGCGTCAGCAGTAGAACAAGGGTCCTCAACACAGGCAACCTCAGGTTAGCGCTCAACCCTATGGAAAGACTGCTGAATTAGCAATGAAAACAAATAGCTATCGCTGACCGTTACAGGCAGAACGGCGCGCGAATCTCGGCAATATTATCGCTTTCGTCGCACTCAAAGTGCACGCCAAGACCACTTCCATCGTCGTCTACTACGAAGCGTAGGCCGTTGGCGCCGGCCAAGTCAGCCGTGTCCACGCTCATGGCGAATGGTGTGCCGGTCACACCACCGAGGAACGGCCCTTCGACCTGTTCGGTGTGCACCAAGCGCGCAACACCTGCAGTGACCGCGTACAGAGCCACGGGAATCGGCTCGGTCACTGGGACGGCAGAGCGGTTGATGATGCGACCGACAACGTAGTAATCGCCACGTGAACAGTCCACGTCGCACGTGTCGACAATCTCAGCCGACAGCTCTTTGAGCGAGTCTGACAGGTAGCGCGTGTCGCTGGCTGAGTGCCAGGTGTTGTGGGTCTGGAAGCTCTGCTCGGGCTCAATGGGGATGGTGGTGTCGTCTGCGATGTTGTCGATGCGGTAGGCGTGCTGATTCCACAGGCGGCGTGCGGGACCCCAGCTCTCGCTCTGGTCTCCATACACGGACAGTGCTCGGGTGAAGTTGGCGTGGGCGACGATAATCTCGGCTTGGCCATCTGCGTCTACGTCGGCGATGACCGGGTAGTCCATCATGGTGTCAGAGTTGTGCTCTTCGCTGAAGAACTTGAGTTCACCTGTGCGGCCCTCAAACACGCTCATGTTTTGTTCATCAATATAGACAACGTCCATCAGACCGTCGCCTTCGAAGTCGAAGACGGCTGGGCCGCTTGCGCCGCTCTCATCGATGACTGTGTTGTTCCACAGCTCAACACCGTCCGAGCGCAGGGCCAGGAGCTGGTTTCCGCCGGCGACGAAGATCTCGGGCAAGTTGTCCCCGTTGACGTCAGCGATGGCTGGTGTAGAGATGATGTTGGAGTTCTCGGGGACGATGGGGCCCCACAGAATCGTGCCGTCCGTGTCCACAGCGCGCACGCCGCCGAAGGAGCAGACAATGCGCTCAGCTTCGGGATCGGCGTCGATATTTACAATGGCGACGCTGCCGTCTGCTTGCGACGGGTCGGACCACAGCACCTCACCGTCGGGTGAATAGATGGCGTTTCCGGTGATGACCTCTTCAATGCCGTCCAGATCGATGTCTGCGACAGCGGAGAGCGTGGACTCCGAGTACGGCATGGAGGCGTCGAAGAGGTTCGGCAGTGCGCCGTACGAGCCGCGACCGAGCGTGCCGCGACCGCGTTCGGTGCCGTCGTCGTTCAGGATGACGCGACCGGCGACAATCTCGACCCGCCCGTCGTGGTCCATGTCCGACAACGAGATGCCGGTGGCGTAGTCAAAGTCATCGCGGGTGTAGGGCTGCGACTCCCAGATCTTGACGCCGGTATTGTCGAAGCGGGCCACTGCGTAGGGTGAGTTCTCTGTTGGGAACTGGGCGCCAAGGGCCACAACACCAAAGATGTCGGGGCGTCCGTCCGCATCGACATCACCGATGGACAAGCCACTTGCGAATGCCAGACCCTGTGGGGTGGATGAGCGGACCGACCCATCGCCGTTCAAGATGACTAGGTTTCCGGTAGACGCACCGGGAAGGAAACCAGGGGTGAAGTTGGCAATGACCTCCGGAATGCCGTCGCCGTCTAGGTCTGCGACCGCAGGTACAGAACGGCTGCTCATGCCGTCACCCGCACCCCACTCCACAACCGGAACAAAGCCGCCGGCCACCTCTGCGCAGGAGTCGACGGGGACGTTCTCCTGCGGGAAGATCTCGTCCAGGTCACACTCGAGCGGCAAGCCCAGGTCACTCGTGGTCACACCGAGGTTGAACTCCGAGCAGGAGAGGGCGAGCAAGCAGAGAAGGGGCAGGCGCGACACGAGGTCTCCAAGGCAGGATCGGCGGGGGAATTCATCCAACCACGCTTGTGCCCGTAGAGTTGTGCGGAACCTGTTCCATCTTGTGTTTATTGACGGCTGGCCCACAACCAAAAGCACGCTCCGTCCAACGTGTGTTGAACGAAACGTGTCGTGGGTGCGAACCGACCTGAAGCGGGCTTACTTGCCCTTGTTCCAGTTTCCAAGCATGTCGCCCAAGGTGCCGAAGCCGCCACCTGCATTGGACATCTTCTGGCTGCGCCAGTTGCTGTTTCCGGCTTCTGTCTTCTGGGTGAGGACTACCCGACGGCCATCAGGTTGTTCCTCGAGAATCGTGGCCTTGACCTCGCGGCCACGGCGGAAGCGCTGAGCGAGGACGGTGCCTGCGGGAAGCTCGGCGTTGCGCTCGGGTAGCCAGCCGGTACGACCGTCTGCCAACTTCACCGTGACGCCGTTCTTCAGAACGTCTTCAACGATTCCTTCGACCTCCTGACCCTCAGAAGAGACGATGGCCCCAGTGTGGTTGGGATTCGACAGCTCGAGGCGCTGACGCTCGTGGTCGATGCGATCCAAGCGAACTTCGATGGTGTCACCCTTCTTGGGGGTGGTTCCGCCGGTACGCGAGCTGTGCAGCAGGCCTTGAAGACCTGGGGAGAGCTCGACGAAGGAGCCGTAGGCTTCAACGCCTTGAACGACGCCGGTGTATGTGCCACCTTCCTTGAAGGTTGAGCCGACCGCTTGCTTCCATGGCGAGTTGGCCGGGTCTTTGGCGGACAGGGAGATCTTGCCTGTCTCTTCGCGTAGCTCAAGGATGCGTACAGTGAGCTTGTCTCCGCGGTTGAGCGAAGATGGGTCGGAGTTGCCGTAGCCGAGCTCGCTGCGGTGGACCATGCCCTCGGCCCCGCCAATGTCAACAAACACGCCGAAGGCCTGAATGTTGGTGACGGTGCCTTCGAAGCTGTCGCCCACGTTGACGCTGGCCCAGAACTCGTCAAAGCCCTCGGAACGGAGCTTGTCGAGAAGCTTACGACGGCTGACGACGACGTCTTTGCCCTTGGATTCCATGATTAGGAAGCTCAAGGTCTGGCCAACGTAGGTGTCTAGGTCGGCGGCTGCGGCGCGGTCGATCTGGCTGACCGGGCAGAAGGCGCGCATGTCGCCGAGGCGGACATCGAATCCACCAGGATTGCGCCCAGTGACCATGCCTTCCATTGGGGTACCGTTCTCCATGGCGTCTGCCAGGATCCGGTCGGCAGCTTCGCCACTCGCAGCGGTCGACAGGAAGAGCTCGCCGTCGTCGTTGCTGATGACGTAGGCGTCAATCGTGTCGCCCTCTTGGGCTTCGCCGACCTGAAGGGTCTCAATGACAGCTTCGGACTTGGCGCCAACATCTACCAGGCAACGCTCTTTTCCGCGCTTCGTGATGATGCCCTGGACGCGGTCGCCGACCTTGGCGGCGTTGGCGATTGTGCCGTCCATGAGGGCAGCTAGTGCGCCCATGTCCATGTTGGCGAGCTGTTCCAGCTCGTCCATATTGGTGGGCTCACGTGCACCTTTCTTAGGTGCGGCGTGCTCAGCTTCGGCTTTGGCGGCGACGGACGTGAGGTCCTCGTCGATCGAGCCGGAGATGGGGAGTTCGCCTTCGCGGAGACGGCGGACGGTGCGCTTATTGCCGGACATGGTGGGCCTCTTTGCAGGAAGTTCAGGCGACTATCCGATCTACTCGCTCGGCGCAGGTGTTGTCGGCTCACCCTGGGCACCTGGCTGAAAGAGAACGGTAGCTTCGGCGAGATCTTGAATACACACTCGCTCGGCGTAGCCGACGATCTTTCGACCTGGGTCTACGGCGACAACCACCTGATTAAGCGCGGCTTCGTCGAATGTCCGAATGCACAGGTCGGGGATGCACTGGGCGGTGTACACGTCTCCGGACACCGTCATCACCGACGAGCAGCGTGTGGTGTAGATGGCACCCGTACCGGCCACTTGGGTCAATCCTTCGATGCATCCTGTGGTCAAGACCAAGGCGAGAGCGACGATTATGAGGCGCATGGAGTCTCCTGTTCGTGCGGCCCCTTAACTGCGTCGGTTACACGCGCCGGCATGCGACTCGAACCCAACGATGACGAATCCCTCGACCAAGTGGCCGGCGACTGGCTGGTCTTCCAGCTGCGCAAGGGCCACCGCTTCAGCACAGACGACCAAGTCGTTGCCTGGCGTGCGGCGGCGGCACTTCCGAACGCCGAGCGGGTGCTAGACCTGGGCTGTGGCATTGGCAGTGTCGGTCTAATGACGCTGCACTTGCTGGAGAGCCAACCGCCGCTGGTGGGCCTCGAAGCGCAAGACATCAGTGCGGAGCTGTACCGCCGGTCGATTGCCTATAACGGCCTGCAGGAACGCATCACCGTGTTCGAAGGCGACCTGCGTGAATCTGCGGATGCCATCGGCGACGCAACCTTCGACCTCGTCACTGGCAGCCCGCCTTATGCCCCTTTGGGCACTTGTTTGGTCAGTCCCCATCCGCAGCGCGCGGCTTGTCGGGTTGAGCTGCGCGGGAGCGTCATTGATTATTGCGCTGCGGCACGTCGCCACATGGCCCCTGGAGGTCGGTTTGCCTACGTCATGTTGTCCAGGGATCCGCGCACTGAACAAGGCGCGCATGACGCCGATCTGGTCATCCTTGAACGCACCGAGATCGTGTTTCGAGAAGGCGACCCACCACTCATCA
>JBLHSN010000047.1:0-25691 GCA_047626195.1 Myxococcota bacterium
CGTTCAGGGGCGTCGCCAACTGACGACGTTGTAACTTGTTACTACTAGGAAGTTGGCGGCGAAACTGGGCGTGCCAAAGCGTCGGGTTCGACATCAACGTGGAGGCCCACCCCTGTAGGCGTTCATCTCTGCAGCGACGTTCATGTCCATGCCTTCGGGCATTGGGAAGATGGCCCCGGACACCGTGAATAGAGCCATGTTTACAGCCATTCCAACAATCAGTCCAAGTACAACATCGCCGACGTTTCGCACCAGGCAAACTTCTTTTCAGCTACGGGACACTACCATGCTTGTGCCAGGGCGCTCACCGGTGGTCACTCTACAACGCGACCTCCAGCGTTCGGGTTGCTCGCCGGCCCATACAGCACTAAGCCCACCGGCCATTTCGGAGCCCTCTATGCGCCTATTGCCCGCCGCCCTTCTCCTTGCCGCGTGTAGCGGCCAGAGCCCGCTCAACGAGGTGTTCGTAGAGCCCTCTGTCGACGGCGAATGGGACGACCCCTCGGTTCAGCGCCGCGGTGTATTCACCACGATCCAGGCAGCCGTGGATGCAGTGAGTGTAGGCGGCCTAGTGATGGTCCCCAACGGAACCTACGAAGAGACCGTCCTAGTCGATAGAAACGTGACGATTCGCGGCGGAGGCGCTGGCCAGACCACCCTACTCGGCTCCATGGTCGTGACGGACGATGCCCAGCTCACTGCAGAGAGCATGACGCTGTCCGGCCCCGGCTACGACTCGGGTATCGCTGGCTTTAAGTCCGTTAATGGCGGTGACCTAGTCCTTGAAGATGTCGAGGTCGTCAACTTCGAGCGCGGCGTTGAGTTCGCAGATGATGCCGACATCATCAACAGCCGCTTCCAAGGCAACGGCTACGGAATCGTCGGATTCGAAAACTTGGACGGCTACTTCTTCATCCACGGCAACGAAATCGTCGGCAACGCCTGGGGCGGAATCGCCATCACCCAGGGCGACGGCAACATCTACGGCAACACCCTGGTCGGCAACGCGTTCGCGGCAACCACCTTCTTCCAGGTCGGTGCCATCGCGCTCGGCCCCCACGCCGGCGTAGCGACCGACTTGGTCGACAATATCGTGGTCGGCAACTTCTACGGCATCAGCTGTGAAGGCTGTGATGTGGATGCCCGCACGAACATCGTGTGGGGCAACAACACTGACTTCATCAACGACGGAACCCGCCACCCGTCGGACCTCAACGTGGACCCACTCTTCGCCGCCGCTGGCGAAGGTGACTTTCATGTCACCGCCGAGTCGCCCGCTGTAGACGCTGGAACCGGAATCAGCCTGGACGTGACCGACGCCGACGGCGAAGCGCGTCCACAAGGTGCCGGCTGGGACATCGGTATGGACGAGTACGCTATCTCCGACATCCAGCTCGTAATCACAGAGGTCCTCGCCAACGCCACCCGCGAGAGCGAGCACGAGTACGTCGAGGTGTACAACGCCGGTGTAATCGCCATCGATCTGGCTGGCCTACTGTTCACCGACGGCGACACAACAGACACGTTGCAAGCCTACGACGGCGGAACAACGGAGGTTCAGCCTGGTGAATACGCCATGATCATCGACTCCGGCTACGCCAACACCGAGGCCGATGTGTACGGTATCATCGGCAATGGCACGCTTGTCACAACCGGCGACGCGACCCTCGGAAACGGCCTGACCACCGCTGACTACGCCACGCTGCTCGACGCCAATGGCAGCACCATCATCTCCAGTATGTCGTACCCACTCGACCCAGGTGACGGCGAGTCGATGGAGCGCAAAGTCATTGATGACGGCGATGTGGCGGCAAACTGGCGCCCCTCCGCCTGCGCAGAGGGACGGTCTCCTCTTGGTTCTTCGTGCTTCCCGCCCAGCGGCGACGTGTCCGGCTTGATCATCACCGAAATCATGGCCAACCCCTTCATCGAATCCACGGGCGAGTTCGTGGAGCTGTTCAATCCGACAGCCCTTGAGATCGACGCATTTGGCCTCATCCTCTCCGACGGAGACAGCGAAGACGCTCTCGAAGGCTTCCAAGGTGGCACCACCCTTATCCGTCCGTTCAGCCACGCCGTCATCGTAGACAGCGGCTTCGGCGGCGAGTACGCCTTCGGCACCCACGTCACGCTGCTCACCCCCGGTGCGACCCTCGGAAACGGTCTGACCAACGACGACCCCGTCCTGCTCAGCACGTCAGACGGCACGCTCATCGACAGCTACCCAGCCTCCGTCGCAGCCAACGCTGGCGACGGTAACTCCCGCGAACGAGCCGACTACGACGTCGCTTCGGACCTCGCGAGTAACTGGGTGGACGGCGACGCCACGTGTACGGGCGGTTCCACGCCAGGCCGCGTCAATGCCGCCCAAGGCGGAACCTGCGCCATGGTTCAGATCACCGAGGTCATGAGCAACCCGCTCAACGAAGACACCGGCGAGTTCGTCGAGATCTACAATCCAGGCCCCGACAGCGTCGATCTCATCGACTTCCGTCTCGGCGACCCGTCTTCCACCGACGTCCTCGTTGGCTACAACGGAGGCGGCACCGAACTCGGTCCCGACAGCTACGCCGTCATCGTCGATTTCGAGTACAACAACGAGTACAGCATCCCGGACGGCGTCCTGGTGGTCACAACCGGCGATACCACCCTCGGAAACTCCCTTGCCGTTGGCGACTGGGTCCAGTTCGAGTACGTCGGCACGGTCTGGACGCAGGTCTTGGACACCTACTTCTACCCATTCAACGCTGGTAACGGCGTGTCGGTTGAACGTGTTGACCTGCGTATACAGGACTCCCCGGACAACTGGCTCGCGTCGAGCTGTGCCGCCGGCTCTTCGCCGGGTGGTGACAACTGTGTTGCGGGAGCGGCCGTTGGATTCGAAGAGAGCGACTTGGGCATCTACATCACCGAGGTCATGAGCAACCCGTTGGACGAACGCACAGGCGAGTACATCGAGCTGTACAACGACGGCCCGGACCCCGTAGACATGTCCTTCTTCGCCCTGACCGATGGCGACGCGGTCGATTCGATCTTCCCATGGTTCCTCGCGGAGACGCCGATATTGGAGGTGGGCCAGTTCGCCATCATCCTCGACGGTGACTACGCCGATCAGTACACCTTACCAATAGACGCGCTGCTGCTCACGACAGACGACAGCGCCATTGGCTCGGGACTCGCCACGGTAGACCCGGTCTTCTTGTTCGAGCCGGACGTTCGCACGGTTGTCGACTGGGTGACCGAGACGTTCAATGCCGGAAATGGCAACAGCGTCAACGCCGTATCGTTCGCCGGTGGGAACGTGCCGGAAAACTGGCAAGCCTGCCTGCCCAACCCAGGCACCTTCGTCTGCGTGGAGAACTAATTATGCGCGCATCACTCTGGCTCTTACTGCTCGCGCCCGTCGTCGCCTGTACCGACAAGGACACCGATGACACCGATGTCGGTACAGACACAGACGTCGGCACAGACACAGACCTCGACACCGATTCGGACAGTGACTCCGATTCGGACAGTGACTCCGACATCGCATCGGGGGACCTACGCATCACCGCGGATGTTGAAGACGCAACATCCCGTACACCGGTCACGTTCACCGTCGAAAACGATGTTGGAGATGGCTGGGTCGACGTCACTGCAAACTCAGACTTGGACATCGCACAGGCGGATGTTCTGGCCTTCTTCACCAATGGTCCCGTCGCTCAACCGCTGACCAACGGCACCACCGACGTGACGGCTGACTTCGGCGGCCTCACAGCCACTATCAGCATTGACGTGACCATCGACCTCGCGGCCGCGGGAGATTTAGTGTTCAATGAAGTCCTCGCCGACGGCACAGTCGAGGGCGACCCGAACGGAGACGGCTCCAGTGCAAACGCTTTCGAAGACGAGTTCGTCGAGATCGCAAACGTGTCCGACGTCTCTGTGGACCTAGACGGCGTCCAGATCTTCGAAGCCGACCAAGCCTTCCTCGCCCGCCATACCTTCCCCGAGGGAACCGTGTTGCGAGCAGGTGAGGTCATTGTCGTGTTCGGCGGCGGCGACGTCTCTAGCTTGACGGACGACGATGCCCTATTCCAGACCGCCATAGCCACGGGCGGACTCAACGTAGGCTTGGCACTGACCGACGACGGCGACACCGTCACCCTCAAGGCCGCAGACGGCACGACCATCGACACCGCAACGTGGTCAGCAGCAACCACGTCGGACACATCGTTGGTGCTTCAGCCCGAGCTGGACGGCACCACATGGTCCGAGCACGACGATGTTGAAAGCAGCGCGTACTCACCGGGCACGTTCGCCAATGGCGATGCGTTCGGCGGACCCGACAGCGTGTTCGGCACCGACTAACGGCCAATAGCGGACTGCGGCTATTCGTCTTGTCGACGGAGGTCCCAACACAAGCCGACCTGCCCTCCCACGCACTCGCCGAAGAGTCGCCGTAACGAGGGCTCGGCGATGGAGTTGGCGTACGGCACTGGGCTGGTCACAGCTGTGAGCCGGTAGCCGTCGCCTTTGAGGACCTACACAACAACGTCCCCGGCGTCAGAGCCCCAGTCTCGAGATGCTGAATCTGACATCGCCGACGGCCAAATCTGGTCGACTCCGTCACATTCGTCGAAAACCTCCTTTCGAAGATCGGAAGCTGGATCGGCCTGAGCCAGGGACTGGAACAGGGACAGCAGTAGCATTCGAACCACCACCCACAGACAAAGCAACGCCTGTGCCAAAGGTCAAAGCACCGGTATCGAGGAGAATCACGACAGATTGTCAATGGGGGCGGTCCGAAAGCTGACGCGTCAGACGGCCTAGCGCTAGCGTAGTGGCGGACAACATCCTGGAGTCCAGCCGGCCACCCAGAATTTTATTCCAAGTGCCATTGCCGCTGCCGCAAACGGGTCCTATGGTTCCTTACTTGTCTGTGAGAGACCTATTCTCGCCTGCAAGAGACCCACTTAGAGACCGAGGCGTCCAGATAGGCTGGCCGCGTCTTCCACCATATCGTCCAAGAGAGTAAGCTATGCCGTTTAATACTCCGACAAATGATTTCATTGGTTCCTTCAACTTTATCGTCAAGGTTGCGGGCATGACCCACGACCTCGAAGGCTTTACCAAGTGTTCAGCCATCAAGGCAAAAGTGGAGACCATCAACTGGGCCAACGGTACGGACATGTACATTCGCAAGGCTCCAGGCCGCACCGAGTGGGAAGACATCACCCTCGAGCGCATCTACTCGGGCCGTGACGAGCTCCACAACTGGTGGGAAGAAATTATTGCTGGCAACATCAGCCGCAAGACCGTCTCCATCACCTTCTTGCGTCACAACGGAACCGAAGTCGTTCGTAAGTACGACCTCCTCTCCGCATACCCGTCCGCATGGGAACTCCCCGAGCTCGACGCGACCGGCTCGAACGGCGCAACCGAGAAGATCACGCTCTCCTGCGAGCGCTGCATCATGGTCGAATAAGACCACTCGCACGCTTAGAGACGACGTTCGCGTCGTCTCTACTCAATGCCCGCGCCACGCAAGTGTCGCGGGCATTGTCGTATCCAACATGGGTCCCAATAGCCGCATAGTCCATGGCGTACAGCCGTGAGCACCGACGTTGAGGGAGCAAGTACGCGTTCCGGTGCGGTCGAGGCTAGCGCTGACTGACTGACCTGACGACGTTGCACCAGTATCCGCCGACCGCAGCCGTCCCCAAGACGATCCCAGGGCGGCGGCACCGCCCTAAGAAATCAGTAGACCTGGCGTACGCTGTACACCGGCCTGACCTTTCTGGTTTTAGCGGCGAATACTGCCCACTCTTCTCGGACGCCCACATTCCATCCCACCGGTATTCCCCGCAATGCAAGAAGGTCTTGTGCTAATCGGGCCTTGTAGTCGACAGACCCATGCTTACGTTCACTTCACCCACTTTGAGACAGAAGCGTCCAGATACACTTGCCGCTTCAAACACCACAGCACCAACTAGGTGAGCTATGCCGTTCAATACTCCAACTAATGATTTCATTGGTTCCTTCAACTTTATCGTCAAGGTTGCGGGCATGACCCACGACCTCGAAGGCTTCACCAAGTGTTCAGCCATCAAGGCGAAAGTCGAAACCATCAACTGGAAGAACGGAACCGACATGTACGTGCGTAAGGCACCAGGCCGGGCCGAGTGGGAAGACGTCACCCTGGAGCGTATCTACTCGGGCCGTGACGAACTCCACAACTGGTGGGAGGAAATTATTGCCGGCAACATCAGCCGCAAGACCGTCTCCATCACCTTCCTGCGTCACAACGGAACCGAAGTCGTTCGTAAGTACGACCTCCTCTCCGCATACCCGTCCGCATGGGAACTCCCCGAGCTCGATGCGACAGGTTCCAACGGCGCAACCGAAAAGATTACGCTCTCCTGTGAGCGCTGCATCATGGTCGAATAAGACCACTCGAACGCTTGAAGACGACGTTCGCGCCGTCTGAGCTCAATGCCCGCGCCACACAAGTGTCGCGGGCATTGTCTTGGCCCCAAACAACACCGACTCATAGGGGCATCGTCAGTCCCCGACTACACCGGCTCCCACGGCCAGTCCTCGCAGCAGAGCCACAGCATTTCGGCCCAGGTGAGCCGTATGATATCCGCCCTCCTGAACCGCTACGGTCGGCAGGTTCAGCGCGCCAATCCGGTGGCCAATCTCGTGAAAGTCGGAGGTCGTCAGCTTAAAGTCCCCAACAGGGTCAAGCTCGTAGGCATCCAGACCCGCGGACAGTACCAGGCTGTCGGGGGCAAAGTGCTTCACAGCGGGTAGGACGTGCTGGTCGAGCATACGCAGATACTCCTGGCCATCAGTGCCGCGCGGCAGGCAGACATTAAGGTTGAACCCAATGCCCTTGCCCTTGCCGGTCTCCTCTGGAAAACCAGCAAAGTACGGGAAGCAGTTGGTTGGGTCCCCGTGGATACTGATCATCATCACCTTGTCATCCTTGTAAAACAGCGACTGGGTGCCATTTCCATGATGAAAGTCGATGTCCAAGATGGCCACGCGTTGCCGCTTACGCCGCAGCGTTCGGGCAGCGACTCCGGCGTTGTTGAAGTAGCAGTAGCCACCGAACAAGTCCCGAGTGGCGTGGTGTCCTGGAGGACGGGACAATGCGTAAGTCAGCGGAACCTTGTCGCTTAGCGCCCGTGCTGCATCGCGCGCGCAGGCAGCACTCCAGGTAGCCGCCGACAGTGTGTTGAGGTCCAGAGGTGTACCGGCGTCAAAGCAGAAGTGTCCCGCGTGGGTCAACCGTGTGGGGTCCCCTCGCCCTTGGCTATGCTTGGGGAACACCGTCGGATAGAACGTCTCGCCGTCAGGTAGGTGCGAAGCAGCGTTGTACAACGTCAGTAGAGCTGGCGTGTGAACAGCAAGGAGCGCCGCTGGAGAAATCGGCTTGGGCGGCCGCACTGAAAACAACGCGTCCTCATCCAGCGCCGACAAAATGCTCTCGGCACGCGCGGTGGTTTCTGGATGTGCAATGCGCTCACCAAATCCCCACTCATAAAGCGGCTTAAACAGCAGCTGATCAGGGTGGAAGAACGCTGGAAGCGTGGTTTTACTCATGGATGTGCGTAACGAAACAAGTGAAAGCCCTCTTCGTAGAATGGCTTCATATACTGGTTGTTCCACGCAAGGACGTCACGCTTGCTCTCTGCAATGCGTTTAAATCCGTATCGCTCATAGGCACGGGTTGCCCAGTCTGCTTTGGGATGGGCAATCAGCACCATTCCTTCATGACCACGACGCGCCGACTCGTCCCGGGCGTGGTCCAGAAGCTCGCGCCCCAGGCCTTTCCCAGTGTGGTCAGCATGCAGGTAGACGTAGCCAACATAGGCATCCCGGCCAGCATCTTGCAGGGTCACCGTACCTACAACCTCGTCATCCAGTTCACCGACAAAGAAGTCACGCTTTTCGAAGTTCTCACGAGCCCAAGCCGGTCCCACTTCATGCTGGTCCATATCTTCCGAATCGACGAACGGTTTATACCAAGACGCAGAGGAACGAAGAATGTTCACCACATGCGTCATGTCATCGAGTTGAGCACGTCGAATGCGAAGTGCTGCCTCGCGGCGGGTTCGGCTTTTGGTTGTCATCCGACGCTTGTTTAGGATTTCCCGATGCAAATTGAACCCGCTTGTGTGTAAGAGTGTGGTGATCAGGCGTAGTGCGGCCTTGCCATCACGTCAACCGATCGGCAATGCCACCTCTCTCACTTAGCAATTACATCCAAACGCATTATCCAGTAACCACCGACGTCACACGAGACCTCCACAGCCAGTACAGCGCATCTCGGCGCCTTGCTGGCTTCGGGGTCACCTACCGACGACGACGGCGCAGACCAAGCAGACCTAGCGGTGCCAACAGCCACGCGACAGAACCGGAGGGTCCTGAGCTACAGCTGCACGCGCTGCCGACAACGGCCGCAGACGCTTCGGACAACCCGAAGGCCTCGGACATGGCGAAGCCCGAGGTCAGACCAGTCGTGTCAGTAGCTTCAGCACTCCAGTAGTACACGCCCACAGGGAGCGAGCTGACATCGACGTCAACCGTTACCGTCCCTTCCGGCGTTTCGGCAATGTCCGGCTCGGAGATCAGAAGGTCGAGCAGCTCTGCATCGGCCGACACCACCAGGGTGTAGGAGATGGCATCGCCGTCTGCGTCGGTGCTATTACCTAGGACGAAGGTCACTGTTTCAGCATCCTCGAACGCCGCATCGGCAGTCGGTGACAGCAGCTCGGGCACTGTCGGCGCTACGTCAGCACCGCCCAAACGAAGCGTGGTCTCTACCCACGGCGAAGCGATGTCACTCTCATCAATAGCCTGCGCGCGAGCATAGATGAGGGTGCGTTCCGGAAGCTCGATGCCGTCCACAGCCAAGTCCCAAGCGAGCTCTCCGCCTTCGGTATTCGGCAGCTCGGTTGACCAACCACTCCCTGAATCGTACGACGGTACGGTGTCGAGTTCGATGGTGGTGGTGACCTCGGTGCGCTCGGGATCGGTCGCCTGAGCCAACGTCAGCGTGGGCGACGGTGTCATGACCTGGGCAAAGTCCACAGGGTAGGTCCACGCCAATCCCTCCGGTGCCAAGTCGGACGTGCTGTAGAAGAAGGGCTCCGGCAGCGACCACTCGCTCATCTCGTCGTCTTCGTCGATGGCGCGAACCGACCACGTGTACTCAGCGTCCTCTTCAAGGGCGACGTCGCTCTCCCACGTCAGGTCCTCTACGCCAACAACACTGGCCACAACGGCTTCGTCAATGTCGAACACCTCTACGTCGTACACAACCGCATCACGGTCGGGGTCGACAGACTCGTTCCATTGGAAGATCGGCGGTGTAGTGGTGAGCCATTCGCCATCAATGGGGAAAGTCGGCTCTGGGGTCGGAGGCGCTTCCGACGTACCATCGACGAAGAAGTCGACAGCCGAAGACCAATCCCCCGACACGTAGACGTCCGCTCCACGCACTCGCCAAAACACTACTGAGTTCTCAGGCAGCACGTCGCCGACCCTCCCCGTGAGCGCGTCTTCTTGCGATGTCAGCGTAGTGAGGAGGTCGGTCAGCAGGGCATCGGCGTACACTTCTGCTTCGTAGATGACGACTTCACCGAGTGGATGCTCGGCATCGGTCCATGTGAGCGTAGGACGACTATTAGCCGCTGTCTCTCCGTCACGCGGAGACACAGGTTCGGGGGCACCGGGTCCGTTGTAGACGTTCGGGTCGGTGTTGGTCTGAAACTCCAACAGATTGGAGCGCCCGTCGCCGTCGGGGTCAAGGTTGCCGTCGCTCGGGTCTTCGGGGTCGAAGCCGTTGTCGATTTCCCACTCATCCGCCAGGCCGTCCTCGTCCGTATCGGCAAAGAATACGGTCACTGTCCAGTCGAGCTGGTCAGAACCGCCATCGCCATCGTCCACGGCAATGGAGAAGTCAGCCGAGCCGTCTAGCGATTGTTCGTAGGTCGGCGTCCAGGACACAGCGCCCGTCTCCGAGTCAATGGTCGCCCCCTCAGGACCGTCGATAAGCGACCATGTGAGAACGTCATCGCCGGGTTCAAGTACGGTCGGCTGGTAGGCAATGTCCTGCCCTTCAAACGCAGCCACCACCGGGGTGTTGCCCTGAAGACTGGGCGCTACATTGACGACCACAATCTCAATACCCCTGGAGTCGGTCAGGTCATCGTCGTCCGTCACGGTGACGTTGACGAGGTAGGTCCCTTCGTCTCCGTAAGAATGGTCAACGGAGTTCAGCTCCGGTCCTTGCTGAGGGACCGAGCCATCTCCGAAGGTCCACAACCAGTCGAGTGATGCACCCGTGACCTCTGACGCCGACGCAGACAAGGCGATGGGCGAGCCTTCGTCAATGACAGGCAAATCAGCCAAGCTGTCGAGCACAGGCGCGACCGCGTTGACAACAACAGTCAGCGAAGCATCGGTGGTACCGCCGTCTTCATCGGAGACGGTCAGGGTAAGTGTGTAGATTCCATCGTCTGCGTATGGCGTGATGATTTCGGTCAGGTCCACACCATCTTGGGGTACGGCGCCATCGCCCAAACTCCAAGAGTAGGTCAGTGTGTCATCTCCCGGATCTGTCGCGACTGCCGTCCACACTCCAACCGATGCCTCGTCGAGCAACAAGTCGCCGGTGAGCGATGCGATGACCGGAGCCACATTAGAGATGGTGAGGTCTGTGCCCTCACTGACCGACGCCCCGTCTTCATCGCTCACGGTCAGAGTCACAGTGTACAAGCCGTTATCGGCGTAGGTGTGGGCGATTTCAGTGAGGTCGACACCGCTGACGAGGTCACTACCGTCCCCAAAGTCCCACTCGTACGTAAGCGTGTCGTCGCTTCCGTCCAAAGCCTGGCCACTAAGCAGTACCTCAGCACCTTCGTCTCCATCTGGAGCGTCGAGCATCGCAATGCTTGGGGCGCCATTGGCAATGTCGATATCTACGGTTGTGGAGCTACTACCGCCATCGTCATCTGTGACAGTGAGCGTCACTTCAAAGCTGCCGCTACCCGAAAAGACATGCTCCGCCGTAGGGTCTGCCTCGGTAGATACCGGTGGGGAGCCGTCACCAAAGTCCCACACATACGTCAACGTATCTGCCGGCACATCAGATGCGGTCGCGGTGAACGCGGTCGCCTGCCCTTCAGCGCCGGGCTCCACATCCACGCCACTAATGAGTGGGTCAACATTCGAAACCACCACGCTGCCTTGGTCGGAGACTGTGGCTTGACCATCGTTCACCTGAAGAGTGAGCACGTAGTCGCCATCATCAGGCCAGACGTGGTCCACAGAGGTGAGGTCCACACCCGCTTCGGGCTCCGAGCCATCGCCAAAGCCCCAGGTGTACGTCAGTGTGTCGGCGCCAGCATCGGTGACCGCTGCGGAGACCGTGAAGGACTGCCCTTCAGAGGCTGAACCGCCGGTGATTCCAACGATGACCGGCTCTTGGTTGCCCACGGTGACGTCGACCGTGTCCGTGCTGCTACCGCCGTCGTCGTCCAGGGCGGTGACGGTGACGGTGTACACGCCATCATTAGCCCACGTGTGCGAAACGGTCGCTCCGCCAGTGACCGATGACGAACCATCGCCAAACTCCCAGGTGTAGGTCAGCGGGTCCTCCGGTACATCCGTGGCAGTGACCGACAGGTCGACCGGCATGCCTTCGCTGGCTTCTGCGGGTCCGATAGACGAGATGACAGGGTCGACGTTGCCCACCACAACCACGGTGTCCGCCTGAGTACTCCCGCCGTCGTCATCTGTGACCGTCAGTGTGAGCGTGTACTCGCCATTGTCGGCGTAGGTATGCGTCACAGCGGCAAGAGAGTCTCCTTCTACCGCGGGCGAGCCGTCGCCGAAGGTCCAAAGGTAGGACAGCTCGTCGGCTCCAGGGTCGGTCACGGACGCCGAGAGGTCCAGCGCTTGCCCTTCGAGCCCCGGTGCCGAGTCCAACGGTTCAATCAACGGATCCACATTCCGAACAGTGACCTGCCGGGTGTCGTTGACCGATGCACCAGCATCATCAGAGACGGTGAGAACGACGGTGTATTCGCCATTGTCACTGTAGATGTGGGCGGGCTCGATCAGGTCAACGCCTTCGACCACATCTGAGCCATCGCCGAAGTCCCACGAGTAGGTCAGTGGGTCGCTGCCGGGATCTGTGGCGGCAGCAGAGAGGTCCGCCTCGCTACCCTCGTCCGCGTCCGCCGCGGTGAACTCCACGATTACTGGAGGACCATTTCCGATGGATACGGCCACGTCGAGAGCATCTGTCGAACCGTCATCATCCATTACCGTCAGGGTGGCGACAAACTCCCCTTCAGACGCATAACTATGGGAGGTCGACTCGAGGTCTGTGCCGCTCACTAGCGGCGTTCCATCACCAAAATTCCAGGTATAGGTAATGGTGTCCGACGCCGCTTGTTGAACAGTAGCCCTGAACCCTGTTGACGTTCCCTCGGTCCCGGCCGAGACATCCACGGCGGCAATAGATGGCGCGATGTCAGCGACCGTTACGGACCGCGCAACATCGGTTTCACCGCCGTCTTCATCTGACAAGGTCAAGACGACTTCGTACAGGCCTTCGTCAGCATACGTATGGCTGAGCGACGCACCCGTTCCGTTGGTTCCGTCGCCAAAATCCCACGTGTACGACACGGTATCCGCCGCAACGTCGCTCCCTTCTGCACGCATGGACGCCGGCAGCCCCTCGGAGGGCGTTCCAGTGCTGATGGACACCAAGGTTGGCGCCGCATTTACAACCGTCACCGACCGACTTGCGGTTCGTATACCACCGTCTTCGTCGCGCGCAGTGAAGGTCACCGTCTGCACGCCATCGTCCGCATACGCGTGGCTGGTGGAGGCTCCTGTCGCTCTTGCACCGTCACCAAACGCCCAAGCATAGGTAATCGTGTCCGCCCCAGGGTCCGTAGCACTGCCGCTCATGGAAGCCGCGACGCCCTCGGTGATGGTACCGGGAACGGTCACATCCGTGATGGTGGGGGCCACGTTGCGCACAGTGACGCTTACGTTGGCGGTGCGCTCAATACCGCGGTTATCGCGGACCCAAAGCGTGGCCGTCTGGGTGCCTTGGTCAGGGTAGCTGCAGGTGCGGGTTGCCCCTGTCGCGTAGCCGCCGGGACCACAATCCCACTGATACAACGCAATCGCACCATCGTCGGACGATGTCGTGCCGCTCAGAACAACACCCGAGCCTTCATCGACCGAGTAACCACTTCCCGGTCGTGGAACGGGGGGGAGCGTGGTGCTGAGTGTCAGTGTGTAGTTGTACAAGCACAACGGGTCGGCACCGGCGGTGTCTTGACCCTGAAAGGTCCAGTTACCGATTGGGCTTGTCCCAAACAGCGCATCACGCAATACACCAGAGCTTGGGCGAAAGGTGCCGCTTGACGGTGTGCCACCGTGGGTGTTGGTGTTCGCCCAACCGTACCCTGTCGTCACGGCATTGATGTTCGCCGAACCCGAGTACGTGCCCGCACGCACCATCTCTACCGTGGCGCTGGGTCCAACTACCCGAATGCCAGTCTCATTGTGGTAGGAATTGTTCGAGCCGGGCGACCCGCAGCTGCCGTCGGTCTTCAACCAGCGTGCGCTCATGGAGCCGGAGTAGATCACGGCACCCGCGCCGACTTCGCCTGACGAGATATTGACGGTGCCCACCGTAGTGTAGCCCTGGCCATCAATGCTGGTATTTCCGTTCCAGCTCTCTGTACGCGTGAGGTCAGCGCCGAAGGCGGCAGTGGAGGCAACAAGTAGCAGGCCGGCGCTAGCCCAGGCAACCCGCGATGCGGTACGATCGGTCATTCTGTCCCCCAGAACATTGTTTACCTCTAACAGAAAGCCCTACGTTGGGGTCTCATGTCAAGCATTGTGAATTGGCCTTCTCGGGATTGCTCTGTGTTCAAAACAGCATGCGCTCCCTATGACCTTCTTGAAACGTGCCATCCGTGGCGTCGCCTGGCGAATCTACTGGAAAACCAGTCAACCATATTGATTGATACCGCTACATGCATGAGTGGAGGTAGGGGAACAAGCTGCTGCCAAGCCAGACTCGCGCAAAGGACCCACGCCGCCATCAACTAGAGTGACCGGACCCGTCGCGCTCGTCCATACTCAGTGCATCGTTAGAGGGCACGCTGGACATCCGAGGCGTTGGAGTGCCGACACACCTCTCTGTGCGGCACACGCGGTCCTCAACCCACAATTCGGCGCCTCGTTCGACTGCCAGAAAGAATGTAGCCTCGCCTACTCGTTGATGAGCAGGCCGCGCATCTCATCCAGCCGTGCTTGTTCTTTATCTCCGAGGGTCGGAAACTCTAGGTCCATAGCCTTGAGGGCGTCGACGACAACCTGGGCGACCTGTACCCTCATGAACGCCTTCGAATTAGCCGGAATCGCGTACCAAGGAGCTTCTTCGCGGCTCGTCGCGTTTAGCAAGTCCTCGTAAGCAACCATGTAGTCGCCCCAATAACCGCGCTCCTTGACGTCACTGCTACTGAACTTCCAGTTCTTGGATGGCTCGTCAATGCGGGAGAGGAAGCGCGATTTTTGCTCGTCCTTGCCCACGTTTAGCCAGAACTTGAGTACGACGGTCCCGTTGCGACGTAGATGACGTTCGTGGTCACGAATTGCTTGATACCGCTCCTCCCATAGCTCGGAGAGATCGTCGGGTACTTCTGGAAGACGCTGGCCGCCCAAATATTCAGGATGTACACGGACAACCAGCACTTCTTCGTAGTAGCTGCGATTGAAGATACCAATGCGTCCGCGCTCGGGAAGTCGGGTGGCCGAACGCCACAGAAAGTCGTGGTCGAGCTCTTCAGCGCTGGGCTGCTTGAACGAGTGAACCTGGCACCCCGCAGGATTAACACCGGTCATCACCGCGCGAATCGTCCCGTCTTTTCCAGCCGCGTCCATGGCCTGAAACACCAGCAAGAGAGAATAGTTATTCGCGGCATAAAGCTTCTGCTGAAGCTCGCGCATCTCCGCCTGAAGCTCTTTCAGCTTGGCCTTGTTTTCCTTCTTCCCGTCGGCATCATCCGGGGGGTCGCTATCGGCTTTGGCGAGCTCAAACGAGCCATCGAATGGGACCACATAGGGACTCTCTGGGACAATCGACACAAGCAACTCCATCGATGGACCGGCAGTATGCCTCAAACCTTGCCGCTGGGGTTCGGCGAGCGGCTAGACGGGCTGTAGACACCCGACGGGGAAACGACCGGCGACGACTGGATGCTCAACGACAAGGAGTGGGACGCGGCCTCCCCAAAGCGGATGACATGCTTGCCCCCGTGATGCGATAGGGTCCGCCGCTACGAGGATTCCATGCCCCAGTTGCTCGTCCGCATTGTCATCACCCTACTCGCTGCATCAAGCTTGTCGGTCATCGCTCCACCGGTCAACTTGCACTGGCTGCACTGGGTCGCCCTGGCTCCCATGATGTGGGTGATGCGGCCAGATATGCCTCGCAGTAATCGCTGGTTGGCCTTTACTTATGGCACGGTCAGCACACTGATCATTTTCCGCTGGCTCGCCACCACCATCATGACCTTCAGCAACCTCAATCCCGCCCTGGCCTGGATTGCGACCGGGCTATTCGCCATGGTCTTCGGTTTGCCCTGGCTGATTTTATGGACGAGCATTCATCCGCTCCGCCGACGCCTTGGGGCCGGCTGGGTGCTGGCAATTCCGGCGCTACAGGTGGTGCTCGAATACTCCCAGATGCTGATGTTCTTGTTTCCATACAATCTCGGAGTCAGCCAATACCGTACCGAATGGGTGTGGCAGCTAGGCTCGGTCACCGGCATTGCCGGCATTACCTTCCTGCTGTTCTTCGTGAATGCTACGCTGGCTGAGACGGCATTCCGACGCGCCGAAGGCAAGTCCCCCCCCTATCCATGGCTCGGAGCCGCGGCGGCTGCAGTGGTGCTCACGCTTGGCTTTGGTGCATGGCGCCACGCCTCCATTTCGGCCCATCTCGAGACTGCAGACATTGTTCGCGTCGGCATGGTCCAGACCGACAAGACCATGCTCCACCGGTTTAGCGAGTCCCGCGCCCAGATGATTCGGGACTGGGTTGACGCTACACAGCGTCTCACCGAGGCCCACCCAGACGGCATTGACTTGGTGGTGTGGTCCGAGGGCAGCAGCCCGCGTAATGTCCACGAAGGACGTACCCACACCATGCTCCAACAGCTGGTTCAGCAAGGCGGCTTTGAGCTGCTCCTCGGCGGAGGAACCACCATTCGCAGAGACTACCCAGTCACGGACGAAGAGTGGGCCGCTCACCGCGAACGCGACCCGAACGAGTACGACCTGATCGGACACGAGCCCGGTGACTACTGGGGCGAAAACTACAACTCTGTGTACCTATTCGGGCGAGATGGAGAGATTCGCGGCCGCTACGACAAGGTCGTCCCACTCCCCTTCGGCGAGTACCTCCCACTCGCGAACATTTTTCCTATTCTCCGTACCTGGATTCAGGGGCCCGGAGACTTCCGTGCGGGCAGTGAGGTCAACACCATCTCATCTGAGTTTGCGACTCTCGGAACCCCAATTTGCTACGAAGCTATCCTCCCGTACCTAGGCCGCCAGTACACCGACGTTGACTTGATACTCAACCCCACAAACGACGCATGGTTCAGCGAGCCCGGGCCACAGCTTCATGCCATGTTGGCGACCGGTCGCGCGATGGAACTAGGTGTTCCTTTGGTTCGAACCGCCTTCACCGGCGTCTCCATGGTTGTGCTTCCCAACGGTGACATCATCCATGAGGTCGCCCCATTCATCGCCGACGAGTCCGTCGTCAACGTCCCCGTCATGGCCTTCGATACTCCGTACAAGCGATTCGGCGACTGGTTCACCTGGCTCTGCCTCGTTGGACTCATCGTCTCGCTCGCTGCAAGCCCCTGGTTCAACGGTCAAAAGCGACCGGTCGCATCCGCGCCAGACCCCGCCGCCCAGTGAGCTAGGGCACGAACTCGGGTAGCGGTTCGTTGGCGGGCGTCATCCGCGGATTGACCACACTCGTAGGCGCCTGACCACGCGTCAGAGCGATCCAGTCCCCACCGTACTGCCACCAGGCAATCGACGGCGGCGAAGCGGCTAATCCCTCGGGTTCATTCAGAGCATCTGCGACCATCCGCCATGACGGAAGCGCAGCCCTCCCCCCCGTCTCTGACTTACCCAGCGAACCCGTACCATCCGTACCCACCCACACCGCAATGGTGTGGTTGCGGGTCATACCCACAAACCAAGCATCGACGTTGTCGTTCGTGGTTCCCGTCTTTCCAGCACGGTCCATGCCCGGAATGTAAGCCGACCGGGCAGTTCCGCCGCGCACAACTTGACGCAGCATGTCGCGGGTCTCGTACGCGACGGCCGGGGTCAACACAGGTTCTCCACGGGCGCCGGGCAACGTCAGCACGGAGTTCCCAATCAGCTGAGACTCGCCGGCGACAACATCGACAATCTCATCGTTGCCGTCTACCCAAGTGATGTACACCGGCTGAATCGGAACGCCATCACGAGCGATAGTGGCGTAGGCGACCGCTTGGTCCATTGGCGTGACTTCACTTGAACCCAGAGCAATCGTGGGATCACGACGAAGCGGGGTCGAAATACCAAGACCGTTGGCAACTCCGACTACCTCGTCCACGCCCACGCTCAGAGCCAACCGTACCGCAATGGTGTTGACACTCCGTGCGAGCGCTTGTCGGAGGGTCATGGAGCCCGAGAATCCGCCGCCGTAGTTCTTCGGCGACCACAGCTTTCCGCCGCCCGCAGGCAGAGAAAGAGGGCTGTCGGTCATCACATCCAGCTGGCTTGCACCATCGCGTAGGGCGGTTGCATAGACATACGGCTTGAAGCTCGACCCCGGCTGACGCAACGCCTGGGTAGCGCGAACAAACCCCTCTAGGACCACATCCGTACCCCCAGACATGGCCAAGACTTGGCCCGTCTCATTCTCAATGACCACCACTGCTGACTGCGCCCAAGGCTGACCGGCCAATGCAAGCTCACCGGCCTCGGTGATGCAACCAGAGAGCACGTGACCAGACTGCACCACTGTGCTCAGCGACTGACTCGGAAAGTCGGGATCCGGCAATCGAATGCGCGCACTCCGGTCAGAGCGTTGTAGCCGCACAACATGGGAGCCAAACAGCAGACCATCCAAGCGACGGGTTCGCGGGACGACAACGTCGATACAGTCGCCTTCCACCGGAGCAGCCAGGCCTTGCCTGACAGCCAAATAGCTGGCCACGTCGGCTAAGGGTGAGGCCAATGCACGTCGGCCTTGCCGCTCATAGTGCGCGTCTACCGCAAACTGACCGGCCGCAACAACAGTGGCTTGAAGCTCCAGATCAAGCGCTGTGTGGACTTGAAGACCCACGGAGAAGGCATCATCTACCGGCAATAACTGGCGGATTTCCCGACGAACTTGCGTAATATAAGCGGCTTCTAGGGGAGTCTCGCCCGCCTCACGATTGGGCAGCGGAACCACGTCGTCCAGGAACTCATCCGCCTCAATTTGCGTCAGGTAGCCCATGAGGACCATGCCCCCCAGAACAATACGACGCCGCTCAAAGGCTGTTTCCATCGATCTTCTGGGTGAATATCGAGACGGTGCAGGCACAAGTCCGGCCAAAAGTGAGGCCTGACCGGCATCCATCTCGCTCGCCGGAATACCGAAGTAGTCGCGGGACGCGGCTTCCACGCCATTATTGCCAGAGCCAAGAGCCACATAGTTCATGTACAGTTCAAGGGTGCCGCGCTTGCCAAGTTCTCGGTCGAGCCGCATGGCCAACACAGCCTCACGCACCTTGCGGTCGTAGCTGCGCTCTTCACCAACAATGAGCTTCTTCACCAACTGCTGGGTCAACGTCGAGCCGCCCTGAACCGTGCGTCCAGCCCGATAATTGGTCAGAATCGCCCGCGCGACGCCCAGCGCATCTACGCCCGGATGCTCAAAAAAGCGACGGTCTTCCGCTGCGACGAACGCTTGCCATACGTGGTCGGGGACATCGTCAATGTCAATCCAGTAGCGACGGTCTGCGTAGAACTGGTCTACCTTGGTACCGTCCGCGGCATACACTTCAACCGCTGATGGAGGCCTGTAGTTCTTGTACTCCGAAAGGTCGTCCGGCAAGGCCCGCAAGATGTTCAGGTCAAACCAAATATAGCCAGCGATAGCCGCCACAATGCCAAGTACGAACATTATGAAAGCCACGCGCCTCAGCGCCCTGAACGCTCGCCGAATTTTCGATGGCTTGATTTTAGTCGGCTTGGTTTCGGCCTGCTCTTCCACGTCAGAGACCCCGGTTGTCGAACGCGTATCCACCACCGAGCTAGATGTACCGGACATCCGCACACTCGTCGTAGATATTACCCTACCGCCCGCTCCTGGCGGACGTCGAGCAACAGAGCGAGTGGGACTGGCGCTGGCACTGTTGGAGCTGGGTCTGACCGAGATTCCCGGTGTTGTTCCACGTATGGGGGAGACACCCGTCAGCCTTGGTTTGCAGGATGTGCTGTGGGAGACCGCCGAAATCTGGACGGCCGGCATCGAGATTACAGTCGATCCCTGGGAAATTCAGTGGTCTTTATGTGACGAGGAAGGGGAGTGCGCTCTGAGCCGCTCATCCGCTGGCTCCCCGACTAAACCCGCTGCGGCGGTTGGCGAAGTCCTAGACGCGGTAGCCACACAAACGGGCCGAGCCCCCCACCCTGACCTCCATCAACGTTGGGTTGAGGACCTGGCCACGGAGGACGACTACACTGTGCTCGTAGCGGGGAGGGCAGGCGCCAGCTTCTACGGACTGCTTCCACCCATTCCGGAGCAGGATTGGGGAAACTCGCAACGAGACCCAGTGGCAAAGGCGCGGTTACTCGACCCGACACTGGCCCCTATTGCTTGGCTCGCCTCCCGACGCGCGCTCGCTGGCGCCAAAGACAGAACGGCTCTACCGCTGTTGGAGAACGCCCGCGCCGCCCGACCGGGTAGTCCAGTGCTCGATGCCGACCTCGCCGCTGCCCATGCACTCGCTGGCCGATACGGAGCGGCACAGCGCGCCTGGCAAGCCATCGATGATGCCTACCCGGCAGAGCCCCGCTTCCACATGCCGAGTGCCCGCGCGGCCTTGATGGCGGGCGACCCCAAAGTCGGTCTGACCCACGTCATCGACCTTCCCGAGCGCGACCAACGAACGCATGACGTCGCCTTACTGCGAGTTGCCCTCGCGGATGCCCTCCACTCAGGAGGGCAAGACCTCGACGCTGTTCTCGCCGGATGGCAAGCGACAGACCCGAACAATCCAGAACCTGTACAGCGGCGCATTCGCTTGCGGATTGCCCTACAGGACTACGCCGGCGCACTGGGCATGGTGAGCCTGTTGCGCGACCGCGCAACCATGGACGAAGCAGACAAGCTGGAGGTCGCGCTTCTCGCATCACTGGGTCGTTTCAACGACGCAGCCGATATCGCCGACTCACGCGGAGATGAGCAAACCGCGGTGCGACTCCGCGCACGGGCCAATGACACGCCCGCCCACCTTCTCACAGACCCCCATCCTGCCGCAGTGCGCTGGCTCGCCCGAGATGCCTTTGAGTGGGGCGACTACACAAGCGCTCTGACCCTCTCTGACGCCGCCTTAAGAACCGACCAACACAACACGGCGAGCCTGCGAATGCGAGCGGACGCACTGCGTCGGCTCGACCGAGTCCCGCAAGCACAAGCAGCCCAGCTGACCGCTGACCGGGCCGAGCGCTACTCAGTCACCGTTGCGGTCAGCACAGAGCCTGACAAGACGCCGTGAGCAATACAGGAACATTGCGCATCTGACGCAATACACGCCCGTTGGTCGCTGATGACAACGGGCTGGGCGAGAGGCTGTGGTTGGCCGTCGAGACACAGCACACCGGGCCCGGACCATGCGAAAACCGCGGGTACCGCTCGACCGCCAAGAGCATTAAACGCCACCAGCGAACCCCCGCAGCGGCGCTGCAGCGGCGCCATGTGGCGTCCGTGCCACATTCGTGACTCGGCGAAGGAGCGTTCGTGCACTGCCACCCGCTGGGCAAGAACCACCCGTTCGATGTTGTCCGACCCGGTCATAACCGGTGTAAGCAAGGGGTTCTCGGCCATAGAAGACGTATTTCGAGCCAGACTGCGCGCGCGTTGAACCACATCACGCCACGCGGTCCCGAAAACAGCGGACCGTGCCGCAACCCCTCCCGCGCCCGAGTCACAGGCAGAGCTGGCACCCGATTCCACCCAGGCATTTTGGGTCGTCCCGACCACGTCCGCGAGTAGGTCAGCAACGGCCAACTCTTTGGCCAAGCGACTATTCGCAGCCCGCAGATCAGCGACCGACGGAGCCAACTCCGCGGCTTCGTCCTGCGCCTGCGCGACACCAGCCGCAATCAGAAAAGTCCACCACATGCGTCGTTCTATGACCCGCCTGCGGCTCACATGCACTAGACCATGACTCGAAACTGGAGAACATGTGTCCCGCGGCACCCTGGCGCTCACCATACACGGGCCTTCCCTCCCGCTATCTCTCGCCGACGACCTGCGACAGGCTGGGTTTACGGTCCAGCGTTTTTCGACGATTGAGGAGGTTGCGGCAGAGGCCATTTCAAATGCCTTCGATGTTGTGTTGGCAAGCCTGGACCTAAACCTTGAACAGCACCGAACCGCTGCCGGTGTTGTGGCTCAAGCAAGTCCTGGCACTCCCCTCATTGCCATTGCCGGTAGGAGCAGCACCAAGGACATCGTCGAGACTCTGCTGGCGGGAGCCGTAGATGTCTTGGAGTGGCCGGTATCTACGCCAGTCTTGTGCTTGACCATAGACCGCACCGTCGCCAACAGTCGAATGCGTCGAGAGCTTCGCACCGCCCGTCGAAACCAACGTGCCGCGACAGGGTCCATGCTGTCGAAGAGTTCGGCAATGATGAGCTTGGCGCGTACGGTGTCTCGGGTGGCAAACATGCCAAGCAGCGTCCTCATCCTGGGAGAGAGCGGTACTGGAAAGGAACTCGTTGCCCGCGAACTCCACCAGCAGAGTGAAAGAAGAGACGCACCCTTCGTAGCCATCAACTGCGCGGCCATGCCCGAGCACTTGCTAGAAAGCGAGCTGTTCGGACATATCAAGGGCGCCTTCACCGATGCCCACACGAGCCGTGAAGGCCTGCTCATTCGTGCCTCCCACGGTACGCTCTTCCTCGACGAAATCGGCGATATGCCGCCTGCCGTTCAGCCCAAATTACTACGCGCCCTCCAAGATCGCGTGGTCCGCCCGGTGGGAGGTGACACCGACATTCCCTTCCATGCTCGCATCGTCGCAGCCACTCACCAGGACCTCGACAAAGCGGTCGAGAACAAGACCTTCCGGGCGGACTTATTGTACCGCCTAGACGTCATCCGCCTGGAGATTCCACCGCTTCGTGCACGGGCCAACGACGTCCTACTCCTCGCACATCACTTTCTAGACCGGTTCGCCAACTCCCTCCACAGCGACGTCCGAACCCTGTCCCCTGCCGCTGCCAGAGTCCTCCTAAGCTACCCTTGGCCAGGCAACGTCCGAGAGCTACAGAACTGTATGGAACGGGCTGTCGCTATGGCCGAAGGCGACGTCATCGACGCACAGGACTTGCCCACACGCCTTAGCCAATGGGTGGAGGCTGCTCCGGAAGCCGCATCCGCTGACAGACTACAGACCTTGCAGTCCGTGGAACGGGCGCACATCTACCGGGTGCTGCGCGCCTGCTCCAACAACAAGGCGCGCACAGCCAAGGTGTTGGGCATTGATCGGAAGACCCTACATCGCAAGTTGACCCTATTTGGGTCGGACGAAACGCCCCACAAGGGGCAAAACGCCCCACACACATCACGAAACGAGTAGCCAGTAAACGACCGATAGTGCTGCTAGTAAAGTCACACTAGTTCTACACACCGGTCGCCCCGAAGTTGGCACGGCCGATGCACACTGGCCCTTGTTCGGATCAACCGACACCGGCCTTCGTGGCCTTGAGCCCCAAAATGACTCGCATCGCAACGCTCGTTCTCATCTCCGCCTTTTTCGCCCCCGGCTGCAAGAAGACCGCACCCAATGTCATGGCTGACGACGTCGAAATGTCTTCGTCCAACACTATGGAAACCACTCGTTCGGTCACCACCCAAGAGCAGAAGACCCAAGCCGCCAGCGAGCTGTCCAGCAACTTCGCTCGCGTTCGTTTCGAGCTGAACAGCGACGAACTCGACGACGACTCCATGTCGGCGCTCACCGCCAACGCCACCATTCTGTCCAACTTTCCGAGCCTGATGGTCGAAGTCCAAGGCCATGCAGACGAGCAAGGCACCACCGACTACAACTTGGCTCTCGGTCAGCGTCGGGCCACCGCCGTCAGCCGCTACCTACAAGCCCAGGGGGTCGCGAGCGACCAGCTGCTCACCGTGTCTTTCGGCGAGGAACGCCCCGCGGTCATGGGCCACTCTGAGAGCTCTTGGTCACAAAACCGCCGCGCCGAGTTCCGCGTCATCGTTCCCCAAGCAGGAATCGCAGGCTCCGTCGAGTAGCGCAACGGTCACCGGGTGGCTTGGTTCACGCCAAGCCATCACTCGTCCCGGGAGGGTCGTTGTTCCACGCCACCGCCAGCAGCACGTTGCGCACCCTTCTGGCCCACTACGGCCCGGAAGCCCGCCGCATCCTGTGGCTTCCCCACGCTCCAGACACCTTCACCGCCAGCCTGTCTCTCGCTGAGTACTGTGAGGACTACAGCCTGGACCTCCTATCAACCGTGCAGGCGCTGCATCGCCTCTCGGAACGTCCTTTTACTCGGCGTAGCGGCTAGCGCTGCCACCCACATCCCATCGTCTCGGTGGGCTCGGACTCTCATGCTCGACTCACATCGCCCGCTGCTGACCCAGCCCGCTTCAGGAGCCTCACTGGGCCTCGCCGCGCCGGAAGCACCCGATCCCGCCCTGTCCTTGGCAGACCGAGTCGCCGCTTTCGAGGACGTTGCGGACTCCTTGGTCGGGGACTCTCTCTTCACCCGTGCGCGCAATATCGAGCGACTGTTCGGGATTTCTCAGCTGTGGCTGAAGTTCGAAGGCGACAATCCCACCGGTACCCAGAAGGACCGCATTGCGTTCGCCCAAGTGGCCGACGCCCTGCATCGCGGCTTCTCCACAGTGACCGTCGCTACATGCGGCAACTACGGCGTCGCTACGGCCCTCGCCTGCAGTCACGCCGGACTTGAGTGCGTGGTGGTCATTCCGGAGGGCAACCACACACGCCGGGTCATCGAAATGCACAACCTGCGGGCTCGCGTACAGTGGGCCGCCGGCACCTATGAGGACTCCGTCGACGCAAGCCAAGCACTGGCGCGCGACAACGGATGGTACGACGCGAATCCGGGGGGAGCGAACGAGCGCGTCCAACTCCAGGGCTATGCGACAATCGCCGATGAAGTCGCTGATCAGCTCGGTGATGCACCGGCCATCGTCGCCGTTCCGGTGTCCAACGGCACCACACTTGCTGGGGTCCACCGCGGATTCGAGCGCCTACACCGCCGAGGCAAAACCAGCCGCATCCCGAGGATGGTCGGGGGTTCCGCTTGGCGAAAGAACCCGGTAGTGCATGCATTTCGTACGAATCTCGCCCGTTGCCCAGAGCTGCCGGTTGCAAGCATCCGCGAGACTGCGGTCAACGAACCGCTCATCAACTGGCGCAGCATCGACGGAGACCCTTGTCTGGCCGCTATTCGCTTGACCTCTGGCCACGCGGCGGACGCCACGGACAAGCAGATGAAACAAATGTCGGCGCTACTGCGCGACCAGCAAGCGCTTCACGTCCTTCCCGCCAGCACCGCCGGGCTCATTGCCCTGCTCGACCTGCATGCCAAACAGACTCTTCCACCCGACCGCTACGTGGTTGTACTGACTGGACGCTACGCATGACCTCCTCTGTTCTCGACGGCCCCGCTATCGTCTGGTGCGACGGCGCCTTCAATACTCCAGAGGGCAAGACCGCCCACGGATTAGTCCGCTTTACCCAACGCTACCAGACCATCAGCATTATCGACACCGCCCACGCGGGACAGGATGCGGGCATGGTGCTCGACCGCAAGGACGCGGGTATTCCGGTTGTTTCCACTCTCGCCGAGGCCCTCGCACACGCCAACAGCGTAGGAGTCACGCCCACTCACTTCGTCATAGGCATGGCCCCGGATGGCGGACGCCTGCCGGACAACGGTCGTGCCTGCGTGATGCTCGCTATTGATGCTGGCTTGAACGTGGACTGTGGCTTGCACGACTTCCTCACCGAAGACCCAGTCATCGCCCCTCGCGCAGCAGCTGCAGGCGTCACTCTGCGCGACGTCCGCAAGCCTCCTGATCGCAAAGATCTGCATCACTTCAGCAGTCGTATCGATGAGGTGAAGTCGCTCAAGGTCGCTATTCTGGGGACAGACTCCGCGATTGGTAAACGGACGACTGCCTGGATTCTCGTACACGCACTGCAACAGCAGGGATGCTCGACCGAAATGATTGGCACCGGTCAGACCGGCTGGCTTCAGGGGGCTCGCTACAGCATGGTCCTCGACAGCCTCGTCAACGACTTCGTCGCCGGCGAGCTCGAGCA
>JBLHSN010000048.1:0-25406 GCA_047626195.1 Myxococcota bacterium
GGGCCAGCACAAAGGTTGTCCGCCATTTTGGGCCAGGTTGCAGCGGCAGTCAATGGGTAGGTCGGTCCGGTTGTCCTCGAACTGCTCAATCGTGCAGTTGTCGTAGTAGTACTCGGAGTCTTCGACGGTCGTGCTGCTGATGAAGTGCAGGTTGACCATGGCCTCCATCGGATTGCCATCCAGGTCGATGACGAGCGGGTCAGCTGCGTCAAACTCGTTGCCAACGCCTTGGTCGTCGTACACGGCAAGGTGCAGGTCTTGGCGAGCGTCCCAGTTCTCAGGATTGTCGAGCAGAATGCGGTCGGGACTGAACTGGCTGACGCGGCTGTGGAAGAGCTCCTCTCCGCGCTGTCCATCGTCGTCTGCGTAGACCACGACCCAGCCACGATGGTCGAGGTAAATACGTGGGACTTCGGCCTTGTCGCGAAGTCGAGTTGTCCATGTCGGCGCCAGCTCCCAGAACGCGATGGGCGGCTCTTCGGTGTCCGCCTCGGTATCCGTGTCCTCTTCCGCTTCAGTGTCTACGCTGGTGTCGACGTCCTCGTCGGTGTCCGGGTCGTCGACCACGGGACAAGCGGTCAGAGACGCGCAGCCGAGCAGGGCCACTAGGACGGGACGAAAAATGAGGCGCATAGCTAGACTCCAGAGTGGCCGACAACCTGCCCACCGCGAGTCGATCCCGCACCCATCACCGATCCCACACTCTCGATGTCAGCGGCGTGACCTGCCGAGGAGAATACTGACCCCTACCGAACCTTCGGCCGTATTGTGGGCGCCTCGCAACTAGATTGCCGGGGTCACCCTACTGAAGTCGAAAATGCAATCCACGTAGGTTGGTGAGACGGTGAGAGACGCGCTATGCCCACCGGCTAGAGAATCGGGGAGGAAACCATGCTGTGGTGGATGTTATCAGTGGTCTTGGCCGCTCCTGGAGACCTAGACGATGACGGGATTGAGGATGCCATGGACAACTGTCCTGGCGTCGCCAATGCCGACCAAGCAGATGTGAATGCTGACGACTGGGGAGACGCCTGTGTGGACGTCAGCGCAACCGTTCACCGAACAGCACGGCTGGGCCTAAACGCACGGGTCATCGGGGACTCTGTGGTGGCCGCACGCGCCGTACTTGCAGACGGAGTGGAAGTCACGGACAGTGTGCTTGGCCGACGAGTCAGCCTTGGTGCGGGCACGGTGGTCAACGCCTCAGTGGTATTGCGAGGCGGTCAGGTCGGCGCAGATGCTGTGCTGAGTGACGCCATCCTCTCGGTCTTTGCCACCATTCGCAGTGGCGCCGCGCTGACTTCCACGGCGACCCACAGCCACGTGGACATCGGTCGAAATGCAACGCTCACCAATGCCCTCATTGGACGCAGCAGCCGCATCGGTGCCGAGACCACGGTGCGTGGCATCGTTTCGCCAAACGGTATTGTGGGCTTCCGCAGCAACGTGGAAGACGGAGCTGTACTGCGCTCTGGAGTCACTATTGCCACTGGCGTAACCGTTGGTACATCTTCCCGTATCGGCCGCGATGGATTCATTGCAAATGGCGTCCGTATCGGCACGGGCGCACGGATTCGCGGAGGCGGGTTTGTTGTGGAAGACGTAGCCGCCGACGCCGTCCAGACGCGCCGGGCATCGGCCAATCACCCACCAGTTCTACTCGACCTCGTCATCGACAGCCCGACTGTTGGCCTCAATGGCAGCACCGCAGCCTCCGCTCGCGCGGTTGACCGCGAAGGAAACAGCTTCGAGTACACATGGTCGGTCGACGGTGCCTGGGACATCTCCGCTGACAACGCCAACGCGGTCCTTACCGCCCCCCGCCCTGATGCATCTGGCTTCAACGACCGTCCCGAGCTCACCGTAGATGTCCGCAGCGATACCCATGTCGATGCCGCAGCGACGGGCGCACAGCTGACAGCCCCCTCGACCTGTGCGCAGGGTCAGCTGCCGACCGGCGAGACCTTTGTCTTGGTGCCGGACAGCGACCGGCGCTGGTACCGGGTGTGGTGCGATGATGAGACCGCCGGTGGTGGCTGGACCCTCTTTCATCCAGACGACCTCGGCCAGCTCGGCTTTGACCCCGATGACCTGCGCGATGACCTAGACCAGGTGCTGGTGTGGATTCAGCGAAACGACGGCGTCCAGTTCACAACGTTGATGGAACAACTCCCCCAGTTCGCCACCTATGACGTCACCACCAGCGCCAACATCCGGTTCGTCAATGTGGTCTTCATTCCGACCAACGTCGCCAACGTTCAGGGGCAAACCCAAGGCATTCGCAGCAACGGCTCGAACCTGACGTTCACCAACTGTGATGCCAACCCAAACAGCTACCTACGCTTCTTCCAGACCGGCGAGCCCCTGTCCACCAACACCTCATCGAACGACTACGGCATGTCGTACCGGTGGCGAGACACCAAGGTGGGCGCGGTGTCCCCTATCGCCGCTGAATTCTTCGGACTGACCGAGTTCCACCAAGGCGGCTGCGGCACGTTCAGCACGAGCAACCGCTGGGCCGCCTACGACGGGATGACTGGAGCGGCGCTGGGCATTCGCTAGCGCTGACCCGACACTAGGTAGGCCGCGTTCCCACAACACGCAGCAGCTGACGAAACAGGCCCGTGCGGTGGACGCGAGCGCCAGGGACCAGTGCCATGGCCCGCTCCAGCTCTGCCTGCGTCCACGAGCGACGAATCGCTAGGTGACCATCTTGTCGCACCCACAGCGATGTCCGAAGCACCAAACTGAGGCACGAAAAGCCGACCCTCGCCAAGCGCGAGCGAACCAACTCACTGATCACGATTTCACGCCGAACTTGCGGCTGCTGGCGGACGACAAACTCGGCCGCCTGGTCATCGCTCAGGTGGTAGAGAAGATGGCTACAGACCATGACATCGCACGGCGGAATAGTGAAGTCTGGGTCCATGACATTGGCTACTTGGAAGGTTGCAGACGGCAAGTGAGCTCGAGCATACGCGACGGTCGACGGGTTGCCATCCAAGCCCGTCAGAGTGACTGTCCGCCCCTCTAAGCGAAGCGCATCTGCTAGGGCACGCAAGACATCTCCAGCTCCACAGCCCACGTCGACAATGTGGACCTCTTGGGCATCTCCCACCGCCGACTGGACCGCGCCAACAACGGCCTTGGCGTTTCCAAGCCAAGCGTTGAGCCGCGATAACTCCTTCAGAGTGCGCTCGAGTTCCGGACCGCTGACGGTCAGGTCGTCCAGACGCTCCGGCTGTCTGGCGCGCTCGGTCACAGCCGAGCGCCCCACGGTGTTGTGAGCACCACACCTCCGTCGCGCATGTCGATGAGCGAGTCGACAACGCCCTCTTCGATACGGGCCATGTCGTCATCTGAGTAGGCGTCTCCCAAGAACAGGAAGGGCCAGCTGTAGGTGTAGAACCCTCGCGCCCGAAGCGACAATGACAGCAATAAGCTCGCAGCTGGATTGACTCGATGAGCCAACCCCCGCGCATTGTCCGCTTCATGTGGTGACTCTCCGACCATGAGTAGGCCAATAAAGTCGCCGTAGCCCACAGCATGGATGGGAATGCCCTCGTCACGCCGAAGCTGGGCCAGACGCTCGCGCAATCGGGCAATGCGAGAGCGGGTCCGGGTATAGAACGCCTCTCCCTTTTGTTGGAGCAGAGACAAGGATGCATGGGAAGCGAGAAGCGCCATGTGATGGCCCATGTGAGTGGACATAAAGGTGGTCTTCTGGCCGAAGTCCGCCAGATTCACCCCTGTGGTTCGTGCATGGTCGAGCAACGTCATGGGTCCCCCCACCGCAGACAGCGGGATACCCAAGCCGGACAAAACCTTTCCGTAAACACGCAGATCCGCGTAGATGCCTTCGGTCACCGCAGCGCCGCCGATGCCCCAGCGGAAGCCCGTCTGAACTTCGTCTAGGATGAACAATAGGCCTTCGTCTTGGCACAGCTTGGACAGGCGCTTGGTGAAGGGCACGCACTTGTCTGGGAATGGAAAGGAGACGTTGGACGGCTCAGCAATGACGCAGGCAATCTCATCTTTCCGAGCGAGAATCATCTCGAAAGCACGCTCATCTAAGTGAGGAACAATCAGCAGATCAACCGGCGACGATGGCGAAACCCCCTTAGCAAAAGGCAGCGACTCCACGCCATGCTCATCTACCTTTGGCCATGGCACAAACGGATGACCGTGCATGAGGGCCACGGAGCTCTGAACGCCCCAGTCGTGCGTACCGTGAGTGGCACTCTCCACCTTCACCACCAGCCGCTTGCCGGTCGCCGCTCTTGCGATGCGAACAGCGGCACCCGTAGCTTCCGTCCCAGAGTGCAGGAAGACGAACGCTTCATTCCCTGTCATGTCCCTGAGCATCTCCACAAGCTTCAGTTCGATTTCGTTGAAATAGCCGTTCCCAACTGTGGAGCCCAGCGCCTGGCGCACCGCGTCGACGACCTCTGGCGGATTGTGTCCGTGAAGAGACTGCGTGCCAAATCCCAAGAACAAGTCAATGCGTTCGCGACCGTCTGCGTCGACCAGACGCGAGCCTTGCGCACTCTTGACGGCCACCGGCAGAGGCACCGCGTGAAACGGCCACTGGGTTGGGTTGCCAACACTGGCGTCTCGCAGACGAGCGACCAATGCGTTGCTGGCCGGCTGCTCCGCGGCCACACGTCCCATCAGGTTCATCACGTAGTCGCTGCTCATCACCTCACCGGTGAATGCCATCATCTCAGCACCGTTCATGGGCCCTCCGTATGCCAAGCCCTATCTTCGCCCTCCGTTCGATAGATAGGACGTACCGTTCGGCAGCGAGACTCTTGAGACGACCGAGGTTCGCCTACCCGAGCGCACCGAACCAACGGACCCAGAGCTCTAGGTCGTTTCATCCGAGTCGACGTCTGACCCGAGAGAGGTCTCGGAATCGTCTGACGGGACCACGTGCTCTACAGGCAGGTCTTTGATTCGTGCATTGCGGCTCTTTCGCTTAGGGATGAGACCCCGCATCGACTCTAGCTTTCCGAAACACAACAGACGGTCGTTGATCTCAAGCAGCCGCGTGACCCGCGGGTTGGGAATGACAGTCGTACCCCGATTAAGAGACAACACCGTGATGTCGTTATCGCGCAGTCCAGTCCCCTCAATGGTCTGACCCACCATGTGAGAGTCATGGTGGATTGCAATCTCAGCGACTCCGTAGCCCCTGCTCACGGTCAAACGCTGGCGGACGTCGATCTCAGGGAACGCCACTTGATTGTCGATGTGATCGATGATGGCACCGGCAACATCGAGGCCCGTTGCCCCTTCAATGCCCTCTAAACCCGGAGACGAATTGACCTCCAGAATGAGGGGACCATCCTTGCCTTCCAGCATGTCTACGCCAGCGACACGCAGGCCCATGATCTGCGCCGCACGCACCGCACTGCGCTCGAAGGCGGGGTCCAATATCACGGCTTCAGCCTTTCCACCGCGATGAACATTGCTACGGAACTCATCTCCTTGCGCTGTCCGACGCATCGCCGCGACCACACGGTCCCCAACGACCAAAGCGCGAATGTCCCGACCCCGACTCTCTGCGATGAACTGCTGAAGCAGGACATTCGTACCCGTGCTCTGCAGCGTTTCGATGATGGACTCCGCGACCTTGGCATCCGGTGCCAGAATGACGCCGATTCCCTGCGTGCCTTCGAGAAGCTTGATGATGACCGGGGCGCCACCAACGCGCTCAATCGACGCCTGAACGTCCTGGCGGTCGCGCACAAAGGTCGACGCCGGCATCTTGATGTCATGTCGGGACAGAATCTGAAGGGAACGCAGCTTGTCGCGTGAGTTTGAGATGCCATTGGCCGTGTTCGGGGTGTACACGTCCATCTGCTCAAACTGACGCACGACCGCGGTACCAAAGTAGGTGATGGAGGCACCAATACGCGGCAAGATGGCATCATACTGGGACAGCTGTTTGCTGCGGTACTGAAGCGTTGGCTTGTCCCCAGACAAGTCGATGGCAAAGCGCAGAGTGTTGAGCACCTTGACCACATGCCCACGGTTCATCGCCGCCTCGCGCAATCGGCGGGTACTGTAGCTGCGGGGACCTCGTGAGAGAATGGCGAGTTTCAAGGTGTCTCCTGGGCGACGATAGCCGCTATGTGAATGATGGCATCACCGCGGTTGACCAGCGGCTCCATCTTGAGGCCAACGACAACGCCGTCAACCGAGGTGGTGAGTCGGCCAAGTCGCCGTCCCATGGAGTCGTGAACAAGACCCAAAACCTGTCCCTTCTCAACGACATCCCCCAAAGAGCACTCGACCAACGCCAGCCCGCTGCGCGATGCGCGCACCCATTTGCTGGCACCGCTGAGCTGTGACGGCGGGTCGGCTGGAAGCTCCGGTTCAATCATGTCCAGAGCCGCAAGGACACGGAGAACACCAGCGACGCCGCATCGGATGGAAGGCTTGTCGAAGCGCAACGCCTCTCCACCCTCAAACAACAGAACGGTCGCACCCGCTTTGGTACCCGCACCACGCAACGAGCCTTCACGGACTTTGGAGTGCATCATGACCGGCGCACCAAAAGCAGTCGCCAACCGGCGTGTCTTCGCATCTTCCAAGTCGGCACGAATCTGCGGCAGGTTGCACCGACCATCACTCCCCGTGTGCAAGTCGATACCGACGGAACAACGCGACACCACCTCCGACATCAGCAGAAACGCGATGCGTCGTGCCAGCGACCCTTTGGCAGAACCCGGAAAAGATCGGTTCAGATCCCGGCGGTCCGGCAAATACCGGTCACCCACCAGAAACCCATGCACGTTGACCACGGGAACAGCGATGACCGTGCCATGAAGCGTCTTCGGCTTTAAGCGCTCCAGCACTCCACGAATAATCGCCACGCCACCAATTTCGTCCCCATGAATCGCTGCACTGAGCCAGATAGTCGGTCCCTCATGGCGACCATGGAGCACTGTGACAGGCAACGTGACCGGGGTCCCAGTGGGGAAGCTGGCCAATGGAAGTTGCACCGAGCCGCGGGTACCCGGGCCGATTGAACCGTCATGAATCAAAAACGGGTCTCGCTTGGCCACTATGCTTTCTCTCGGTTGCGCTTGCGTACGTCACGAGGCGGAACGGCCGCTAAATACGAACGCCCTGCGTCTACAAGAAACCGCCCGCGCAGCGCTTCACGGCCTAACAGCATGCGGAATCCCATCTCATCACGACGCGTCAACGTCAGGTCGACGTTGAAGGTTGCTCCAGAAATTCCGAGCGGTACCCGGATGACAGGGCGCGGTTCAGCCACCCCTGATGAGCTCTTGACGGCACGGTTGTCCACCAGTGGGGCCTCCACGGTGACCGCTCCCTCCCGTGAGCCCTGCCACGGATGGACGACGAAGCGGACCCAACGTTGGCCGTCACGGTCAAACTCTTTGAGTCCAAAGGCATGCAATGATGAGGTTCGAGCTCCCGTGTCGACTTTGACCTTAATCCAAGGCACGTCGAGGGACGGAAGCTGTACCCATTCGCGCCAACCGAGGGTCGCGAGATTCACAGTTTTCATGCGGCGAGATGTAGCGCTATTGATGGAGGAATGGTCGCAGATTTCACAAGAAACACTACTTGGCTAGGTACAAACCCAGCTCCAAGCCTACAGTACGGTTTAAAACAACACAGTCATCCGAGTGACCCTATGGCCAAGCTCCACTCGACGATAATCTTCCCACGAATCAATGAGGACCGAATATTGTCCATCTGCGAACGCTCTGTGAGCCTCTGCCCGGCGCTGTAGGCCCCCTGTCCACCATTCGTAGAACTCGACAAGTACAGGGTTCGCGGCATATCTGGCCCAGTGCTTGGAGCCGTCCGCGTCCCCTGACTGACACCATCGATGAAGAACTCAAGCACGGACCCATCCCGCACTAGGCGAAGCGACTTCCAGTCAGAGTGGTAGCCAACATAAGGCCAAGAGAGGTTTCCACCGGTCCCAAGGAAATGAAACCGCGTTGCCCACCAATACATGCACATCATCCACCCGTCGGCGATGACCCCCGATGGGCTACTACCCGCAGGACACCACAAACCCGGTTGATCGGCCCAAAGTATGGATGTCGCGAACAAGATACGCCCGTATCCATTGTCGTTGGTATGGCGGTAGTCCGACTTCCATGCCCAGTCTTCGTAGTCGTTCCCGAGCGCGCACTGCGTATCTGATGCGGCGGACTGAGCCGCCCAATCAGGAGTTCCACTACCATCACTGCCGTAGACCTGAGCGGTGAGACTGTGGGTTCCTTCGTTCTGATTGACCGAATCGAAGCGAAGGCCGGACGTGGGCGCAACCGTAACGTTCCCCTCTTGGTCGGCTAGGTCATTATTGACCCGTAGAGTCATCGGCTTCAACAGCTTGCTGCCCGTAATACCCGTCCAGTCCACCCCGTTGCACACGCTCAGTCGACCTTTGGTGAATCGGAGAGCGCCGGTCTGGCCCAGACCGCACTCGCTGAGAGCGGCCAATACGCGAACCAAGCTATCGACCGCCAGAGCTTGAGGAACCGCAGTAAGCCGCGAGCGGCCCAGTCAACCCTTAGCTGTGAACCCACGCGGAGCGGAGGACGAGGAGCCGCTAGTCGGTACACCCAGCCCACAGCAACGCCGAATTCAAGCGGTATTGCGGTTTGAGTACGCCATGCCAAAGCCCAACACGATGGCGCTACCGGACCCGATGACCATCACAGGCCCAGGTACAAGGCGAACAAACCGGCCCAAGTCCATAAACAAGAAGTACCCCACATCTGCCAGGCCTCCGACGAGGCCAGCGAGCTGAACCGCTACGACACGCTCCTTCCAGATGAAAGGCGCACAGACCCACGTAGTGAGGCCAATCTACGCTAGGTTGAACCCATGTTGGTCAATCTTGAAACCCACAGCATCGTGTAGTTAAATGGCCAACAATGCTGATCATACCGTGCCGGAAATGCCAACGACCACCCCGGTGGCGTCGTGGGTAAGGGGCATGACTCCCGCAACGACATGAACAAGGTCGCACACACCCCAAAGCACAGCGGCAATACGATTGGCACGTTTGGATATTTCTGTTCTCCCGACTGGGCTAATGCTTTAACTGGACAAAAATCACTCATACAGGGGTGGCCGACGTCATTGATGGAAGAAACAGGCGCTAGGGTGCGTTCAGGGACGCGGCCAACTCACTACGTTGTAACTGGCTACTAATAGGAGGTTGGCGGCGGAACTGGGCGTGCCAAAGCGTAGGGTTCAACATCAATGTGGAGGTCTCCCCCTGTAAGCGGCAGTTGTGCACACCCAGTTTGCCATTACCGCGCATATGGAGTCCAAATGGAACCCTACAGCGGTGCCGCTCCAGGTTGACCCGGGCTGCGCCGCTCATGCACGCACCTAGCTTCCCCGGCGCAACGCACTATGTCCCGACATAATCACGTTGCACCCGGTCGCTATGCACGCACCTGAACTACGCATCCCGCAGGTCAACCTGTTCGGGCAACGCTGTAGTGTGAGCGTCGTACTGCGTACTTGAGTGGCGCAATGAAGGACGGTGAGGGGTGCGGCAAAACATCTCGGCGTTCACCGAGCCACAGTGGTTCGTCACATCGTGACGTGTGTGGACTTGCATCGGACGTCTAATATTCAGGCGGTATTGAAGGAACTACGTCGCCTAATCTAAGGGATTCATCTCCGGTCGGTCCTAGCACCGCTTTACGTGAAGCCTTGTCCGGTATTTCAGACATCGTGATGGTATCGATTACGAAATTATGGACTTGGTAATGGCCAAAGCCCTTTTTTCCGTCATAAAATCTGGCGCAGTTGTTGCTTCTGGAGGGGTAAGCCCTGGGGATACCAATGAAGCGAACACCATCGACATGTCCAAGCGAAGCCATACGACACGAGCAGCAGGCGTGGGGAAACATCCGCATCCATGAGGTACGAACTCTCCGAAGCCGTCCGACTCTTTGCCGTCAGTGGATGGCCGACGGTTTGCGGCGTGAGAACGTCGGCAGGACAGTCCAAGAGACTCTGTCGGAGTGCGACACCACCGTTGCCGCTTCATTCACTAGCTTCGTCGAAAGTCGGTCCGAGCCCAAAAAATGGTTCACCTTCCTGTGCGACGGCCAAACGGTCATGGCCATGGCCACGTGCAAGGTCACCACTCAAGCCCGGCCAGCGATGCGTCGCCTACGTCAGCGATTATCCGATGCCTTGCAACACTACAGCCTATGGCAAGACAAGGGTGATGAGCGATTTTTCGTCCTAATGAACAGCGACCACTCGATACAAGCCATGTCGAGCAACGCCCCGTCCGGCCATGCCTTGACCGAGGTCCTGTACGGTCTTGCGCACGCTCACAAGAAGTTGGAGCTGACCGCACAGTGCGTCGCATGGGTGTCCGGCTACATGGTCGAATTCCAGCCAATGAACCACTCCACCGTCACCACCACCCTCGCGACGTTGCATCCAGTAGGCCTTGCCACAGTTCCGCAACTCGCCCAGCTGACTCCTGCCCAGGCGCAGATCGTGCGATTCGCCGCCAACGGGTCAACTGCGCCCGAAATTGCGCGCTCTCTCAACCGGTCTATCGAGACCATACGTACCCACCTTCGCGCTGCATACCGTGGTTTACACGTCTGTTCTCGTGTAGAACTTTTACCATCCGCAGATGAGCTGGCGCAGTGGGGTGCAGTATGAACATTCTCCTAGACCTCTTCTCAGAGCCTTTGCGAGCCACTCAATCGAGAGATGCCCAGATGCACACCGACCGCACACAACTAGAGCGCGATATTTACCGGCGTTTGCTGGATGTTCGCAGTGAGGCGGACAGCCGAGACATTGTTGGGGAAGTGCTCACGCTCCTCGTTGCTATCTCTGGTGCAGAGCGTGGTTTCGTTGAGTGCCGCAGTATGGACGGGAAGCGGCGTGTCCTGGCTGCAACCGGCATGGAGCAAGATGGCGTGGACAACATTCTCACTCGAATCTCGACTGGAATCGTTGCCGAGACCCTCTCCCAAGGCGCAATACTCCACACAACGTCCGCGGTATTCGACGAACGTTTCAACCAGTTCGTTAGCGTCCGCACAGCCGCTATCCAAGCTGTGGCCTGCGCTCCCATCCAGCCCGGCCTAGGCGTCGTCTACCTTCAGGGGCCCAACCGTTTCGATGAAGAGGCCTTGCAGGTCGTGGAACGCGTTGCCGGAGCGCTCGCTCCCCTGATTGCGCGAGATGTGATTGGCGCTGGTTCTCAAGACCCCACGACCAAGTGGCGTTCCATGCTCAAGGCAAAGCGCGTTGTGGGTCGGTCCAACGTCATTGCCGACGTGCTCCGCCACGCCGCCCTTTTTGCCGCTCAGCCGGTGACCGTCTTGCTCACCGGACCCACCGGCACCGGAAAGAGCATGCTCGCACGCGTCATTCACGACAGCAGCCCGCAGTCAAAGGGCCCGTTTGTCTCCATCAACTGCGCAACGCTACCGGCAACCCTCGCTGAAAGCGAGCTGTTCGGCGCCGAAGCCGGAGCTCATAGCACCGCGGTTCGTCGGCTTCCCGGCAAAGTCGACGCAGCCGCTGGTGGAACCTTGTTCCTCGATGAAGTCGGCGAGTTGCCTCCAGAAGTACAGGCGAAGATACTCGAGTTTATCCAGTCCGGTAGCTACCACCGACTGGGCTCGTCCAAACAACAGCGGTCCGCCACCCGAATTATCGCGGCCACCAACCGAGACCTTAACGGTGACATGCGCACCGGGGCATTCCGCGAAGACCTGTTCCATCGGCTGGCTGGGTTCAGCATTCGAGTGCCACCGCTCTCTGAGAGACGAGAGGATATCACCGCAATCGCGGATTCTCTCTTAAATCGCGCCTGCTCTGAAATGGAGGTGCCCGTGCTACGCCTGCACCGACAAGCAGCTGTAGAGCTAGCCGTACGTGAGTGGACTGGGAACATCCGCGAACTGAACAACGCGATTCGACGTGCCGCTGTATTCGCGGCGAGTGAAGGCGTGAACGAGGTGATGATCCACCACTTCCAAGGGTCCACCGACAGTCCAACGCCGGCAACCTACGGCGACGCTACAAGGGCGTTTCAGAGACAGCTGCTGGTGACTGCACTTGCGGCAGCCGATGGCAATGTCGCCGCGGCTAGCCAACAGCTCGGCCTCGCGCGGTCTCATGTCTATGCGCTCATCAAAGAGCATGGAGTGCGCGAGTAGCGTCCATTGAAGTGTTGCTGACCATGACGCACTGCGAATCGCTGCGAGAGTACTGGGAAATGGGTGCAGGGGGTGACCGACGGCCAGCCTCGGCACCGCCAGGGCTGCCTACTTTCATCGTCGCCGGCGCCGCATTCGCGGGAACTCTTGCTGTGTACTGCGTGCCGTTGCTCGCCGAACTCCTTGACCACCCCCTCTCCATCATCGTAGGCCGTGAACACTCACAGACCGATGTCCATGGGGTAGGCTCTCGGCATCATACGCTTGTGGTCCGATCTGACGACCCAGTGACCATGCCCAAGAAAGGCGAACAGTACATCAGGTCGGTGCCAACACAACCTGTCTAGTTTTGCTCAAAAATGGGGGTCGAACATCTTGGATATGCCCGCGTAGAGCGAACCGAGCGCCCTCTCGCGTTATCTGCATTCGACCTACATGAACTACTCACATAGAGCGGTCGCTCCACGTACTCTGCGTACGATATTGCTACATCGCGTCCATGTGAGGAGTCGTCACGCAAATTGACATCAATCATTTTCTTTGCAGATGGCGCATTGGCACGTACTATGTCGTACAGCGTCCGAACGGGTCTACAGCACCTCCTGTCGTTCGCTGTGGGATATTGATTGCTTTCCGTTGGACAGAAACTTGGTAGTCGTCGTGGCCCTTACTTGGCCGGTATATTGCTGGGGTCCGGCTCCCTTGCTGATGTCTATGAGGGGTTGAATACAGTCACCGGCGATGTTGTAGCTATAAAGATTCCCAAGGTGGAAGTCCCATTCGGAGCCCACCACCTGCGTGCCGAATTCCGAGCACGCATCGGCGTTCATCACCCAAACTTGGTTGGCGTTCGGGAATTGCTGGACGGGCCAGAAGGGCCATGGCTAGTCTTAGAGCGCGCAAATGGCGTGGCGTTGTCAGAGTGTATTGACTCGAAGCTGTCAGATACATTTATTGCGAAACTGGCAGAGGATGTGGTCGCGGGACTCCGAGCACTTCATCGTATGGGTCGCTGGCACGGGGATATCAAACCCGCCAATATCGTCGTGGGCCCTTCAGGGGCCTCCCAGCTCGTGGATTTTGATCTCTCCTGGTCCACGGTAGACGACTGGAATGGCGCGATGGCAGCTGGGTTTGGGACCTTGGCCTACATGGCTCCAGAGGTCGTTCTGGGAGCACGTCCTGGAATCGCCAGTGATTTGTGTAGCCTGGGTTTGGTTCTGTGTGAATCGGTACTCGGCAGGTCTCCGTTCGGCTCCCCACTGGAGAGGTCTTTGGGTTCAGCCGGCCGGCTCGTAGTGGACCTACCGCCGGACACCGATGCGGAGCTGGCATCATTGATTCGCAGCCTGCTAGGCACGGTTGACGAACGCATGCGGGTTCTTGGTTCCCCCAGCCGGTCTGCGGTGCATTCCTTTTTTGGCCGGGACAGCGAGTTGCAGACGTTGGCTGGCATCCTAAACTGGACAACCATGCCGTACGTGGCGGTGACAGGGACTGCTGGCGTTGGAAAGACTCGCCTAGTCAACGAGTTTCTCCGCTCTGTCGTGGAAGTAAAGCCTGGATTAGTTTGGCGCAGTCGGTGCCATCCCTCCTTGCGTGCGCCATACGCCGGCGTGGGTGGATGGGTCGAGGGCGTGGGACGATACCTTGCCCAACAACCGAGCTTGCTTCGTGATGAGCGTATGTCTCATGCGGTTTCGAACTTGCGGCCCATATTTGCCTCACTCCTTCCCAAGGTGGAGATGTCCACTCCTCACAGTGACCGCGTTGTGGACCTAGCCGTCGAGGCACTCACTGACGCGGTCTCGATGGTGGCTGACAAGCTGCCAATCTACCTGTGGTTGGATGATGCACACTGGATGTCGCCCGAAGCCAGCGCCTTTGTAGACGCATTGATTCGGCGCCGTCCAAGCAATGTGTGTCTCATCGTCACAACGCGCAACGAGAACGTTCAGGCCGACTTGACTCTTCAGCTGGATGGACTCAGCGAACAAGCGGCAAGAGACTGGTGTGCCGCTGTGGGGCGGAATTTGGCTGTGCACGGTGCCGCGAACCCCATGCTCCTTGGAATGGCTCTAGAGTCGAACCAAGATACCTACGATGCGTCAGCTGTCATCCGAGCACGTGTCTTGGAGGTCGACGAACGCAGCCATGAAGTTCTGGCGCTTGCAGCAATAGCCACGACTCCCCTGGACCGACCTACGCTAAATGCCTGCGGTGTGAGTGAGAGTGAGGTGGAGCATTTGCTTGGCCGCGGCCTGCTTGTCGTCGGCCGAATGGACGGTCAACCCGCCGTGGAGCCGGTGCATGACCTTGTGCGTAGCACCTGCCGCACCGTACTTGAAACGAAGCTGGCAGAGCAGCGACTCCTAGATGTCTTGATGGCGGGTACACCGGTACATGCCAACCGGGTCGCCCATCACATGTCCAGGCTTGATGATGAACGGACTGCGGTATGGGCACTCCGGGCCGCAGACGATGCATGTAAGGCCTTTGCCTGGCAACAAGCCAGTGATTGGTACGCGATGGCGGCGAAACATGGGCAGCACGGCGCTGATATCGACCGGCTGCATGCAGAGACGCTTACCCGCGCGGGTCGAGTACCAGATGCCCTGGCCGCATGGACCCGAGTCGCGCAGACGGCGCCGGACAAGCCCAGTCGGGTATTGGCCTTTACCCATGGTGCGACCGTTGCCTATGGAAGCGGCGACCTCCTTGCCGGACATGCATTGGCTAAGCCTGCGGCGCGTGAGTTGGGCATGCGCATGTATACGACGATGCTCGGTTCGCTTTGGCAGACCGCTTGGTGGACCGCAAGACGGTGGTTGTGGATGCGTCAGGGGTCTCCAAAAGGAAGTCCCGACGCAGAAGCCGTGTTGAGGCTAGACCTCGGCTGGGCGGTCTCAGGAGCGCTGGGGTCCATAGAAGGTACATTGGGTGTTGGATGGCATGCGCGGCATCGCTATGAATCCGAACGCTTTGGCAGTGGACTAGACGTGGCTCGAGGGCGCGCCGCATCCTTTACGTATGATGTTGGACCCGGCATTTCTCCGGACACGTCAGATCAGCTATTGCACGCAATGGAAGATTTTGCATCGGACTCCTCCGCGGCCGAAGAGCGTGCTGTCTATCTAATGGGGAGTGGATACGGATGTTTCACTGCCGGAGAAATGGCCGTCGCGCAACGCCACCTGACGCTGTCGGCGGAGGCGTTTGAGGAGCTGTCTCACAACGGATGGGAGAGGGAGCATGCAGAGCGCCACTTAGCGTGGATCGCGAGATACCGTGGTGATTATTCGAGGATGACCGCACTTGGCGACGCGGCAATCATCCGCGGAGAGCGCTCGGGAAGCCTGGTTCATGAACTCCAGACCCGCCTCGGTGCACGCGTGTACCAGCTGATGTTGTCCGACCAGCCCGAAGCCTGTGCGGCGGAGGTTGCGAGTATTGAGGAGAAAGCTGGTAAGCATGCGGCATTCGGCATCCGGTACCTCATTTACCACGCGCGCTTATGGGAGCGTCTGTACGTTGGTGATGTTGAGCACGTACAGACCGCTGTTCGTGGAATGATGAGGTCGGACTTCCATATTCGCGCATTGTTACACGGTCGCTTAGAGTCGACCCTTGCGCTGGCTCATGCGGCGGTTCAGTGTCCTGGGCCGAAGCGCTTGGTGCTATTGAAACGATACCATCGCAAGTTGTCGCGCGAACCGGCTCGCTGGCCAACAGCGTGTGCGCGAGCGCTCGCGGGGTGCATCGCTTGGTTGTCGGACGACCCCGCCGAGAGTGGCGCCGCATTCCAGGATGCCGCATCCCAGTTCGATGCAATTGGCATGCATGCGACAGCGGATGCTTGTCGCGCACATGTTGACGCGTTGGCCGGGCACTCCGATCCGCTCAAACCGCTTGTGCAGCTTGGAATAGTCAACCCAAAGCGCTTTCTACGGACGCTGGTTCCCGGCCCAGCAAGCCACGAAGAATTTCGCGTCTAGGGTTGTGGCGGTGCAGCGATACTGCGTCGACAGGACCACAAGTCTCCCCTCATGATGGATGGACTGCGCTCTCGCGCTATCACGGTCATCGATTGCACCGAGACAGATGTTGGACCGCATCAGCGATGAGCGGGTCTGGATAATCAGCATCTTGCGACAGTTCATCAAGGGCCATCCGGATTCGGTTGAAACGTCCAGCCAGCGACGCATCGAGGCCGCCTGCCGTTTGCTTTCGTGCGAACGGGTCTCGCTTGCATGTCTTGGACAAGGGTCCTACCGAGGATACTTCGTCGTTTTCGTCGGACCATTCTTTGTCCAGAGTGTCCACGTTGAGAAAGGTCAGTACATCAACGATGAGCAGCAGGTACAAAGCGTCGCACGGCAGTGGCGCTGCCAAGGAATGCCACTTGAGAGTCTGTGGACCCTCGTCAATACGCAGGCGCAAGCTGGGACTGCCGAAATCGGGGTCTCCTCCTAGTTGATTCTGGCGTACGTTTGGCCAGGAGTGGCCAAGCGTTGCATTGTGAACAATAAATGCCGTCAGGTGGTGTACGTGTTTGGACGTGGACCCCCGGCTGAATGCGGGTCCACTCGCCTTTTGGCAGAATTCGATGGGGTCGTGCCACACAGCCAACGGTTCGTCATCCCACGGACGATGACTGAGCGGGACGTTGGCAATCTCTTCGAAGAACGCCATCATGGGTGCGTAGTGGGGGTGCCCTTCAACGAACCAAGGGAAAGACTGTGTCGCTGCGTCCCATCCGAGGGCATGTTCGATGTAGGGCACGACTGCATCTGAATAGTAGCGAGAGAGTACCTTCGGCGCATAGTGGTTCTTCGCGATGGACTTAGACCGAGGCTTCCAGTTCAGCCAATCGACGGCTTGGGCACGTTCCAGTCGCCGTTGCTTCAGACCCGCTTCATCGATTGCGCTGACGACTGGGAAAAGCCCGCGAGTTCCCCAGATGTTGTCGTCGGCGTTTCGGTTGACAGCATCAACTTCGTCTAGACGTGGGGCCAGAATATCGGCGACAGGGTGGTTTGTGGGCCAAGTCACCTTATTAAAGGCGACGGCCATCGCTTCCATCGCGATGTGGCCCATTGCTATGTGGCCGTCGAGTTGTCCGGCCAGTAGGCCAACTCCGAGGGCAATGCGCCGCGCGGCGGACTGCCTCCAATCATCCGTTGCTGGGTACATCGAGACTTCAGTCCAGTCTCCGTATGCACTGGCGCCTCCTCGATTGTAGTCGGGCGAGTTCTCATCTCGATATTGAAGTCGAATGCGGTCGACATACGCCCGATTATCAGCGCCTACTTTGATGTGAGTCACGACGTTGGGAAGTTTGTAAAGGGTATCTGAACGACCGAGAGGGTCACTGAAGGACAGATCGGTAAAGTCGGAGTGGGCCGTGTATTCGTCGGATGTGTTGGGAACAGGTCGGAGGTAGACTGGCGCCATGCCGTTGAGCAGCTCGTGCACAAGTCGTTTGCCGTTCTGTTCATCAACAGGGAGCTTGCTGCCCGGAGGCTGCACCAAGCCAATGTGCGACGCGTATCGATCGCGCAGTACCACACCCGCTTTTCGTGGGCACTTCCCCCCCACTCTGTGCCCAACAAGGATGAGTACTGCCTTGAGAAAGGCGCCGCCCCATCCATCGGGCAATCCCTCTTCCAAGACCTCGCGTGGGACACCGTAGCTGAGGACCTCTAGACGATTGATGAACACGTGTTCTGCGTGACGGTCTTTCCATTCCACGCTGACACCCTGGGGGTAGACGGCGGTGAACTTTTCGTTCCAGACGCGCCGTGGTGGACCATTCGGGTCGTCCCGCCAGCGCCAAGTGCTCGGCGCTTTGTAGCCAACGGTCAACGCGCGTAGAATCGCGACAACGGATTTGTGTTTTCCCAGATCGATGAAGCGCAGCTTTTCGCGAACCCTGTTGGATTTGATGTACGACGGAGACGACTTACGGCCATAGGCGAAGTTCACCTCTTGGAGTTCTGTCGCATCATTGAGAGATTGAATCAGAGAAGCCCGCGCGGCGGCAGGAATCTCTAAGTTGCGAATCGAGAGTCCGTCTCGGACGAATACCAAAGGTGCCTCGTCACGCTGAGGATTTTTCACAATGTGTAAATATCGGGCCGCGTCGCCGGCTTTTGGCCGCGGCACGGGTACTCGGCTTCCGTCTAAGTAGTAGTCGGCCACAATGTCCTCTCCAAGTATTGCGATATTCTAAGCCGTCATCCACTAATATCGCCTACCCCAAACGGGTTAGACTAGGCCTGATTGACCTCAACATGACGAGTACCATGTCGCGTGCTCACAACTAAATCACCTAAAGTAGCGCTACAGGCTTACGCGTTTAACGTGATAGAATATGGCCGCAGTTCCTCACCCAGCCCGCACAGAACGCATCGAGTTGTCCCCAAACCTGGGTAATCAACGAGCGAAGGTCTTCAAGGTTGCCTATCCATGCCGACCGGAGTCTCGCTTTCAAAGTGCTCGAGGTGTGCTCGATGGGATTGAGGTCCGGACTGTAGAGTGGGAGGAACAAAACAGTAGCGCTAAACCACTCAATGGCTTCACGGACCCCCACCATGCGATGGACACTCAGCCCATCGAGAACCACGATATCTCCTGGTACGAGCGTTGGGCCGAGATGCTCAAGGATCTATTTGAGAATCCTGTCACCGTTCAGAGTCCATTCGAACGTCATTTGAGCTCGGACACCATCCACGGCCATTCCGCCTACGATGCTGACGCGCTTGCCATGCGGATTGTCGATGATGATGGCCGGCTTGCTGACCTTTGACCATCTATATCGTCTGTTCATGGAGACATACAGGGGTGAGCATCGGTCTTGATCTCGAACCCGACGCTTTGGCGTGCCCAGGGCGGCCGCCACCTTCCTAGTAGTAACCAGTCACAACGTCGTCAGTTGGCGGCCGCCCTGAACGCATCCTAGCGCCGGTTTCTTCCATCAATCCCATCGCCCACCCCCGTAAGCCGCAGTCTCGTCGACAGAGACCCACTTCGATACGTCCAGGCACTTCGTCAGCTCATCACGGAACGTCTTGCGAAGCTGGACTACCCGTTGGGTTCTGTAAACTGGCGGACGCAAGCCCCCCTTTTTGAGCTGTAGCCACTGCGCTTCAACACCTTGCAGATGATCTGCTGACACAGGGCGATGCCAGTTTTCTGCTCAACAGTTCTGGCAATCTCACTGCTGGTCACGCTGGCTTCATCTTCCACCAAAGACCGAACCAACGCTACGAATTCCGGGGTGGCCTTCGTGGCCCCTGGAGGCCTGCCTTGGACCTTCGCCAAGACGCTTCCTGTGTAGCGCTCCAACCCTACCCAGCGGTTCACCGACGTCTCGCCGACACAGAAACGTTCCCCGATTTCGCGATAGCTACCTTCATATGCGTCTACGACCTTCCGTCTAAATACCTCTGGATACGACCGACCCACAACCAACTCCTCGGTTATGAAGACGATCATACGACAATGCCAAGTTGTCGATCAGGTTTGGCGCTGAACCCTGTAGTGGTCAGCCCCCCTCACACCCACGAACGACTGGCCGGCCTCCACCGGTGTGAGACACAAACCGTATGGAGAACAGTACGCCTAGTCTGAATTACCGGAAAATTCCCTGGTGAAACCGCCACTTTTCTGACATTAAACTGGCACACGGATTGCAGTGTCTCCACTTGGAGATTCCTCATGCACCAGTTCTTCCTAGCAACCACACTCGCCGTAACCACACTCGCCGCAGGCGGGCCCGGCTCCAGCCCAGCCACAACAGTCATCGGCCTTCGTGCCACGGTACAGGTACCGCTTCGCGTTCACGTGATGACCGATACCGAACGAAGCGAAAATCAGCGGCCGCAGATTACAATACGGGTCACGCGAGACCTCAATACGGGGGTGATCTCGCAGGCCCCTAATGCCGAAGCGTCCGATGCTACCAAAGTCCTGTGATCTGGCTCCTGAGTCTCGCGACCGCCGGCACGCTAGAAATTGTACCGGACCACGTCGTCCTTCACGCAGGACAGCAGGACACCGTAGATTTCGAAATTAAAAACGCCGGAAACGGAAGGATTAGTGGAATTATTGCTGCTACGAAATTCGGGAATGGCATCAACTGCACCACGGCTGAGCTCACCATCACCCCTGAATCGTTTGTGCTGTTGCCGGGGTACGAACAACCCGTCCATGTTCGATACTCTGGAGATGTCGGCTGCGTAGCCGCAGTGGGACTCACGGTGGGAGCCACGGTAATTGTGGTTCCAATATTGGTCACCGACGATTTTTCTAAGCCGATCATCGTCCGCGCAGGCCGCTTGCCCGGAGAACGAATGGCCCTGCACGCGGTCGCTTCAGGGGTGGCCCCAATCCCCATTCGTCTCGCAGTCGTTCAACGCAACAACGCAGTCGTGGCTCGGCTTCCAGACACGACGGTCGTACTATTTCCCTACGAGTGTACGGATATCGACATGCCTCTCGCCATGCCTGCAACATCCACGACTGCCATCCTTGGCAAGGTCTACGCGAACGGGGTTGAATATCCGTTCAACCTCTCGATGTCCGCACCGTCAAACGACGAGACACTCTGCGCAGCTCACTAGGCACCGCTGAACGTCTGACCAAAGCGCTCGGTCAGCCGCACCGAGTACCTGGAAACCCAAGGGCTGAACAACATCTCAACGCGCTTTGAGGGTCTTTGACTCGCTGTGATGCGAGCACAACGGCATGGGGTTGGGGAGGTCGGAACACACCGACCCTCACCTCTCTGGAGCTCCGTATGTCTGCACAACTCGCCAGCGCCCCCGCCCCTGTTCACCAACTCAGCAGTATTGATCACATTCCTTTCCGCTTCGCCGTTCCAGCAACCGCTCTGTGCGGCACCTGCGAAGTCCTCCACGACATCGAAGCCTTATCGGTGTTTCCAGGGGGCTTCGTCTGTACCACGTGTGACGCAACGGACGAAGCGGATGTCGCCTTCCGTGGCGCCCAAGTTCGCCGCGCATGGGTAGGGCCCGCCGTCGCCGCCACCGCAATGATGGGCTCCGCCACCGTTGGTATTTTCACAACGGTTCTTGGTAGTAGCTGGCTAAGCGGACCCACATTTGCCGTGTTCATGGCGTACGTCTGTGTCTTCGCTCTTGGATTCGTGTTGTCCATCAGTGGACTCACCGCCAGCCTACGCTCCCGTCGCCTCGCCTACAGCCCCATTGCCGTCAGCGCAACCCTCACCCGCGTGCTCTACGCCACCCACGCCATGACCCTGCTCACCGGTGCAGCCCTCATGCTCACAGCAACACTCCTGGCTGGCCTTGGCATTGCATCCGTACTTTAGACGGCAACCTTTTCGCTTCTTGCAAACACACGCGAGCGTCCCTTTTACGAGTGATACAGGAGCCGTCCAGGAGACTCCCACATGGCCCTTGTCGCTCGCGCCGCTGTTCTATCAGCCCTCATCCTATCCGTTGCCTGCAATGGCTCGGGCGACGATACCGACGTCGAGCCAGTTACGGAAAGCCCAGGTGACTCCGCGTTCTTAGCTAGCATCTTCCCCACAGACGGTGCGGGGAACGTGGCGGTCGATACTGCCATTGAAATAGAATTCACCACAACGGTCACGGGTGGAGAACGGTCCATCTCCCTTCGCCGCAGCGGTAGCGATGCACGAGTTCCGGTGACGGTCGAGTGGTTTGGCGAGGGCACCGTGATGGTCGCCACTCCAGATTCTGCCTTGCTATTCGACGCCCTGTACACCGTCGAAATCGACGAATCCGTACAGAGCACCAACCCCGCCGGAGACGATTTCGGACAGCGCTGGAGCTTCTTCACCGAGGCCGCACCCGCACTCGCACTGAATTCCGCCTTTCCAGCCGACCAGAGCGACAACAACTCCGTCTTTATCGACATCACAGCCACATTCGATGCTCCGATTGCAGTGGGCTCCGTCACTGCTGATTCGGCCTATTTGGTCCACGCTATCAACGGCGAGCAGACGTCAGGCGACCTGTCGGTATCGGGCGACACCATTACGTTCTTGCCGCTCTCACCACTCCAAGTCTACACCCTGTACACCATGGTCTACACCACGGATATCGAGGACACCGCCGGCAGCCCCTTGGCTCGGGATGTTGAGGTCACCTTCGGCACTGTTCCTCCGCTACAAGTCTTGTCCACAACCCCCGCTCGGGGTGCCATCAACGTCTCGATCGACCAACCCCTGGTCCTCACCTTCAGCCAAGACATCGATCCGGCGCTCATCAACAATCAGAGCTTGGTGGTTGAGGTTCAAGGTCTGTATCAGAACATGCGCAACCCCGACGTCCCGGGCTCAGTCACGGTTGCTGGAAACACCCTGAGTTTCACGCCCGCTGGGGGAACCTGGCAAGAGTTTGAGACCTTCCACACCGTCCGAGTGGACGCCAACACCGTACGCGGAATTGATGGCGAACCCCTCAACGTGCCGTCTCTCGACTTCACCACCGAGCTGGTGTCTTCCGACTGGACTTACCACCTGTCCACCGAAGGCTCGGGACGCACCTACGTCATGCAGACGTACTCCGGCCCACAGACCGTGTTCATGGGTGTAGACGACACGCGCTCGTCACGGTGGCGCTTCAGCAACAACACCAACGGATCCTACGGCATGCGCACCGACTACGGCGGCGTGAACCTGTGGCTCGAAGGCGGTGACGGCAGTGCGGTGGCAGAGATGACCACCGGAGGCCTCTCCACAGGCCAGCAGTGGATATTCACCAACTTTGGGGAGCACTACCCGGGCTGGACACAGCAAGGCTTTGAGAGCCCAAACCTGTACTACATGGAGACGGTGTTCCAAGGAAGCACCCAAGTACTCACCATGATCACATTGCATGGAAACCCGGCGCTCCAAGCCCGAATGGAAACTGAAACCAACGACATCCACAGCCTGTTCTGGTTGAAGCGCAAGAGCCCCGTCAACTAGTCCAAGCTGTAGCACCACTGTGGCCGGACTCAGCAGCGGCGCATAGCCCCCTAGACTGGAGGCCCTATGCGCCAACTAGGTCTATATTCCTGCGTTCTAATCGCGGCTTGTGCTGGGCAAAAGTCACTTGAGCCAGAGGTCATTGCCACCAGCGACTGCTTCAACAGTCTCGCCACGGCACTCTCCACCGATGCCATGCAGGGCCGAGGTATCGGAACAGACGGCCTAGATGCCGCTAGCCGACTCGTCGAACAAGCCCTCAAAGATGCCATCGGAGGCGCCGGAACGGTCCAGCGGCAGACCTTCGATGTCATGACCGGCGTTGCCCTTGGCAGCGACAACGCCTTGGCAACGGGCACCGACCACGCCATCACCGCCGACTGGAGCCCGTACGGATGGTCGAGCAGCGGAGCGTTCACCGGCACCGTTGTGTTCGCGGGCTACGGCATCTCAGCACCGGACTTGTCCTACGACGACTACGAAGGTGTAGATGTCAGCGGCAAGATTGTCTTAGCCATGCGCTTTGAGCCCGGAGAGGACGACGCCGACAGCCCCTTCGATGGACGCCGTCCATCGCGGTACAGCGACCTACGACGTAAAGCGCTGACCGCACGCGAAGCCGGTGCTAGTGCGCTGGTTTTGGTCACCCCAGCGAACGAAGACGACGAGCCGGACAAGCTACCTGCTCTGCGCGTAGATGGCCCCACTTCCACCGCTGGCCTCCCTGTCCTGCATATCACCCGCGCGACAGCCGACGCATGGCTCGCCTCTGATGACCTCACCCTGGCCAGTCTGCGCGCCCAGATCGAGACCACAGGGACCCCGAACAGCCGCTCGCTCGGCCTGTCTGCGGCTGGAACTATCGACTTGACCCCTACCACATCTTCTGTATCGAACATCGTGGCTATTGTCCCCGGAACCGGCTTGCTAGCGGATGAAGCAGTGGTAGTGGGTGCGCACTACGACCACTTGGGAATGGGCGGCGAAGGCAGTCTACGTCCCGGTGAGACCGCGATTCACAACGGTGCTGACGACAACGCCAGCGGCACCGCGGCCATGGTGTGTAGCGTACCCGAAGCCCTCGCTGTCGACGGAGACCGGCGCACACTCATCGCCATTGGCTTCACTGCCGAGGAAATCGGACTTGGAGGCAGCGCTTACTACGTCGACAATGCGCTGTTCCCCCTCGAAAACACAGTAGCGATGGTCAACTTGGACATGGTTGGACGCGTTCGCGACGGGCACATCCGCGTGCTTGGCAGTGACACATCAGTGGTATGGGACGACATCGTCACCGCAGCTGCCGAGCCCGCAGGCCTGATTCCCGACCTTGGCGGCGACGGCTACGGACCCAGCGACCAGACCAGCTTCTACGCGAAGGGAATGCCCGTTCTGCACCTGTTCACCGGCGCTCACGACGAGTACCACACACCCGACGACGACATCGAGCTGCTCAATCTTGAAGGCGGTGCGCAAGTCACCGCGCTGACCGCTGGCATCTTGAGCCGCACGCTGACCTTGGATAGCCGCCCCGACTACATCGCCTCCACCAACACCCCCATCATGGCCGGCGACGCACGTGGCTTTGGCGCCTACTTGGGCACCGTCCCCGACTACACGACCATGGCCGCAGAAGACGGCGGCGTGCTGCTCTCGGACGTTCGCGGCGGCGGCCCAGCTGACCTAGCTGGTCTGCGGGGAGGCGACGTCATCATCGATATCGGCGGCGTGGGTATCGAGAACCTGTACGACATGACCTACGTGCTGCGTGACCGGCGGCCTGGTGACTCCGTCGGCATTACCGTGGTTCGTGATGGCGAGAATGTTGAGTTCCTCGCCACCCTCGGCCGGCGGGGCGAGACCTCGGAATCCGGGAACAGTCCGCATGGCACTGCTGAGTGGACACCGGCTGCCGGAACCGATGCCTCCGCCCTTCTCGACGCCAAAGAGACCCATCTAGCCGACCTGCGCCAGCTCACCTTCGGCGGCGAGAATGCGGAAGCCTACTGGTCGCCAGATGGCCAGTCGCTCATCTACCAGGCCACGCCTGCCGAAGGCGGATGCGACCAGCAATTCGTCATGGACCTCAACACCGGAGAGAAAACCCTCGTTTCCTCGGGCGAAGGCCGTACGACCTGCGGCTACTACACCTACCCAGAAGGCAACGAGCTGTTGTGGGCCACCACCCGCTTTGACAGCACCGAATGCCC
>JBLHSN010000049.1:0-24839 GCA_047626195.1 Myxococcota bacterium
CAGCTCCAGATGTTGGGGAAGGACGAGAGTGAGCTGAACGCGCTGAAGTGAAGCCTACTGTGGAGTCTGCGAGTCCGTCCGCGTGCCAAAGACCCACTCCCGAGTGAACGGCGCACCGCGCAGACTCCCGGTCACCTGTACTCGGTACGTTCTCTCCGGCTCGAGCGGAGCCAGCGGAACGGCAAACACCTCGTCATCTAGCGAATCAGATGGGTCGGAAGCGGCGTCGATAAATCGTGTAGGGACCTCTTCCCCTTCGGCATTGAACAGTCGGAACCCCTGCACATTTCCACCGACTTCACGGCGAAATTGAACGCTCACCGGGTAGCCGAGGTCCGCCTGAATGTCTGGAACGGGGTCCGGCCGCTCAAGACCATCCCAGCGTCCTGGGACGAACGTGTCTCCGTCTGCTGGCCACACCATCACGTCAGCCGATGTGGCACTTCCCGACTCGGCAAACAGAGCGACATCAAAGCGAACCCCATCCGAACAGGTCTGCGCGTAGCCCATGCCGTCGACCTCTGGAGTAAGGATGGGAACACGATGATAGACCGTGCGCAGCCAGCCAAATACGGCCTGTTCGGGGACTCCGGCACGGCTAATATCCTCGTAAAGGCGAGCTCCAGACCAATCTGCCGCGACCGCCCGCTCGAAGTGCGTCTCTCCGGTAAATCCGGCGTTTCCAGCAGACTGGCCGTGTGAGGACACCCCCGCATCGTCTGGGTTGTTCGCACGGAGGTAGGCGATGTGGCCTTGAGCGGCAGCATCCAGCTCCGCCAAGCGTACGACCGGCGACAATCCCGAGGCGCCGCGAGCCGTATTGACCGCGGCAAGTGCGTCTGCTGAGGCGTCGCCAGAGGGACATTCACAGACTCCCGCCGTCACATTCCCGTCGACGTCCCAGCAGGCCACGGACTCGCAGCCCGCGAACACCATCACCAACAGTATGAAACTTCGCATACCTTTAACAGACCTCGGAACACCTCTACCCGCAACCAACCCCGTCACTTGCAGACCGTTCACGACAACACTCGCCGCGGCAAACCCTGCCTCTGAGCTTGCGCGTGATCCTGCTATCTCCTACAATGACCTCCCTTCCCCAAGTTCCCCGCTCCTCCACCTCCAGCTCCATCCAGGAGCGCCCGTGATCTGCCCCGATTGCAGTCTGCACCCGCTGCACTGCCACGCTAGCATTGCCTCCATCAGTCGCGACCAAACACGCCGACACACCTCCCAGTGGTGGCGTTGTAAAGGATGCGAATGCTGTTTCTACGCGGTTCTCACCGAGTGGACCACGGACACATGGGTCGAACACATGGGCTACCAAGTGGACCCCAAGCGGTGGAAGCGCACCCTTCCCATTGCTCGCGCCTGTCCCACACCATCGGACGGCAACTGCCGCTGCAACGCACATGGGCAGTTTGCGACCCCATGGTTTGGCGGCACCGCGCCCCGCGTGTGGCACCACAGCCAACGCGAATGGGGCCTAGGCGACCGAGTTTCCCAGTAAAGCGCGTCAGACCGCGCTACTGTAGGACCTTGCGAACCCTCCTTCCCATTGCCCTGCTCACCTTGCCCGGACTGGCGCAAGCGAGCGGCCTATCCACAGACATCTCTGTGAGTCCTGTGGCTGCCGCCGGTGTATCCGTAGGGCCCATTCAGCTCACGTCTGTTGCAACATCGGGCTCCGTGCGGGTTGGATGGGCAGCCGACTACACCCACAGGCCCATGGACCAGTACCGCTGCTCGGGCCCCGAATCTGACGCCTGCGGTGAAGTCATTGGCACCGTCATCGGCGACCGGGTCGTTGGTGTGGTTGCCCTAGGTGTTGCCATGTCCCGGCGCACGTGGATTGAAGCCACCATCCCCGCCGCGGCCCAATGGGGGGGCTCGGTCGCTCCCCTCTCCCCGGACGGCGTTGTGCTCGGTGACCCGCGCATTGGCCTGCGCACACGGTTCATCGATGGACCGCAAAGTCTGGATGGATACGCAGAAGCTAGTCTTCCTCTAGGGAAGCAAGGGGCGTGGTTCGCACATACTCTCCCCACGGTGCATATGGGGGCCGTTGGGGCGGTGACTTCGGGCCCCGTCACTGGCCTACTCGATATCGCGGGTTGGATAAAGCAATCTACACCATCCAACCCGTGGGATTTTCGCTTAGGTAGCGCCCTGCTGATCGACGCTGGCGTCATGGTGGCGGTGAGCTCGCAGACGGCCTTGTGGACTATCGCACAGAGTCGCTTCAGCGATGGTGCCCCAGCCATCGTCGGCTCTGTCGGAGTGGCTATCGACTTGAGCCCAGAGCTACGCATAGACCTGGGTGTCGGGCGCGCCTTTGCCGTCGCTCCTGGCGCAGGTCCTGTACACGGGCGGCTCACCCTGACCTACAGCCTCTCACGTGCTGAACGAATGCCGGCAGAACCGGCCATCACACCGTCAGAACTCGAGGTATCGCCGGATTCCTGGGACGATGACCAGACCATCCGCGTGCGAGACGGACGGGTTGAGCTGCGCAAACCCATCACATTCGTGCCAGACGAGGCCATTCCCAGCCTGTCGTCGTACCCAGACATCGCGCAACTTGCCGAGTGGCTCACCGCCACAGACAACGTCGAACATCTGCTCATCGCCGCCTACGCACACTCCAAAGGCACCAGCTCGGCCAACTACACCCTGTCGCTCAGCCGCGCCCAGGGTATCGCGGACGCTCTGGTGTTCGCCGGCGTGCCAAGAAGTCAGCTCAGCTACAAAGGCATGGGAATGCTCTCGCCAGACGCCGACTCTGGAGAACACCACGTTGTGGTCGACGGCGAAGTCTTGTCCCACACTACTCTCAATATCATGGACTACACAGACGCCCAGGACACCGCTAGCGAACTGTCCTTTGACGTGTGGTTCGCAGCACAAGACCGGGATGCCCCATGACCTGGCTATTGCTCCTTGCATCCGCTCTTGCGCAAGACGCCTGCATGCCCGAAGCGTCGCAAGACCTCAACTGCAACCTGGTGGATGCGTCCGACGAAGGTTTGGTCGATACCCGCTCATCTCTCTGTGCCAGCGCTATTGCCTCGGACCCACGCGCCGCCAACATCGACGCCTGGTTCGACTACAACACCCTAGGATGTACCGTCTCCGTCCTCGCACTCGATGAAGACGCGGACGGCTTTGGCCACGGGGGCCTTGAGTTTGTTGACGACGACGGCAGACCCTACCTCGAAGTCACCCTGCGCTGTGACGCCTGCCCGAACAGCGCCGACGACCAGCTCGACACCGACTGTGACGGCATCGGAGATGCGTGTGACGTGTGTCCAGAGGACTCAACAGACACCGCCGATACAGACGGAGACGGATGGGGCGACGCCTGCGACCCGTGTCCCGGCGTCGCCAATGAGAGCAGCGCAGACGCAGATACCGACGGCACGCCGGACGACTGTGATGTCTGTCCCGACCTGTCCGATGACCAAGCGGACCGCGACACGGATGGGATTGGAGATGTCTGTGATGCCTGCCCAGACGACGTAGAACCTGGCCGGGACACCGACAACGACGGCATCATCGACATCTGCGGCCCTGTATTCCGTCTCGGTGGCGGCGCCTCGTGCTCGCAAGCGCCGCACCTTCCATCCTGGATGGTCCTCTTCACTGTCGTCCTAGTAAGAAGGCGTCGCTAGCCTGCGAAGAACCGCACCCAGACGTACAGCGCGGCAAGACTCGCAAGCACAACAATCGCCGCCACATGCGCCATTAAGTACGCCCCACGCGGGCGGAAGGCCTCGGGAACCTCGGCACCACGAAGTGCCGCCAAGTTCATCGCTGCCAGAACCGGAGCGGTCAGCCCCGTCAAGGTTGTGGCCAGGTCTACCAGTGCTAACAAATGACCGGTGAACTGAACAATAATGAGAAGTGCTCCCAAAGTAATGCCCCCAAGCGCCGTCCAATATACCCACGTTCGCTCGGTCGGCTGACCGTCGTGGCGAACACTCTGCACCGCGCCCTCAATGGCTCGCGGAAAGCCGTCGACGACCGCCACTGTCGTTGACAGCATGGTCGCGAAGGCCGCGATGAGCAGGATAGGACGCGCCCAATTCCCGAGCGATGCGGTGAACACATCGATAAGCGTGACCGCAAAAGCACCTGCACTCTTCGGAAGTTCCTCGGACGAGCCAAACAGCATGGCTGCCCCGAGGAACACAAAGCACAGCGCGAGGAGTGCGGTTCCGATGTACCCCACATTAAAGTCGAAACGGACCTCCTGGACATCGAGCGCTTCGCCCGCACCTCGCGCTCGTTCCAGACACCAAAGCGACTGCCAAACCGATATATCAATCGCCGAAGGCATCCAGCCGACGAGCGCCACTACGAATGCCAGCGTCGCCGTATCGGCTGTCGGAACCCATGGGGTAGCGCCAACCGCCGACCAGTCAACGCTCGGCAGCGACACCGCCACGGCAAGCACCGTAGCCACTGCCAAGATGACCATCATAATCTTCATGAAGGCTTCGAGAAGACGGAACCGGCCGATGGCGAGCATAGCAATGGACAGCGCCAACAAGCCAGCCGCCCAAACGCTCACCGGTAGGGTGACTGGGGCGAGTGCTGCGGTCATACCTGCCGCCACAATGGTCACAGCAGCCACCACCGTGAACATCGTGGACAGAGTCACCGCCAAAAAGATGGCAACCATCCACAAGCCTCTCCGGCGGTACCCCATCAAGAGACTGCTTCCTGTAGCCGTTGCGTAGCGAGGCCCAGCCTCAAAGGCGGGGTATTTCACTACGTTTGCGACGACCACAACCCACACAAGCGCCAAGCCAAAGCCGGCACCCGCGCGAGTGGACTGCACCAAGTGCGACACGCCAACAGCCGTGCCGGCCCAGATCAGTCCAGGGCCAAGAAGTGCCCACCAGCTCTTACGCGCCGTCACTCGAGTCTTCTCCCTGAAGATGCTGGCGAATCTGGTCCAGTTGCTGCTCAATCAACAACATGGACATCGCAATCGACGTCGACGCTACCTCCATGGTCTCTTCTGCATTCGCTCGGTGGTTTTTTAGGCTCTCGGCCATCAATGCAAACTGCCATGCCTTCTCTCGAATCTCTTCAACAGTCATACGACCTCCAGAGCGCCCACTGTACTTGGGAATCGCACGAGGCGTGACATCCCGCTCCGACATCGCCGACAAACACACATGCATCGTACGACCGTGCTAGCCTCGCGACCTGGTCAGGAGAGTGCGCTATGCTGTCAGCAGGCGACAGAATCGGAGACTGGGTCATTGAGCGTGCCCTCGGCGAAGGGGGCATGGGCGCCGTTTATTTGGCGACCAACTCGTTGACCGAGCGTATCCGTGCCGCGGTCAAGGTCATAAAGCCAAGGGCCTACGCCGAAGAACGCGAGCGCTTCACCCGCGAAGTTGAAGCACTGGACTCTCTGCGGCATGAAGCCATTGTCGGCGTCAAAGGATGGGGCGAAGACCCGGAACGCGGCCTTCTGTGGATGGCCATGGACTTGGTAGAAGGCGAAGAAGTCGCCCATATTCTGCAACGCGGCCCCATGTCGCTAGACGCCGCCGCCACGGCATTTTCAGTCGTCGCAGACGGCCTACAGTACGCCCATGAACGGGGCTTTCGCCACCGAGACATCAAGCCCGCGAACATCCTCATCGACAGCGGTGGTGTGGCGCATTTGGTAGACTTTGGCATTGCCGTTGAAAGTGGGCGCACCCGCCTGACTGCCGCCGGGACAATGCCGGGGACACCTGCATATATGGCGCCGGAACTCTTCGAAGAACTCAGCCCCGACCCCTCGTTGATGGATGTGTACTCCCTGGGCCAAGTGCTGTACGAAGCCCTCACTGGCGAGTTTGCTTTTCCCGAGAACCCAGACCTCGCACCACGGCAGCAGACCGTTCACCTGATTCACCGGAAAGTCAGGTCCGAGCCGCTGGATCCCGGTCCCCAATTTCCGCAGATGGTGCGCGACCTGGTCAAAGCCGCAACTCACCCACGTCCAGCACACCGCCTGTCAGACGCCGCTTCCCTTCGCGATGCCCTCGTTCCCTACATTCCTCGCCACAGCCTGGCGCGGCTGCCCCTTCGCGTCACCCTGCCGCCAGCCACCGAACGGTCGACCGTCGGCGTCACACTCGCCCCGGCTGCCGGTGACACGTTCACCCTGACCCTACCCAAGCCTCGCGGCCGTCGGAACATCACGGCTTGGGGCATTGGCGTGCTGGGTACCTTGGCTATTGCGGGCGCGAGCTTCGGCGGACTGCACGTCTTGAGCCAGCCGCCGAATGTCCGAGACGCCATCGTAGTGGTCGCCGGCATTGGCTCCGACGTTCCGATCATGCTCTCGGTCAACGGGCAGGAACCCACCTCGTACACCGGCCACCAATACTGGTTTACAGATGTCACAACCGGCCCCATGAGCGTGTCCGTCGTCGCCGGCGCCGAGTGTGACTTCTTGAGCGTTGACTCGGGAAACTGCCCATCATGCTGTGCCTGCCACATCCAAGAATACGACCTCGAAGGTGGCTTCGAGCCAGACATGACCTTGGTCACACTGCCAGATCTCGGAGATGTGAGCTCACGCAGTCTGACCGTCAACGTGGTTGAACTCCCACAAGCCTGGCCTGTCCAGATCCTATTGGATGGGGCCCCGCTGGCTCACTCCAGCACGGGCCGCGACTTCAGCTGGACCGACCTCCCACTCGGCGCGTACGAGCTCACGGCTGTCGTCGGGAGTTGCCCCGAATCCGCCTACGGCTGTGCCAACGAAGGCATCTGCCCAGGTGGCTGTACATCGCGCTCTGGTCCTATTGGAGTGGCATGCGGCGAAGGCCCAATGACTCTCGACATTGCCATGAACCCGCCGTTCGCGACACCTCCCGAGTAGAGGGTCGCTGGCTACCGAGCTAGGGTCGCGGCCACGCTTGGAGTGTCTGTGCGCCCGTTGCTTTTTCTTCTGCTTGCCGGCTGTGCTGACCGTCCTAGTGTGGTCGTCGAGGACTCTCGCGATGCCTTCTTTTTCGACCGACCCTTCCCCAGCGACGAGCTGCTCACCGAGCGCGGTACCGTCGACCTCACCGGATGGCCGATTCCCGAAGCTCAGCTGGGCAGCACCATTGTAGGCGGCTGGGCGCGCATGGTCGGCGAGAGCGTGCACGGATTCTCCCACCTCGGTCCCGTCTACCTACAGCTGACAGGCCCACTCGACGTACCCGAGACCACCGAGGGACTCGAGACCGATGACGTTCGATTGGTCTCCCTCGACAGCGGCCACCGCCCCGCGCTCCGACTGCGGTTCATTCGAGACCCGAACGGCGACCCCTTCTACGCGCCAAACACCCTGGTCATCGCCCCAAACCCGACCGACCCGCTGCGCAGCGGCGAACAGTACGCTGTCGTGCTGTCGAAGGGACTCGTGGAGCGCACCGAGGGCAGCGAAACCCCCGCTGGCCTGGACGACGAAAAGCGCGTGGGCTTCGCCTCGACCTTCACCGTACAAGACAGCATCGGCCAGCTCCACACCCTGCGCGATGCCACGGACGCCTTGCTCGACGCCAACCCCGCCTGGCTTCAACCCACCGACTGGCGTGAGGTCGAGTCCATCGCCTTCGCCCCCGGCATGACGCCTTCTGGCCGCGACGCCACCCAGTTCACCGCGACCTACATAGGCGGTGAGACGGAAGTCACCTGGCTCGCCGACCGCGCAGGTCAAACCAGCCAAACCATTGATCTAAGCACCGACTCGATGCGCATCTTCGAAGCCCGCATCCAGACCGTCGCCTGGCGACCGCTCGCCGATCTGCCTTATGCGACTCCCGGCATTGGCTTTCTCTCCGACTTCGGTCGTTCAGATGGGCGAATCGCGTTCAACGCAGACGGGACACTCGGATTCCCGGGCGAGCCCGAAGCCATGCGAATCGTCATCCAAGTCCCGCGGGACATTCCTGCAACCGCCGTGATGAGCTGGGATCACGGCACCGCTGGCCATGCCTACCATGCCGTTCAACAAGTAAACCTCGCTCGTCGCAGTGATGAGATTCGCGACGCCGCAGCCGCTGCAGGTGTGGCCATTGTCAGCCACGACCAACCGCTGTACGGCCAGCGCTACCCGCTCATTGACCAAGGTTTCGACGGGTCGTTGGGCTTCTACAACATTGCTAATCTGCCTGCTTTCCGCGACAACCAGCGGCAAGGCGGCATTGACCACCACGTGCTGTACCGCTTCTCCACCGAAGTTCTGCCGACCTTAGACGACGTAGACGTCACCCCAACAATCGTCGGCGCCTTCGGACACTCCCTGGGCTCGGTCACCAATCACATTGCCCTGGCCATGGTCAACGGCGACGGTGCCGACACGGCGTTCCAGTCGGGAAGCGGCGGGTTCTTGGCCAACTACGTGGTCCAGACCGGCCTCCTCGGTACCGAGAACGACGTCGTTGAGCTGCTTCAAGGCTTGGTAGAAGCAGACCTCCCTCCTGACCCTAATGGCTCGGAAGCCGTCGGCGCCCTCATGGGAATCCCGGAGGAATCGTGGGAACAAGTAGACGATATGCACCCGGTCTTCGTGCTGTTCCAGATGATCATGGACCCGTCAGACCCCCTCGCCCTGGCGCCTGATCAGCCGGTTCCCGAGTCCTTCTTGGTGGGTATTGGTGACCTCCAAGTCCCCAACATCACCACCGACTGGCTCATCGACGCACTGCCCGACGCCAGACGGACCGACTGCCAAGCCCAGTCCGACTACGACCCCCACGGCTGCCTGTTCATCGAAGACGACGGACTCAGCACATTCACGGAATGGATACAGGGTCTGCCCCAATAAGGAGACGCCGTGTCCAGAGAGCCGACCCCCGTCAACAAAGCCCTATACGACTACATCGTACGTGTTGGTGTTCCCGAAATCCCCGCACAGACGGCGCTGCGCGAACGCACCGGTGAGTTGGCCCAGGCAAATATGCAGGTCAGTGCTGACGAAGGCGCATTCTTGGCCATGCTCGTCCGCTTGACCGGCGCCAAGCGCATTGTCGAAGTGGGCACATTCACCGGCTACTCAGCGCTCGCTATGGCCCTTGCCCTACCCGATGACGGCATGCTCATCGCTTGCGACGTCAGCCGGGAGTGGACCGCCATTGGCGAAGAATACTGGGCCCAGGCAGGTGTCACAGATCGCATCGATTTGCGCATCGCGCCTGGGACAGAGACCCTGGCCTCGCTCCTTGCAGAAGGCGCAGCCGGCTCCTTCGACATGGCCTTCATCGATGCTGACAAAGAAAGCTACGACGCCTACTATGAATACTGCCTCGCTCTCATTCGCCCAGGCGGGCTTATCTGCGTGGACAACGTTTTGTGGGGCGGCTCGGTCCTGAGCACGGATGATGACCGGCCGGCAACGCAAGCGATTCGCGCGTTCAACCAGGCCCGCTCGACAGACGAACGCGTAGACCGCGTTCTCATTACAGTGGGAGACGGCGTGACCATGCTACGTAAGCGGTAGCTCGGAGCTTGAATGCGCAAAGCCCTCTTCGTCGTGACCGTAGTGAGTACCGGTTGCGTCACCCAGAGGGAGGCCTGCGCAGACGGCGAGACCTTCGACCACGAAGGCCAAGTATGTAGGGCGTATACCGAGGCAGCCCCCTTCCTCACCGAGGTGTGGACGCCCGCTCCAGGAACCACCTGGCAGTGGCAGCTGACCGGAGAGATCGACACCTCGCTCAACGTCGACATGTACGACGTAGACCTCTTCGAAACTCCAGACTCCGTCTTTGAGGCCCTGTCTGGCAAGACCGTCGTCTGCTACTTCAGCGCCGGCTCTGTTGAGAGCTTTCGCGACGACGCCTTGCGCATGCCCGAAGAGGCCATCGGCGACCGCCTTCTTGGCTGGACAGACGAACGCTGGCTCGACGTCAGCCATCCGGCCGTCCTTGAGATGGTTGAGCGTCGCCTAGACCTTGCGGTTGAACGGGGATGTGATGGTGTCGAGCCCGACAACGTAGATGGCCATACCAACCGCAGCGGCTTCCCAATCAGTGCCGCAGAGCAGCTACAATTCAACCGCTTCATTGCCGACCAAGCCCACACGCGGTCCTTGTCCATCGGTCTCAAGAACGACATCAAGCAACTGGAAGAGCTGGAGCCTTGGTTCGACTGGGCCCTCAACGAAGAGTGCCACGAGTACGAGGAGTGCGGCACCTACACGCCCTTCCGCCGCGCCGGAAAAGCCATCTTCCACACCGAATACGTGACTGCCTTCAGCCGCGCCGAAGCCAAGGCCACCGAAGTCTGCGTACACCCAGGATTTAGCACGCTGGTCAAGCTACTCGACCTCGGACCCGAACGCATTGCCTGCCAGCCCGATTAGCGCCGTTACATCAGCAGCTTCATGACAAGCAGCGTACCCACCAATCCGCCGATGAACAGCACTGCACCGGCAACCGCAGCCAGCCCAAACCACACCCAAATGGGTACGCTGCTGAGAAATGACGGGTCGTGGTCCGCATCTAATCTGTGAACCAACGCCCGGGGTCGTGGCGGCGGCACGTCCGTTACCGCTGCCGTTGCCGTTGCCGTTGCCGTTGCCGTTGGTGAATACGACTGACGACGGTGAAGCGGACTGGGAATCTGTGGAAGTCTAACTTTCACTGGCTCCACAGCGTCCAGAGTTGCTGGCGTCTCCGGTACCTGTTCCGGGACGAGCGGAATTGGCGTGCCAGTGTGCCGCTCCGGCCATTGGGCAAAGTCGTCTTTCTTAGCCCCTTGTCGAGGCTGACGTGCCGGACGTTTATACCAATCGGGCTTGATTCGCGCGTGATCCCGAAGTCGCTTGACCTCTTCGGCCATCTCCCAAGCCGTGGCAAACCGCTGCGTGCGGTCCAAGTGGGTTGCCTTCAGGATCAGCGGACGAAGTGGAGCCGGCACCGGATCGAGCATCTTGGGACGAATCGGCGCGCGGGACAGATCCGGTGGTCGACGACTGGTAAGCAGTGCGAACAGCGTCGCACCCATTGCGTAGATGTCTGTACCGCGCCCAACGTCTCGTGGATCTGCCCGTTGTTCAGGAGCCATGTAGATGATCGAGCCGAGACGGTCGAACATTTGGGTCAGAGCCTCCGCCGTCGCTTCGCTATCTCTCACTTTCTCTTGTCGAGCAATGCCAAAGTCACACAGCTTAACCGCAGAGTTTTCGCCAAGAAGGATGTTTTGCGGCTTCACATCACGGTGAATGATGCCGGCTAGATGCGCTTGCTCAAGCCCCAAAAGCACCTTGTAACCAATGTCTAAGGCCTGCTCAGCCGACAGTGCGCCCTGTTTCTTCAGAGCACGGCCTGCACTGCCGCCCTCCATGAGTTCCATCGCAATCCATAACCGGCCTTTATCTTCGCCAACTGCCCGAACCGGCACAATATTTGGATGCTCCAAAGACTCCAGCGCAGCGGCTTCCGACAGAAAACGCGACCGGCGCTTCTTACTACTGCTTGATTCCTCATTCATCACTTTGATCGCACACATTTCGTTCCGCTTGCGATCATACGCGCGGTAAACAGTTGCAACCGCCCCGGCCCCAATGGGGTCGTAGATCTGGAAGCGTCCCTTCGATGCAGACTTCAGAGGTGCAGACATAGAATGTTCCGTTCTACCTCACTCAACAATCTGAGGTCGACCCGTGGTCAGTACATCGTTCGGCCGGATAAGTTCCGCTGTATGACTAAGCCCACCCGTCGCGCCTTTCTCGCCTCCCTCACAGCAACTGGTGTGGGAATTGCCTGCAATCCAGAAACTCCAGTCTTGGAACCTGTTGATCAGGGGCCACCAACCCGCGCAGATGAGCCGTGGTCCGGCGTCTCAGCGCCTGTCGGAGATGTCGCACACATCGCCGTTGGTGACCCGTCGTTGGATTCTGTCATCGTTGTCGGACGCGTTCCGGCAGAGGCCTCCGCAACTGTGCACTGGTCGCAATGGAACGACGGTTGGGCTGCGGAAGAATCAATGGACCTGGTCGCTGATGACGCTGGGTACATCCGTGTCACGTTGACCGGACTGACCGCTGGGCTTCCCATTGCTGTACAGATCACTACAGCAGACGCCAGCTCCACCGTCGTCCAAGGACGCATGCCACCCCAGGCAGACGCTCGCACTCGCGTCACGATTCTCGCCGGAAGCTGCTCCAGCCAGCAACATGTGGATTTCCCGAGCCTCACACGCGCCATCGAACGTGGCTCCCCGGACCTGTACATTGGACTCGGCGACACGGTGTACCAAGACAACAGCCAGAACTCTGGAGACTTCCGGCGCTTGTGGATGCAAAATCTGCAGTCACCGTCCTACCGAGCCCTGTTTGCAAACACACTGAACGCGTTCACCTGGGACGACCACGAGGTCGACAACAACTTCGACCCCGCAGATACCGAACGCATGGACCTCGGCCGCGACCGCATGCGCGAAGTGCTGCCCATCACCATAGACCCAGACCACCCCAATAGGCTGTGGCGCAAGCTGTCCATGGGCTCTACCGTAGACGTGTTCATGATGGACATGCGCAGTGAGCGACGCCCAGAGGAGCTGGAGTTCGTGTCCCAAGACCAACTCGAGTGGCTGGTTCAAGGCATCGCCGAGTCGAGCGCCACATGGAAGCTAATCTGTGCGCCGGTTCCCATCTCGCGGCTTCCCGGCCTGCTCGAAGCCGAGGTCGCGCGCAACGACACCTGGAAAGGTGACGCCTATAACGAGCAACGCCTGGCCTTCCTTGCGGCTATTGACGGTATCTCCGGAGTACTCATCCTAACCGGAGACCACCACATGCCGGCGGTCTCTACCGTGACCCCCAGTGGTCCCGGCAGTCGGACCTGGGAGGTCTTTACCGGCCCCCTTGGCAGCTTCCGCGCTCCATCGTACATCCTAGTCCCTGACTCCCCGCAGCTTCTGTGGCGCGCCCAGCAGTGGACAACGACTAAGCTGGAGTTCAGCGCCAACGGCGTTGTTGAGGTCACCTTCATTGGCGAGGATGATGAGACTTGGTTTCAGGCCCTCTTCACCGACAACGGCGAGATGCTCGACATATTCACTACCTACGACCCAATGCAGGATGCGTAGCGTTCGATACTCGGGTTGTGACCGTCGCATTGTGACGGTCTTGCCATGTTGGGATGTTAGCTATCAGCGGTCAGGCCTCCACACAGACGGCTGATCGCAACGGGGCATAAGCAGGAATCTCGCATCGCGAAAGCCATGGTGAGAGCGACAACTGAGATGCCGTGGATTCGATGTCTGAAGCCCATAGCTGAAGGTTCGGAGCCGCCACGCCGAGACATTCCCTCCTAGAGTGCGACCTGTGCTGACACCTCCTTACGTAAAAAATGACTCTACCGTCACTTTTACACGTCACACTACAGTATCGGGGTGAAAATCCGATGGATCCATAGTGGATACCAGCGGTCCCGAGTCACTTCTCGGCATGCTGCCGAGACGAAAAGCGGTTCTAAAACCGCCACGGGAGGGGTGTATGCGGCGTTGGGTAGCCTACGGATTGTTTCCGACGGTTCTGTCACTCGCGGTTCTAGGCGGACTCGCATTGTTGAGGTCGGGCGTACCACCGGCCTTGGCTGTCATTGTCATGATTGCCATCTGCGTGGTACCCATTGCTCTGGCCCAGCGATTCATGCCCTACGAGCGGTCCTGGGCAAGCGAAGCCAAGACCTACGGCCTCGACATGGTCCACATGCTCATTACCGGCATCGCTGGTGAGCTGTCCCGCGCTATCGTCCTAGGCGTTCTGGTCTGGGCGACCTTCTCGGCGGCAGACCACGTGGGCCTCGGCTGGTGGCCATCGTCCTGGCCCGTCCTACTCCAGCTTCCCCTCGCCCTCATCATTGGCGACTTTGGTGCCTACTGGGTCCATCGCTCAGCACACCGCGTCCCCTTACTGTGGCGCGTTCACGCCATGCACCACAGCTCCGAGCAGCTCTACGTCCTATCCAGCGGTCGCAACCACCCCATGAACGTCGTGCTCACCTATACCTGCCAGATTGGCCCACTTCTGGTGTTAGGCGCTGGCGGCGAAGTACTCACCCTAGTGGCCTTGTTCACGTCCATGCACGGCATGCTCCAGCATGCGAATATCGATCTGAAACACGGGGTGTTCAACCACATCTTCGCCACCGCAGACCTCCACCGGTGGCACCACCACACCGATGCTGACACCAGCAACCACAACTTCGGCAGCAACCTGGTCCTGTTCGACCAACTGTTCGGCACTCGCTACCTGCCCGCAGGTGAGGAATGCCGAGAGGTTGGACTTCCAGACCTGCACCTGCCCCACAACGTGCTCCACCACCTCGTGTCGCCGTTCCGCCTCGACTACTACTACAGCAATCCGCCGAGCTAGTCGTCTTCGGTGTCTGCGCCGGGGAGCAGTCCACCGACCAAATCCACCACGTCGACGGTCACCATTTTCCCGGTCCGTGACACCGCCGATATCGTCTCTGGCGCCAGCGCCTTGGCAAAAGCACCAATCATCGCATTGAGCATGCCCGACGCATGGCTGGCGACGAAGGCACGGTTGATGACGGGCTCAGCATCGGGGTTCCGCTCGGTCATATACGCCCGTAAAGTCTCGCTCATATCGAGTGCTGGAAGTAGCCGTCCGGCTGAACCACGCCCCCGGTACACGCGCTTCGCATACGCAGTGCGTACGGCGTCGAGGGCCGCTCCCGTATCGGCAACCGACCCACCGCCAGCCTTTAAGAATAACGCTCGCGCGGCATCAAATAACTTGAGCAGCTGCGCCGGTGTGTAGCCGTCCGTCTCCACCGACTCTGCGGCAACGGGCTCGTCTCCGACAACAGCTTCCCCATCCCAGTCCAGAGGAATACCGGCAACAAATTCGTCGACGTCATCGCTCCACGCCAGGTGGTGAACCGAGAGACCACGCCCCGAGCCCGGTACGTCTAGCACCACCCACATCTCGTCGACCACATCCGACCGACGACGGGTAAAGCGCAGTCCGCACACCACTCGGTCCACGCCCGGCAGATCCCATTCACCCGCGCGGTCGATACGCACACCCGCCTCGCCGGTCAGGGTGCGCAGCTTCTCTACCGCCCCGAGCCGTCCAGCATCCTTGGGCCATGCGCTAGGCCGCCACTCGCCGGCACTGCTCACGACCTCTCGCGACCACGCCGCTGCCCGCTCGCTCGTTGCCAAGTCCGAGATGCGGGTCAGGGTAGACAGGCGACCGGTCAAGTGTAGACCCGAGCGAATGGCATCCTGGGGCAAAGCCACCAGGCGCCACTGTTGCTCCTCGTCCAAGGCAAACAGCGCGTGAGCCACACCGTCAGCACCGCTAAACCGGACCGCCGCACGATCATCACGAACCACCACCTCCTCAGAAGCGTCTGGCACATGACCTAAACGAGACGCCCGGCGGAAGTAGCGTCCCACAGCAGGTCCACGGCCGCGCCAGCCCGCATGCGTGGCGAGCATTTCTGCACGTGGAGCAGACTTGTCTCGAATGGCGTCTCGAAAGGCGTCAAACACTGCAAGGACTACGGCGTGGCGTGGGTCGGACATCGGACAAGGCGATACCACACCGGGCTGCCCGGTTCCACACCACGACTCAACCGGAGCACAAGGAGGCAACATGGAGCCCGAATTCTGGCAAGCAAAATGGGATGCAGGGCAGATTGGCTTTCACAGCAATGCCGTTCACACCGACCTTCACGACCACGGCGAAGACTGGCTCGCTGGGGGCCCGCACCAAATTCTCGTCCCGCTCTGTGGCAAGTCGGTCGACCTGGCCTGGCTTGCGGAGAAGGGGCATCAGGTGATTGGCCTTGAGCTCGCGAAGAATGCTGTGGTTGCTCTGTTCGCAGACGCTGGACTCACTCCCACATGGAGCACTGTTCCTGGCGGCGAACGGGCCCAATCGGGTAATCTCACTGTGTACTCCGGCAACCTCTTCGACATCTCCCCGTCCACGATTGGTCCCATCACCCGCGTCTGGGACCGCGCCGCATTCATCGCGCTTCATCCTGACCAACGCGCAGCCTACGTTGCTCACTTACGCGCGTGCATGGCTCCACAGGCAAAGCTCATGATGAATGTCCTACACTACGACCCTTCGGTCATGGACGGCCCGCCCTGGTCGGTCGACGACCCTATCGTTGGCAAGTACTACCCAGAGGCCACTCGGCTCGGCAGCCGCGACGCCCTCGACGACCGGTGGAAGTCCCGAGGCCATAAACGGGTTGAAGCCGTGACATGGCTCGCACAGGTGTAGGATTGCCGGGTAGGCTTGACGTCATCGGTTGTCTTGGGTGTTCATAGGGTCGGTCACAAAGGCCGACGGGTGGTAACGGATAGATAATGCCTCGCTTGCTCGCTCCTCTACTGCTGCTTCTTGCCTCTGCCGCCCACGCCAGCACGGTAGATGTGCGTGAATGTTTGGACCGCAACGATGTGGTGTGCGCGGAAGCTGAGCTGGACGCCATGGACGCGCGCGCCAGCACCAATCCAAACATCCAAGCCCTGGTCGCCGAGGTTGCGTTCTACGCGGGCGACTACCCCACTGCCTACGACACACTCAAGATCGCTGTCGACGGTGGCTGGCAGGACCGCTACGAGCGCTTGGCCCTCTACGAACGCACGCTCTTCACCACGGCTGGCTGGACCGAAGTCGAGCGAGATGGCTTCCGTATTCGCTACTTGCCGGGAGCAGATGCTGTCCTTGTAGACGATGCCGTCACCGCCCTGGCCGCCACCGTTCAACATACCGTCCCGCTGATTGGTGAGAAGCCCCCAGGCTCAACAATCGTTGAGCTGTTCCCAGACGCTAAGAGCTTCATCGCGTCGTCGTCATTGACCGAAGACGACGTTCGCACCACCGGTATCGTTGGCCTGTCGAAGTGGTCACGCCTGCTCGTCACCTCTCCGCGTGTTCTCGGTCGCGGCTACGGGTGGCAAGAGACACTGTCGCACGAGTACCTACACTTGGTCATCGCACGCGCTACGAATGACAAAGCACCGGTCTGGCTGCAAGAGGGCATCGCCAAATACCTAGACGGCCGCTACCGCACAGTCGCCGACGACTACATGCCCACTATCCACCAGCAAGGTCTCATCGATACCGCGCTGGCGGAAGACGATTTAGTCACCTTCGACGAGATGCATCCGTCGCTTGCCAAGCTCCCCACCGCTGAGCGCGCCGCACTTGCCTACGCTCAGCTTGCCACCATGCTGCAGTTCTCATTCCAGCAAGGCGGGGACGAACTCCTCTTACGTGCTCTTCCCCGCGTAGGTGCAGGCGTTGACCCACGAATCGCACTGGCCACTGAATCCGGATTCAGTGATTTCCCGACGTTCGAGCGAGCGTGGCGAACCTGGCTTGGTGAACAGGCGTACGTGCAGCGCAATATCGAGACCCTGCCGACCGTCGTCGAAGGCGTCTCCGACATTGAAGGCGACCCCATTCTATCGCAGAACCAAGACCTCGCCCGATGGGTACGCCTTGGTGATCTGCTTCTTGAGCGTGAACGTCCTGAAGCCGCACTGGTTGAATATGCCAAGGCTATTCCAGCCGACGCCCCCGAGTCGCCGCTCACCGCAAACCGAATTGCCCGTGCCCACATCGAGCTCGGCGACACCCTCTCTGCCCGATTGGCCCTGACTCGGTCGCTCGAGAACTACCCGGAGTTCACCCTCACCCACAAAACACTGGGCGAGATCTACCGACTCGACAACAACCTCGCCGAATCGCGCAGTAGCTACGCACGCGCCGTAGCCCTCAATCCCTTCGACTGGGAAGTGCAGCAAGCCCTCGCTGATCTGTACGCCGCCGAAGGCGACCCCGCGCAAGCCCAAGTTCACGCAGGCTACCTGCGCATTCTACGTCGTGGAGGTCAAGACATCGAGCTGGCCGTCCTGCACGACCGCGGCGGCGACATCGTCCTACCCAGCAGCCGTGGCTCGTCCAATCAACAGGAGCTCATCGGGCAAGACGCCCCAGCGATCGATGCCGAAGACCTAGACGGCAACCGCATTCGTTTGAGCGACTACGCCGGCAAGGTCATCGTGCTCGACTTCTGGGCTACGTGGTGCGGCCCATGCCGGGCGTCCATCCCTCACCTGGCCGACCTTCATGCAAACGCTGGCAACGACCTGGTGATCATTGGCATTACCGACGAAGATGTACGCATCATCGAGCGCTTCCGCCGCCGTACCGAGATGCCCTACACGGTCGCGAGGGACCCGGACAGCGCGACCAAGCGCAACTACGGCGTGAGCTCGCTGCCGACCATGGCAGTCATTGGCAAGGACGGTCGAGTCACGGCCACCTTCAAGGGCTGGTCGCAAGGAGTACAAGCCCGACTGGACCAAGCAGTTGAGGATGCTCGCGGGGCGACGATAACAGAGTAGCGTGTCGCTGTTCGCTCTCCGCAACGGCACAAACAAGGAGCGCCAGGAACCCGACCGTACCGTCGAGTCCGAGGCCCCTCACCCACGCATCCAGTAGCTACGGATGCTGTAGGTCACGCAACGTCTTCCAGTACGCCTGGAGCTGCACAGGCGTCGGCTCACCGTTGAGCCAGTACGGCTGCTTCGCCGGTTCAGGCCGTCGCGCTGTCATTCCAGCACCTTCTGCCTCACCCATCACGATAGGAGCCGCAGCCGGCGTGGGAAGGGGTGTTTCCCCCGCCGTGTCGGAGATCTGCGCGGCAACCGCTGCACCAGCCGCCTGGACCGGCTCCGCTTCTTCGGATGACGGCTCGACAGTCAGTCGCACAGGGACCGCACCCGCTTCCTCAAGCGCAACCCGCTCCTCGGCCACGCGACGCTCTTGCGCCTCATATTGGCGTGCCTTTGCCCGGACCTGCTCAACGGCTTCCGTCGCCCGCTCTGCCTCTTGAGCGATACTCGAGGCCCCAGCAAGACCAGCAGCCTCTGCCGCTTCACGCGCCGGCGCTGCGTGTTGCTGACGGGCTTGCGCTGCTGCTTCACGTTCCACACGGATGCGCTCAGCAGCCGCCGCTGCTGCAGTCACACGCTCTGCAGCTACCACTTCCTCGGCGGTTTCACGGTCTTGTTCTTCCGCAAGCGCTGTCGCTGCAGCGGCTTGTAGACGTTCTTCCGCCTGGCTAGCGGCAGCTTGTACAGCACGCTCACGGGCTTGCTCTTCGACACGAGCCATCGTTTGGACAGCGTGCTCCGCCTCGCCGTCGGCACGCGCCTGGGCCTGCTCAGACGCTTGTTGGGCAGGCTCGGCTTCGTGCACAGCCGCCTGGTGGGCCTGCGTACTCTCGCGTTCCATTAACTCTATGGCACGCTCAGCAGTCTGTTGCGCCTGCGTCGTCTCACGCTCGGTCCGCGTGGTCTCGCGTTCACCCCGCTCCTCAACACGTTCAACAGTCTGTTCCGCTTGCGCCGTCTCGCGCTCGGCACGCTCTGTGGCCCGTACCACAGCGGCAGCTTCGCGCTCAGCGCTCGACATCCCAGCAGTCAAGACCGCCGGCGCAGCCACTAAACCAGGAGAGGTGGCCGCCACACGAGCAGTGGCGAACTCGGATTCTTGACGCGAGACCGCCACCGAGTTCTCCATCAATAAGCTTGGTGGAATCCCGTCTCCACCAGCTTCTGTGTACTTGCGCTCGGCGTTGGCCACATCTTCCAGCGCCCGCTGAAAGTCCAGCTCGGCCGACGCCCGTGCTTCACCCAGCCGCGCCACATCGAGGGCCTGCACCTCAACATCGACTGCGCGTCCCAACGCCAACTGGCGCTCTGAACGACGCACATCGGCTTGCGCCTGGACCACTACAAGCTGTGCTTCCAATAGCGATACGCGCTCATTCTGCACGCCTGCCTGTCCGCGCAGGGCATCGAGAACCGCCTCACTCATTGCCAGACGCTCGGTCACCGCTGCTACCTGGTCGGTGGCGCCTGCTTTTCGAGTAGACTTGATGGCAGCCCTGTCGGCTTGAATGGTTGCCCGTTGTGCACGGATTTCGAGATCGAGGACCTCCGCGTCGTCCCGGGCGTCGCGAACGTCGCGTTCTTTCTGCGCAACCGCACCGTCTAGTCCATCAATCTCGACCTGGAGGGTATCAGCAATAACCATAGACCTCTGCGGCAGCTGACGGACCAGTGAATTGCTGACTTGCGGCGCTCCACAACCTACTGAGAGCAACAACGCAACAGACGCTTGGAGTAAACTGCGCATACTGAACCTCGGGGGAATCGGTACAATGACTGCATGATGATGGAATATCATAAACCTACGACCCGATGTAGGACCGCTGACGCGGGACTATCCACGCACGGCACACCACCCTACAGCGACGCCAAGTCCGCTTCACGGATCTGCAGCACATAGGTCCATGGAACCGCCAACATCGGCGTCCAAACAAACAGCATCGACTCTCCCTCAACCTCCGTCACCACCTGACCTGCAGGATGGCGGTCCATCTGTGCCAGAACCTCAGTCATCGGAAATGGGACCGGCGAGTAGGTCGTCATGGTCCGTGCGGTGGCCTTCTGCTCGGAACGAACCACCACCCGGTCATTGGAGTCGACGAGCCACGCTTCGGCCGGTATCGACAGGTCCGTGGGATCCAAATAGCGTTCAATAAAGGCACCGAAAGCAAGGTCTGCCGCAGCCACTCCCAGACGCTCGCCTTGGGCATCTCGAATCGCCAGTGTACACGTCAGCAACAAACCTGGGTCACTCTCTTCGACCGATAGCGCGCTCCACTGTGGCCCATTCCCATCGGCCCCCACCCGGTACCAAGGGCGTGTCCGTGGGTCCAAATCCAGTGAATACCCGCCCACACCTGGATAACCAGCCAGTACGCCTTGCTCGGTCGCGACATACGTCCACGTGGCGATGAGCCCTTCATCCAACACACGTTGGCGTACGCCTTCCCACGGGCGCCGTGCCAGAGCCGGATTCTCCGACCGCAACAGCGCGAGGCGAAGCTGAGGCATCAATCCCACGAGCTGTTGCAGCTGCTCGCGCACCAAAAGTAGCGGTACGCTCTGTGGAACATGCAAGTCGGGATGTTCCATCGAGATGACCGCACCGTAGTGGGCGCTCTGCACCTGGTCTGGAGGGCCCTCGGGCTCGCCGAATGTTGTCGCCAAGTACACGGGCAAAGAGGTCTGTGGCGTACGCGTCAGCGCTTCTGCAGCGGCCCCTCCCAGCCCCGTTACCAGCGCTTCGGTGTTGAACAACTCGGCGTCGATAATGCTCGCCTGCTGCCTGGCCGCGGTCAATGCAACGATAACGTGGCGCTCGCGTTCCTCTGCAGCCCGCTCGGACACCTCGGCTGCAGCCATCACTCCCACGACTGCAATTAGAGCGACTGCAAACAAGGAGGCAAGCAGCAGACCGATGATACTGAGCGTTGCCTGCCGATGGCGGGCCACGGACCGGCCAACGGTCTGGGCCCAAGAATCTGGGCTCGCCAAGACAGGTTCGTCCCGCAGGAACCGCCGCACGTCATCCGCCAACTCCTCCACAGACTCAAACCGGTCCTGCGGCGCCAGTCGAGTGGCTTTGCGCACAATACCGAACAACTGACGCGGAATCCGTTCACTGTGAGCGTGGACCATTGGCGGTACATCGCCATTGCTCGCTTTCATCAGCACCATGTACGACGTCTTCCCGCGCAACGCCCGAGTCAACGACACCATCTCGAACAGCATGAGACCCAGCGCATACTGGTCACTGCTTGCGTCGAGTTGATCGTTTTCACCGCGCGCCTGTTCCGGTGAGCAGTACTGCGGTGTGCCAACAACCGTTCCAATCTCGGTTCCCTCTCCGGCAGTGCTCGACGGCAGCCCTTCGAGTGTCCCTTCCGTGGCCCCAATCAGCTTCGCTACACCCCAGTCCACCACCAGCACCTCGTGAAAGGCGCCCAGCATGATGTTGTCCGGCTTCAAGTCGCGGTGCAACACCCCCCGCGAGTGCGCGTAGGCGACCGCGTTGCAAATCTGCACAAAGACATCTAGACGAGACGTGAGGTCATGCTCGTCGTCTGGCTTGTTGCCGCGACCGTATTGGGCCCCACAGGCCGTCAGCCAAGCGGTGAGCGTGCGCCCACGAATCAGCTTCATTGAGTACGATGGCACACCGTTTCGGTCGGATGACAAGGCATAGACAGGCACAATCCCAGGATGGTCGAGCTGTGCCGTGATCTGCGCTTCAGCCTTGAACCGCCCGAGCATCACGTCATTGTGGACCGCCTTTGGGTCCATCTTCTTCACAGCCACATTTCGGCCCAAGGTACTGTCGCGTGCCGCGTGTACAAACCCCATCGCTCCACGACCCAGCTCGCTCACCAAATGCAGTGGCACCTCCAACGAGTCTTGAACGGGCCCTTCAGACAGGGTGATGACGCTCTCAAGGTCCGACATTAATTCCTGAAGCCGTGCATGAACGAACACACCTTCATTGCACAGCTCTACCAAGACGTCTCCGACGTCTCGTCCGCCCGCTGCTAAGCGCTCCTCCACCGCATCAGCGATGCGAGGCTCCACCCGGTCCAACCACCATTGACGGTTCATGTCCGCGCTCCTCACGTCAACACAACGTCAACCACGGACTGTTTTCGTCACCATGGTTAACATTCTGGCATCTGACCATACATCTATTGCAGATGTGCTGCTGCACTCGCTTTTTAGGAAATCATCATGGACTACCGCTCCGTTCTTGAGCGCATCATTGAACAGGTCGACTCGGTCGCCTACCTCACGCCATCGGCCCAGGTAGACCCTCGTCACCGCCGGGTGCTCACCGAAATCGGTGCCATGATTCAGGACTCTTCAACCACTCCGGACCATATTCGCGCTCACATTCAGCACCACTACGAGAGTGGTCGGCTGGACCGGGTGCACTATCTATCGGCACTTCATGTGTTGGCCGCCAGTCCGCGAGTGCAAGATTGGGGAGAAGCCGCTCGGTTGGCCGGTGAGCAAGAGCTCGCGGCTCTGGACCACGGTGGCCCCTTCAAGGAAACCAATCTCGCTGCCGTGGACCGTCACCGCGGCGTTGTGGCCTACTTACGCGGCCACTACGACAACGCTCTCGACCACTTCTCACGCGCCCTCGAGCGCCAGCGCAGCGCCGAGAACCTCGGCAACGTCTTGTGCGCCCTCGTCCGGTTGGGCGAAATTGACGAAGCACGGTCGCTGTTCGCGCAAATTCGCGCAACACTTCCACAAGCTCTGGTCACGGAACTCATCGCGATGGTGAACCAAGACCCCGATCTGGCTCTTTTACGAACGGAGGACGCATGAACGCGTTGATTCTCTTTTTTGTCTGGGTACTCGCCTCAATCTCTGGCGGTGACCCCTGTGACAACCCACAATTCGCCGCCGCCTACGCCGACGAATGTGGTGAAGACGTAGCTCCGACCGCAATCCCCAAGTCGGACAGCTGCGTCACCGACATCTCGAACGGATTCTAAAATGACCGAGCTGACCTACCAGCTCCAGGATCTGTTAGCGGACCGGCACACGCAGGAATCCCGCGCACTCTTCGAGCTGTTGTTGAAATACGTGAACCGTCGTGTGCGGAGCGCGGCTTGGCGCTGCTGCCGAGGCGTGTTTGGCGAGTCCGAGCTAGACGAAATTGTGAGCGATGTCCTGCTTCAGCTGATGACGGGCGCTCTCGCGCGCTTCCGTGGTGAGACCACAGGTGAGATGCTGGCTTTTGTGCGCACCGTTGCCGATCGCTCGCTGTGGCGCGCAGCCCGAAAGGTACAGCGCGAGCGCAAGGCCATCCACCACGACGAACGTATTGTCCGTGCGTGGAATGCCGAGCTGCCATCTCCAGAGGCCCTCGTACGCTTGGTGCCGGATTCCCCGCTCAGCGACGCCGATGAGACCTACTTACGTGGGCTCCTCGCAGCAGGCAGCAAGGTCGCCTACGCTAGAGAGACCGGTGTGTCTCGCGCAGCCGTGACCCAGCGTGTCAAGCGCATCCAGACCCGAATCGCCAAGCTCGCGGACGGTGAGCAGATGGCCGTCGACGCCTGGCTGCACAACGCCGCCCACGAGATCCTCACCCAGTAGTAGCGCGGCTGCAGCCGGTCAATCGCGTGAGGCGACCCACAGCGTCTTGCCCGCTTCGAGCCACGGATATTCTTGGGGGGCTCCAAACGGATGGAACGTGCGCGCGGACTCGACATAGAATCCGGCGTCGCCGAGCATCTTGGTGATGTCCTCGTCAGACCAGTACCGCTGACGAATACTGCCGCGCAGTTCCTTGGTAGTCATCGGCGTTTCTTCTTCGACATGCAGCGACAGCCTGCCAATTCCAGACCGTTCGTTGAAGCGCGCCGTGCAGGTCATCGAGTAGTTCGCGCCCTCGGCTTTGGCGTCTGTGCAGTTCCAAAGCTGAGACCGATAGATGATGAGATTGTTCATGTCGAACACAAACACACCACCCGGTGCCAAGGCATCGTGCACACAGCTGAACGTATCGACCAGTTCTTGCGGCTCGAGAAGGTGATTGACGGTGTCTCCCGTACACACAGCCACATCGAAATGCCCTTCCAGTTCAAAGGCGCGTATGTCGCCTACCCGAAGGTCAATTTCCAGCTCATCACGCTCAATTCGACGCCGGGCGATGTCCAGCATGCGGTCCGACTGATCGATGCCCGTCACATGATAGCCGCGCTTGTGCAGGCCCATCGCCAAGAGGCCGGTGCCACACCCCAGATCCAGCAAGCGAGCCGGCGCCACAAGGGCGTGGTCGCGCAGTGCGTTGCAGATGTGATGAACCATCAGCTCACTGAAGTGGTCGCGAAACGCATTATCATAGAAGGTAGCGAGGTCTCTGTACA
>JBLHSN010000050.1:0-24711 GCA_047626195.1 Myxococcota bacterium
GCATCTGCCGCGAGCCTGATGGCAAGATCTGGTTCGCTGCCACCTGTGCCGGACCGGTACAGTCTGGACAATTGTGGCAGTTTGACCCACAAGCCGAGACCCTCACCTTGATATTCGAAGTCCAGGATCCATCGGTGTGTTCTCTTCCGGACAATCTAGTGGTCGCACCTTGGGGTGATCTCATCGTCGCCGAAGATAACTATTTTGCCACCGACATCGTCAAGCACCAGCACCTGCGGGCCCTGACCCCCGACGGTGTGATGTACGATATTGCGCGCAATGAAAATAATTTCGCCGACACCGACGACGCGCCTGGCGCCGAGTTCGCTGGGCCTTGTTTCTCACCGGACGGGCGCATTCTTTTCGTGAATATGCAGCATCCGGAAGGCGTGACCATCGCCATTACCGGACCGTGGCCGCATCTACAGGATTCGTAGCACTCCGTCTAGGAACACCCTGCCACGATGGGCGACCTAGGCAGTCAAGTACCCATACATTTGGCACGATACATGCAGGTCCGAAGGTGCGGTCACGTCCGCATCATTCGGAGTCCACCATGCGCACCCATACCTTTTCGCTCTACGCGACCCCGCTGCTTCTCATCCCCTACCTGCTGCTAGTCCCACCCATTCTTGTGGCGCGCACTTGGATGCACAGTCAGCCCCCTACGCAAGCGCAGGAGGCTGATCTACGTGGAGATGTCCGACAAAGTCAGAGCTCCAGAGCGAACGTTGAATCGCGGAAGGAAGTGGACGTGGCCCACCCTTTCCACAAAACAACGGTCAGTCGCGCTTCACGTATGGAATCAACGCGATCTGACGAGCACGCTTGATCGCGCGTGAGATCTGACGCTGTTGCTTGGCGGTGAGGCCAGTTGCACGACGGGGAAGAATCTTGCCGCGTTCGGTGAGGAAGCGTTGGAGACGACGCACGTCTTTGTAGTCGACGTTGTCACCCTGATTCAGGGGAGATGATTTACGGGCCATGGTTGCCTCTTGCTCGTGGATAGGATGCCCCAAGTTGCCTGGGACAGAGCGCCGCGCGCCCTAACGTGCCCTCCCCCACCTGTCACCCCTGGCAGTCTGGACACCAGAAAGAGGATCTACCCGAATGAACCGCTCGGGCGATCGGTGCCGTGCAACGCGGACACGACTGCTCCTCCCGTCCGTACACAGCGAACGGGTTTCGAGACCCCCATTCGGACAGGTAGACAACCTCTCCGTCCTTCTCAACATCGAGGGTCCAGCGGAGCTGTTCGGGAATGGCAATCGCGAGCGCATCCCACTCGGACGACGTCAGGCTGTTTGCAGGGCGGTCCGGGCGAACCCCCGCTCGCCACAGCGCCTCGGCGGCCTGGATATTTCCCACACCCGCTAGGCGCTTTTGATCCAGCAGAACGGTCTTGATGGCACCGCGACTGTTGCAGACCTGGGCCAGCAAGGGGCCATCCATGGGCTGCTCAAGCGCATCCGGACCAAGACCTCGGGTCAGCCACTCCTCCAGTGCGGCAGTCGGCACGGGAACCAAACAACCAAACCGGCGAGGGTCGATGAACGACAGCGTGGTGTCTCCAACAACGGCACGGGCACGCACATGGGTCAGCGCGGACGTGTCCCGGTCCACCCATTTTCCACTCATACCCAGGTGAACCAGCAGAGAGATCGGGCCGTCAAACTGCCAGCCTAGCCGCTTTCCTGCACGCAATACGTTCACCGCACAGCATCCGCTCACGTCTTCGGACAGCCGTACGACGCCGTTACTTAGGGCATCATTAGGATTGGTGGACAGCTTGCCGCGCACCGTCTTCGCGTCCACGTCAATGAACGACAAAGCCTCTCCCGTCACCGTCCACCGATGCAGGTCTCGACGCGCCAACTCAACTTCTGGCAGCTCAGGCACACGCCCTCCAGGTGGACCTGTCACATCCTGGAGGACCCCAAGCAACGCATTGTTAGAAACGTCCGACGACGGCCATTCCAGGTCCTGTCGGCACAACGCGAACCTGAATGAGCCCCGCCTTTCGCAGCCCACGCACAGCACCATCGAACTCCAGATGGGGCGCAACCAGGGCTCCAGCAACGAAGGCGCAAATCACCGTCCCACTGGCAACATCGGCATCCGATGCAATCAGCATGGCAGTCGCCATTGCCACCCCCCCCATGGCTAGGTAGGCGGTGTGAGAAACATAGCGGAATTGGCTTCGCCCTACCCGAGCTTCCGTGTCGGCAGACGCATCGAGAGAACCTTCCACCATGATGCCGACCGACACGGGAATGAGCGCCGCACCCACTAGACCAAACGTCACACCGGCAACGATAGGCGTAGATGCATCGCGGTCATTGTTCCAGCGTCGTTGCGCCAGGGATCCAAATCCGACGCCCACCGCAATAGAAACCCCTCCAATCACGGCAATCCGTTGGCCACGTCGGAATGTGCGTCGCCCTGGCAGAGCGCAACGTGCATCCCGAAAGACAGCGTCGTCGACAGGTTGAATCCGTTGTGCCACGAGCTGAGCTGTCCGCACGCCACCCAGATCTTCGGGTGCTGCTTGTGCAGTGGACACCGCCCCACACACTATCCATCCGAACAGAATCCAGCGGGCCAGCAAGCCCTCCGCATGGCGTCACTATAGCTGAAACGGGCCGCAAAAGTAGACTGCGGTACACGGCAGCGTCAACATTAGTCGTCTCACACCATGGCCAAACCCTTGAGTGCTTAGACGTTCCGTACCTGGAGGTCTAATGTCCATCTCAGTCGGCATCGATGACATCGCTGTACACGTCCCGAGACTGTTTCTACATATGCAGGACTTCGCAACTCTTCGAGGGGTCGACTACGGCAAGCTGTCGCGCGGTCTCGGCCTTGAGGCCATGTCCGTTCCAGACGTCCACGAGGACCCAGCGACAATGGCTGCAAACGCCATTGTACGCTTGATCGACAGGAACAACCTCGACCCACGGTCCATCGGGCGGCTGTACCTCGGCACCGAGAGTGCTCTCGATGGCGCCAAGCCAACGGCCACCTACATCTTGGACATGCTGACCCAGCGATATGCCCCGACGTACGGTCCCGATTGCTTTGTTCGCTGTGATGCTGTCGACCTGACCTTTGCCTGCATTGGCGCTGTCGACGCCCTACACAATACGCTCGATTGGGTGGCGCGCGCTCCAGAGGACGACCGGATTGGCATTGTCGCGTTTTCCGACAACGCCAAGTACGAGCGCAACAGCCCAGGGGAGTACACCCAAGGTGCCGGCGGTGGCGCCATGATTGTTCGTCAAGACCCGCGCCTCTTAGCCATCGGTCCACACTTTGGCGTATGTACTCGCCCGGTCCACGACTTCTTCAAGCCGCGCCGCGAGATGCCTGTACGGGACCTGCTCAGCCGGGTGCTTGCGAGCGCCAAGCAGGCAGGAGCAGACGTAACTGACGGGATTCTCGAGCGCATGCTGGAGCAGTTCCAAGCCGACGGCGACGACCTGTTCGACGCCGAGACCATCGCAGTCCACAAGGACACACCACTCTTCGATGGCCAGCTCAGCAACCAGTACTACCGAGACGCGGTGAAGGGTGCCTTCGCCCACTTCCGCGAGCAAGCCCTGGAGTCCGGGAGATTGGCGGAGAGCGACCCCATCTTGACCGACCAATGGTCGCGCATTGTGATGCATCTTCCCTACGCATTTCAGGGCAAGCGCATGTTTCCGGACATCTACCGGCATGACCGTCAGCTGCAGCCGGAGTGGCGCGCCATGGAAGCAAAAATTGGCCTCGCTCCGTCGCGCAGTGATTTTGAAGACGGTGTGGCCTACGAAGCAGCGCGGGAATCGTACCGGCGCGCAGTCTCTAAAACCGCCGAATACGCGGCCTTCGCCCAAGAAAAGATCGAACGTGGCCAGCGGGCTAGCAGCTTGGTCGGCAACCAGTACACCGGCTCACTTTTCTTGGCACTCATGAGTACCCTCGAGGCCGACCTGGACGACGAAACAGTCCTTGAGGGAACGAATATTGGAATCTGTGGCTACGGCTCTGGAGCAAAGGCGAAGGTCTTCGAGGGTACCGTCCAGCCCGGGTGGCGTGCCATCGCGTCCCAGTTCAGATTGGTTCCTCGTCTGGCTGAGCGCACCCCCATCGATGGAGCCCTGTACGAGCGTCTCCACCGCTGCCAAGAGTGCGACAGCGTCGTCAGTCCCCATGGGGAGTTCGTGCTGCAAGAGGTGCGCAGCGGAGACCATGAGGGACAGCGGGTGTACGCCTGGGTCGATGAGCCCGCTGGATCGCACGCCTAGACAACGAAGGCGAGAAGCGAGGTCGTCCCGTTGTGGCCCTCACTACGGGACGTCCGACTCCAAGCACAATGCTTGGGTAGTCGTTCGCTTCTGTCAGCCCAGAATGGTCTGAATACGAGCAGTGACGTCATCCGGCTTGCCCACGCCGTCAACCCGCTTGAGCAGACCGTGGCCGTCGTAGAAAGGCACCAATGGTGCCGTCTGACGGTGGTAGCTCTCCAAGCGTGCTCGGCACGCCTCCTCGGTGTCGTCTTTGCGCTGGGTGACGCGGCCTGCAACGTCCGCCGGCGGCGGGTTGAAGGTCATGTGGTAGATGGTGCCCGTCTCAGGATCCGTGCGACGGCCAGTGATGCGGTCGACGATAAGGTCGTCCTTCACTTCCAGCAGCAACACAGCGTCGAGTGAAACCGTCTGACCCGCGAGAGCGGTCTGAAGCGCATCGGCTTGCGGGACTGTGCGCGGAAATCCGTCCAAGAGGAAGCCCTTCTTCGCGTCATCTTGTGCGATACGTTCTTGAACCAGACCAATCATGAGGTCGTCGGTCACGAGCTGTCCGGCCTTCATGGCGGTGTCCGCAAGCTTCCCCAGAGGCGTACCTGCCTTCACGGCGGCGCGGAGCATGTCACCGGTGGAGATGTGCGGAATGTCAAAGCGCTCGACAATACGAGCAGCCTGCGTACCTTTTCCGGCTCCGGGCGGACCAATGAAAATCAAGCGCATCGTGGACATCCTCCGTTAGGACCGCGCCACTATCAAGCCGGACGAATGGGCGCCCGTTAGACCGCCCCCATGCCTTCCAGCCTCCCACTTACCTGTGCCTCCTGTGCTTGGTTATCGACGTTCGAGAACACGACCACCTGCCAAGGGCGTGCCATCGGTGATGACCCAGGGCCGCAACGTTCGCTGACTGATCCGGCGTGCGAGTTGTACGAACCTCAACGGTCCGTTGGATGTGATGACTGCGGCGCCTGCTGCCGAGAGGCCTACGATTCTGTGCCTGTTGAGCCCAGCGACGCCACCCGCCTAGGTTCCGCCTACAAGGACCGTATTCGCGTTCATGATGACGGTTGGACCGACCTACATCGCGTCCCGACTGCTTGCGGCACCCGCTGTATTGCCCTGCACAATCGCACCAACGGCGACTTCTACTGCGACATGTACGCCGTACGCCCCCAGACCTGCCGCGACGTAGCCATTGGCTCGGCCGGATGCCTGTTTGCACGTAGACGCGTCGGACTCTCCAAGCCCATGCCTCCGTCAGAGCCAGAGAGCAGCTGAAATGGATCCCGCAACCTCGCGCGGCGCTGGACGAGCGCAGTGCCGTGGTCGCGTTAGGAGCGCTACCATCTGGAGATGCCGAAGTGGCCGACAGCAACGCCGGACTCGTCGTAGATGACCTCGCCCGCCGATACGGCCCGCGATGGGCCGTGGCTCGGGTATCGTTCACGGTGGCACCCGGGACGGCCTGTCAGCTCACGGGTCCCAACGGATCGGGCAAGTCTACTCTGTTGCGCTGCGCCGCCACCGCGATTCAGCCGCACCACGGCCAAGTCCGTTTCGATGGACGGGACGTGTGGACACACCGCCGCTCTATGCGACACGAGATCTCCTTCCTGTCCCATGATTCTCGTCTATACGAGGACCTCTCGGCCGTTGACAATCTACGCAGCTGGGCACGTCTGGGAGGCTACTCCACCCAAGTCGACGAGCTCATCGAGAAAGTTGGCCTCGACCCTAAACGAACCGATCCAGTGCGGATGTTCTCGGCTGGAATGCGGCGACGCTTGGCTCTTGCGGTCGCGCTGATGAAGACCCCCAAGCTGTTGTTGCTCGACGAACCATTCGCCGCACTCGACCCCGTTGGTCGTGAGCTGGTCCTCGACGTCGTTCGAGACATCTGTGCGCAAGGTGCCGTAGTTTTGATGGCCACGCATCACCCCGAAGAAGCCGCGCTGGCCTGCACCCAACACGTCCGCTTGGAGTCGGGTCGCAAGGTGACCGGATGACCCATTTGGGTCCAATTATTGGCCAGGCCCTATGGCTCTTTGTCCGCGTCGTCGTCGAGGTCATCCGCCAAGCCTTCTGGGTCTTCGCCAAAGACGTCCTCGTCGAGATTCGCTCTCCCAGTCGGTTCATTGGCGTCATGTTTTTCGCCTTTGCCGTCATCTTCATGGTGGCGTTCGCTAGCAACACTACCGACGTGATGCGCCGGCAAGCGGGTGGCGTGTTGTGGATTGGCTTGTTGCTCGCTTCCACTCGGTCGTTGGACCAGAGCTTCGCCGCCGAGCTTGAACACAATGCGCTGGAAGGTCAGACCTTGTGGCCCGTTCATCCCACGGCCATATTTTTCGGAAAAGCCCTGGCGAACGCCGTGATCTTAATCATTGTCGGAACGATTCTGACACCGCTCTCCATCGCGATGTTCGATGTGACAGTCCGGGGATCATGGTTACAGATGGCAGGCTTCATCGTACTAGGAAGCACGGCTTTAGCCGCACCCGGCACGCTGTTTACAGCCATCACTAGCCAAGCGCGTGGCTCCAGTGTCTTGCTACCACTGCTTATGTTTCCGCTTGTCGTACCTGTGCTAATGGCCGCGGCCCGAGGCACAACCTTGATATTCCTGCCAGACCCCATGGACCAAAGCACTGCTTGGCTCATTGCGTTGGTAGCATTCAACGTCATCCACTGGCCGCTGGCCGGACTGTTGTTCGGGCGTGTAGTCGAAGGAGGAACGCATTGAAGGGTTTTAAGTGGGAAAATGCCTTGGGCATCTTCGCCGTAGCGCTGTTTTTCTGGGCCCAGTACATGGCCTTGTTCACGGCTCCTGCTGAACGGCACATGAACGAGGTTGTGCGCATCCTCTTCGTACACGTTCCAGCGGCCTGGATCGCGCTAGTCACGTTCACCTTGGCTTTCATCGGTGCTTGTGGCTTCTTGCTTACCGGCCGCCGCTCCATGGATTGGTTTGTCGAAGCATCGGTCGAGGTCGGCATTGTCATGACCGGCCTTCTGATCGCTCTCGGATCTCTCTTCGCCAAGCCCACGTGGAATGTCTGGTGGGAGTGGGAACCGCGGCTGACGTCGTGCGCCACCATGCTCATCTCGTTCGTGGGCATCATGGTTCTGCGCAGTACGGTGAAAGATGCTGACCGTCGCGCGGTATGGACGGCAGCAGCAACGCTTCTGTCTTTCGTCAACGTCCCCATTGTGTACTTTTCAGTCCGTTGGTGGGTCACCGTCCACCAACTCCAGAGCTCGCCCGCGACGGTGGATCCGGAGATGGTGTTCGTCCTGCGTGCCAATGCGTTCGCATTCCTCTTCATTGCGATTTGGATGATTGCAAAGCGCTGGCGCATCGCGAAGATGCGGGGTCTAGCGGAATCTGCACCGCCCCTTCCCCCGGAGGTACCGGCATGACCGGAGTTATCGAAGGAAAACTCATCTTTGTCGTCGCCTCATACGTGCTGACGTGGCTGATGCTCGGCGGTTACGCTGCTTCTCTTCTCATTCGTGGGAACAACCGCCCCCCGGAGGACTCATGAGCGATTCTGAAAAGGTCCGCGTCGGCATTGCCGGCCCCATCATTCTCGTTGTGTGCGTCGCGCTTGTCGGTGGTGCGCTGTGGTTCCTACAGTCGGGAATGGGTGGCCTGTCCGAAAATCTCGTTTACTACATGTCCCCAACCCAGCTCATTGAGCTGGGAGACGACTCCGCCGAGGCCACTGTGCGCCTGGGTGGGCAGGTCGAGGTGGGTACCGTCGACTTCGATGTCGACGAGAACATGCTCACCTTCGTGGTGACCGACGGCGTCGAAGAAGTGACCGTGACGTGTGCTGGCGCTCCGCCGCAGATGTTCCGTGAGGGAATTGGTGTTGTCGTCGAAGGACAACTCCAGGCAGACGGTGTCTTCCACACCGACCGCGTCATCGTAAAGCACAGCAATGAATATCGTGCCCCCGAAGAAGGCGAACGCGCAAGCGACGTCTACCAGACACTGGTGATGGAGGAGAGTTGATCTCCACAATCTTTGCGGACCTGCATCTGCTAGGTCCAATGGGTCGCGGCTTCGTGCTGCTAGCCCTCCTTTTTGCTAGCGTCGGATTTGGCGCCGGACTCGCCGGTGGTTTCCTTAAAAACGCCGAAGCCACCCGTATTGCTCGTTGGTGTGCCATTGCCTTCGCGGCCACTTCCATCCTCGCAAACTTGGTGATGGTGGGAGCGCTGGTCACGGATGACTTTTCCGTCGGCTACGTCGCAGAAGTCGGTTCCATAGCCACTCCGCTGTACTTTAAGATTCCTTCCTTGTGGGCATCGCTGTCCGGGTCCATACTTTTCTGGGCTGGCGTCCTCGGTATCTACGTCGGCCTTTACGCACGCAAAGCCCGCCCAGCGCATGCTGAGACCCAACCCTGGACTCTCGCAGCTCTGCTCGGTACGGCCGTCTTCTTCACCGCCTTGGTGTCATCGGTCGCAGACCCTTTCCACTCGGTCTATCCCGTCCCACTCGACGGCCCCGGACCGAACCCGCTGCTGCAAAACCATTGGTTGATGGCCATTCATCCGCCTATGCTGTACCTCGGCTATGTAGGAATGTCGGTCCCCTTTTCCATGGCCATCGGCAGCCTCTGTGCGGGCCGGCTCGAAGCGGGCTGGCTTGCACCACTGCGCCGCTGGTTGTTGGTTCCGTGGGTGTTCCTCACTGTCGGCATCATGCTCGGCGGCTGGTGGTCTTACGGCGTACTCGGCTGGGGCGGCTACTGGGCTTGGGACCCGGTTGAGAACGCGTCTTTCCACCCTTGGCTCACCGCTACGGCCGCCATTCACTCGGCGATGGTGACCGAGCGCAAGGGATTGTTGAAGACATGGACATTGGTCCTCATCATCACAAGCTTCCTGCTGACCCTGTTTGGCACCTTCCTGACCCGGTCGGGCGTATTCAACTCGGTGCACAGCTTCACCCAGTCCGACATCGGCCCTGTCTTCTTGGTGGCGATTGGCGTCATCTTTACCGGAACCGTGGTGCTCCTGGCGCTTCGCGACCACAAGCTAAAGACCGGTCGTGGATTCGCTAAGCAGGTCGGCAACATGAAGCTGTTGTCCCGTGAGACCGCCATTCTCGCTCAAAACCTGTTGTTCACCGTGTTCACTGCCACGGTCCTGCTGGGCACCATCTTCCCATTGCTCGCAGAAGCCGTCAACGGCGACAAGCTCTCTGTCGGCGCGCCGTATTTTGACCGGGTTGCCCTCCCTATTGGCATCATGCTCGTCACCCTCATGGGTGTTGGCCCCGCTCTGCCCTGGGGTGAGATGAATCCGCGGCGCGCACTTCGCCGCTTCGTCGGTCCTATTGTCGGCGGTGCCCTCGTCGCTCTTGCGGCGGCACTTGCTGGTTTTACCGGTCCAGAGTCGCTGCTTGCCATGTTTGTCTGTGGCTTCGCCCTCGTCTCCAACGTCGGGGAGTACGCAACGCCGGTCATGGCACGGATGCGGGTCAAGAAAGAACGCCTGGACGTTGCAGCACGCCGCGCCTTTGTCCGTGGACGACGCCGGTTTGGCGGTCACCTCGCCCACCTCGGCATCATCATCGCGGTCATGGCCATTGCGCTGTCCAAGGGCTACCGAACCACGGTTGACCTCACCCTTCGCGAGGGAGAAACTGCACAGGTGGAAGGATACGACATCACCTTTACCGGTGCTGATCTCATCCAGCTAGAATACATGGAATCGCTCACCGCGAACTTCGCCGTCACTCGCAACGGCCGGGACCTTGGCATCTACTCCCCCGCTATGAACTTCTACCCACGCCAGCGCGAGCCCATCGGCTCACCGGCTGTCCGGTCAACTCCTGCAGAGGACCTGTATTTGTCGCTCGTGCAAGTCCAACCAGATGGCGACTGGGCAGCCGTCCGTGTACTGGTAATGCCAGCAGTGTGGTGGTTGTGGGCATGTCTTCCAGTCTTCGTCCTGTCCATCGTCGTCATCTTGTGGCCGGCTAAAAAGCGCAAGACAGCAGCCGAGCTCATGGAAAAGGCAGCGTAGATGGCCTCCGGACGTCCGAATTATGGCCTGCTTGTCGGCGGCCTCCTGCTCGTCATTCCATTTGTCATCTTGCTCGCGGTGAGCTTTGGGCGAGACCCACGTGCCACACCAGATGCCTTAAACGGTCAGCCCGCACCGAACTTCGAGCTTGTTGACATGGAAGGCAACGCTGTCGCGCTCGAAGACTTTCGCGGCAAGCCCATCGTCATGAACTTCTGGAGCACCTGGTGTGGTCCGTGCAAGATTGAGCACCCGCTGCTTCTCGAGGCACCATCTCGGTTCCCGGATGTCGTTTTCCTCGGTGTCATCTACCAAGACGACGTCCAAAACGCGCGCATGTACCTAGACAGAGCTGGGACCGCCTACCCGCACTTGGTGGACCCCGCCGGACGCTTAGCGGTTGACTACGGCGTCACCGGTGTGCCCGAGACCTACTTCATTGATGCACAAGGCGATATTGCGTACAAGCACAAAGGCGCGCTCTCGCCAGACGTGATGTATGGACTATTAGGCCGGCCATGAAGACTCTCTTATTGATGCTGATGCTGTCCACCACCGCGTCCGCCCAAGACGCACCGCCTGCACCCGCGGCATTTGAAGACTTGGTTGGAATCGTCGGCGTAGACCCAGCCGGTACACCACCAACCGCTGATGTCGTCGAAGCCCTCACCGTCGACATTGCCGAAGAGTTGCGCTGCCCGGTGTGCCAAGGCTTGTCCGTCGCCGACTCCCAGACCGAGACAGCCGTCGCGATGTTCGACCGCATCCGTGAGTTGGTTCGCTTGGGGTACACCGAACAGCAGATCGACGAATTCTTCATCGGTCGGTATGGCGAATGGGTGCTGCTCGCTCCACGAGCGACAGGGTTTGCCACATTGCTATGGGCGCTTCCCATTCTGATGCTCTTGGCGATTCCGCTCGTACTTTTCGCCGTCGCTTCAGCGCGTCGACAGCCAGCGAAACCGCAAGAATCCTCGCCATCTGTTCCCGATGACAGTCCTGTCGATCCCTATCTACAGCGTGTTCTCGCAGACCTGGAGGACTCGTGAACTACGATGTCTTTGCCGTCCCCGTCATCATTTTGATTGCTGGCGCAAGCGTAGGTGCCCTGTTGGCTTTCCGGAGCGGAAGCGGCACATCGGATATCGCCCGGAGCCGTGAAGCCGATAACTCGGCTGAGTACGCGCAGACGTTGGCTGCCCTCAAGCAGCTCGACAGCGAGAGGCACAAGCTGAATGACGCCACGTACACGAGTCAACGGAAGCTTCTACTCGACCGCGCAGCAGGCGCACTCCGACGCATAGAGGACCCGAATATGGACTCCGACAATCCCCTCACGCGCGTGCGCAGCCACCTAGCCGGGCAACGTGAGACCCTCGGAAATGACGCGGTGGACGCGGCGCTAGCCGCACTCTCCGACACCAGGGCTCCCGCCCGGACAGCAGCATCCGTCTCACCAGCATGGCTCGGTGCTCTGTACACCTTGGTGGGTGTAGCCGTACTTGGCGGGCTGTACCTAGCCGTGTCGTCTTCCTCCGTTGAACGCACAGGCAACATGTCCATCACCGGTATCGACCCGAGCAATCTGGACGGTCCTCCTCCCCAGGCCCAACTCGTAGACGGTTCCGCCTCACCGGGTCCCGTGACCGTTCCCCCAGAGGTCATTGAGTTTCGCGCCCGAGTACAAGCCAATCCAAATGACGTGGAAGCTCGCAACAGAATCACCGAGTACGCCATCGGTGCGCAGGACCTCGCCGAGGCCATGGCCCAGAACGGCGAAGTCATGCAGATTGAACCGACCAACCAAGACGGCCGTGTCTACCGCGCCTATCTCATGATGAGCATTGGACGGACCGACGAAGCCATCGACATGCTGGAAGCCCTGCTTGGCGAGCACCCGGACAACGTCAAGGCCAACATCTACTACGGGCTCATGACGCTGACGGCCGGGCAGCCGGACAAGGCCATTCCGGCTCTCGAGATGGCCATCGCCCAAAACCCAGAAGGCGTTGACTTCCTGCAAGAGCGCTTAGCTTCGGCACGCGAGATGTTGGCCGGGGGTCCACAAGCCACTGGCGATACCGCCCCAACTGCCATTGCATCCGGCCAACTGCGTATGGAAGGCGACCTCTTCAACACGCTGCAACCCACCGACGCGCTGTTCATCTCGGTCCGTGACCCAGCCGGTGGACCTCCCCTCGCTGCACAACGCTTGAGCGCTGGCCCCTTCCCGATGGCCTTCTCCATCACCGAAGCCGACCGCATCCGAATGGGCGGTGATCGGCCCCTGCCCGCCATCGTAGATGTATCATTCCGAGTGGACAGAGACGGCGATGCCATGACCCGCGAACCCGATATGCCCCTTGCTACCATGCGGGGGCTGCGCGTTGGTAGCGGCGAGCTGTTCGTCGAACTTGCATTGCCCTAGGCTGCGAACAGCGCTGCGAATATTTTTCAGCTAGGGTGCCCGCGTGCGGCTTGGGTCGCGGGAGGCTCTCCGATGACTGACAGCGAAACACCGACACACCGTGTCCTTCTACTACTTGCTATTGGTAGTCTAGGACTCCCGTCGGCCGCACTCGCCGGATTTGGTGATGATGTAGCGCCAAGCCTTGGTTTGAACGACAGCCAGAGTAAGGATGGCGGTCACACCTGGACCGACCTGAACAACGATGGTCGCCCAGATCTGATCATCAACACCGAGGCTAGCAACAACGGCACCCGCGTGTGGCTCAACACGGCCACCGGCTTCCAGGCTCAGTCGTACAGCAGCAACTTCTTCAATGGTGCGGCCGAACGTTCCGCAGTTGCAGCGGACATCGACCAAGACGGCTGTGTCGATTTCGCCCGCAACTCGTCAAACTTGCTGGAAGTCTACTTGGGCGACTGTGCAGGCGGATTTGACCGTGAAATTCGACACAGAACCAACGATGGCGGCTCTGGCCAGCCGGTGTCCAGCCTCGGTCTCGGCTACTTCAACTCCGAGGGGCTCTCGTGGGCAGACATCGACGTCGACGGAGACCTCGACCTGCTGATGGACAACCACCGCGGCATTGTCGTATTCCAAAACGACCTCATTCCAACGGGTTCGTTTGGATTGACCATGCTGTCTGCAGCCGCCACCGGCATGCCACGCGGGGACGGCCCGAGTAACAGCCGCTTCCGTTCCCCAGAGTCCGACTACATGGCAACGGGTGACATCGACGGTGACGGCGTTGTGGACTTTGTCGCTCGCCGCGAGAACGCCCCAGACGTCTGGATCAATGATGGTGCAGGCACGGTCAGCTTTGACATCGCTGGCACCGACAACAACGCCGATGGCCAAAACGACGCGCCCTTCCAAGACTGGGACGGCCCGAACAATGACAAGGGCGGCAACGCGCTGTGCGACTTTGACAACGACGGCGACCTCGACATGTTCTACGGCTACGGCGACTACGCCGGCGACGTCTTGGACCCCAACACGGTCTACCTAAACGACGGCACGGGCAACTTCTCCACCGCCATCTCCCTCGGTCTGTCCAACAGCGACAACAACGGCCGTAAGAAGATCGACGGTGTCGCCTGCGGAGACCACGACGCTGACGGTGACTTGGACCTGTACTTGGTTGCCCAGGACCGAGACATCGTCTTTGAAAACACCCTCATTGGTGGCTCCATTGGCTTCGTTGAGGACGCTGGAAGCATTGATTCCACCCGCGACGGCGAGTCCGCTACGTACGTCGACTACGACCGCGACGGTGACCTCGATGTGTTCGTCAACGAAGACGGTGGCAACCGCATGTGGCCAAACGACACCGCAAATAGCGGCGGTGCCTCGTTCAACGACTACCTCATCATCACCCCGGTCGTTGATTTCGCCGATTGTGACGAAGAGGAGGTCTCGAGCCCCGATGTTGGCGCACGAGTCAGCATCGAAGCGGTCCTCGGCAGCTACAACAGTGGCGTGCGCGAAGCAGGAACAGGTCGCGGACACGGGTCGCAGAACACCCAGGAAATTTACTTCGGCCTTCGCAATTCGGCCTCTGGCCCAAACGGCGGCAACGCCGACTACATCGTCAACGTCGACTACGCAGACGGGACCGAAGCTTCCGTTCAGGTCAACCCGAACGACATCGTCGGGTACAATAGCTTGGTCATTAGCAGCGCCGACCCAGACGGCGATGGCATCCACACCGACGTTGAGATTGCCCACACCGCAGCCGCGAGAGCAGATGGCATCGCCAACGCAGATGACATCGATGGCGACGGCTTCGTCAACTGGAACGACGCGGACGCCGATGGTGATGGCAACCTCGACGTCGACGAAGCCCTCATTGGCTCACGGTGCGATAGCAACGCCGTAGATACCGATGACGACGGCATCCCCGACTACATCGACCCAGACAATGACGGCGACGGACTCGACGATATCTTCGAGCAAGACGTCAGTGGCACCGACCCACTTGACGACGACACCGATGGCGACGGACTGGATGACGGCTTCGAAGTCGAAGGCGCCGACGGTATTCTGGGCTCCGGCGACGAGACCGACCCGCTCGACCTCGACTCCGACGACGACGGCATCAGCGACTTTGACGAAGTGAACGGTACCGGTGGCCTAGACATCACCCTGCCCTACGAAGCCGACAGCGACGACGACGGACTGTCCGACGGTCTTGAACAAGGCATCACCAGTGTCGACCCCGGCTTCACCACTCAGAACGGATTCGTCATTGGTGGCACCAGCGGATTCGTCGCAGACGCAGACCCGAGCAGCACCACCAATCCGAACGACGACGACTCGGACAACGACGGCCTCGATGATGGCGAAGAAGACGCCAATGGGAACGGACGCGTCGACAACGTCCTAGGCAACACCGGCACAACCGGCAGTGGCGAGAGCGACCCGAACGACCTCGACACAGATGACGACAACCTGCCAGACGGCGACGAAGTCAACATCCACGGCACCCTGCCCACCGACACCGACACCGATGACGACGGCCTGACGGACGCCGAAGAAATCAACGACACCAACACCGACCCGACCCTTGCCGACTCGGACGACGACGGCCTCACTGACTTCGATGAAGTGAATGTCTACAACACGGACCCGAACGACCGTGACACAGATGACGACTTCCTTCGAGATAGCCACGAAGTCCTCATCTACAACACAGACCCCAACGACCAAGATACCGATGATGACGGCGTCAACGACAACTTCGAGATCATCATCAACTTGACGGATCCACGCGACCCCGACACCGATGATGACGGCCTGACGGACGGTGAAGAAGCGGGTGCGAACCAACGCTTCGACCTAGGCGAGCCCAATGGACTCGATGCCGACTCCGACGACGATGGCCTGTCCGATGGCGAAGAAGTCAACGGCCCAGACGGCGTTGCCGGAACCGCAGACGACACAGACCCGAACAACGAAGACAGTGATGACGACGGCGTGAATGACGGCATCGAGCGCGGCGACACGGACGCTGTCCCAGGTGGCACCAGCGACTTCGGCTTCGTCTACCCCGGCACCGCAGGTTCCTACACCGGAGACGCGGACCCCAGCTCCATCACCGACCCCAACAACTCAGACAGCGACAGCGACGGCATCTCCGATGGCGATGAAGATGTCAACGGCGACGGCGAAGCCTCCAACAGCATTGGCGGAACCGGTGGCGCTGCGGGCTCTGGCGAGACCGACCCGAGCAACGCAGACACCGACCGTGACCGCCTCAATGACGGCGAAGAAGCCCTGACCGGCGCCGACGGCATTCCCGGAAATGGCGACGAGACCAACCCCCTCGACACCGACACCGACGACGGCGGCGTGCCGGATGGCGTCGAAGTCCTTGACGTCAGCACCGACCCGAACAACCCAGAAGATGACGTCCAAGACACCGACGACGACGGACTGTCTGACCCCGAAGAAGAAGACCTGGGTACAGACCCCAACAATCCCGACACCGATGGCGACGGCCTGCTCGACGGCGCAGAAGTGTTCACGTCGCTGACCGACCCACGCGACGCGGACACCGACAATGACGGCCTGAGCGACGGTGAAGAGCTCGGCTCCAACGCCCTCCTAGACGACGGCGAGACCGACCCCCTCGACGCCGACAGCGACGACGACGGCTTGAGCGACGGCGATGAGCGCGACATCACCTTCACCGACCCACTGAACGATGACAGCGACGATGACACCCTGCTCGATGGCCTTGAGACCGGCGTCACCGACCCAGTTGCTGCGGGAACCAGTGAGTTTGGTGTTCCGTATGCAGGCACCGACGGCCAACTCCAGCCCGACCTCGACCCCAGTGTTGTCACCGACCCGAACGCGCAAGACACCGACGGCGACGGCATCCTCGACAACATCGAAGACGTCAATGGCGACGGTGCTGTCGATGGCCAGCTCGGCGATACTGGCACACCCGGCGACGGCGAGACCAACCCGGCCCTCGCAGACACCGACAACGATGGCCTGGACGACAATGCAGAACTGGTCGGCGTGGACGGCGAACCCAACACCGGCGACGAGACCAACCCGAAAGACCGAGACACGGACGACGGCGGCGTTCCAGACGGCGCTGAAGTCCTTGGCATGACTGACCCGAACGACCCGTTCGATGATCTCGACACCGACGAAGACGGCTTGCCAGACCTGGTCGAGACCACGCTTATCGGCACAGACCCGCTGAACCCAGACAGCGATGGTGACGGCCTCAATGATGGCGACGAAGTCCTCGTCTACGAGACTGACCCACTGCGCGAAGACAGCGACAACGACGGTCTCAACGACTTCGAAGAGGTCATCAACACCGACACCGATCCGCTCGACCCAGACAGCGACAATGATGGGCTCACCGACGGCGTGGAGGTCACGGTCACCGGGACCGACCCGAACGACACCGACAGCGACGATGACGGATTGGCCGACGGCTTCGAAGTCAACACCACGCACACGGACCCCAACGACGACGACAGCGATGATGACGGATTGGCCGACGGAAACGAAGTCACCAACATCGGCACCGACCCGAACAGCGCCGATACCGACCAAGACGGCGTGCAAGATGGCACCGAGAGCGGCCTCACCTCCCCTGACGGCGACGACACCAACACCGGCGCGTTCATCCCCGATACCGATCCGAACAGCACCACCGACCCACTGCGCGCCGACACAGACGCAGACGGCCTCGAAGATGGTGAAGAAGACGTCGACGCAGACGGCTCTGTCACTGGAACCGAGACCGACCCCGACGATGCAGACACGGATGACGGCGGCGTGCCCGATGGCCAAGAGGTCATCCTCGACGGCACTGACCCCCTGGACCCAAGCGATGACGGCGTGCTCGACGACACCGACTCCGACCTCGACGGCCTGACCGACGACGAAGAAGCCGTCATCGGTACCGACCCGCTCAATCCGGACAGCGACGATGACGGCCTCGGCGACGGTGACGAAGTGCTTGAGATCGGCACCGACCCGCTGGACGAAGACACCGACAACGATGGCTTGGATGACGGCGAAGAAGTCCTCACCTTCTTCACCGACCCCTTGAGCCGCGACACTGACGGCGACGGCCTCGCAGACGGCAGCGAAGTCGACACCTGGGCGACCGACCCGAACAACCCCGACTCAGACAGCGATGGCCTGTCGGATGGCGATGAGACCCGCGTCTTTGGTACCGACCCGAACGACCGTGACACCGACGACGATGGACTCGAAGATGGTGAAGAAGTCAATGACACCAACACCGACCCCACCGATGCAGACACCGACAACGACCAGCTCAACGACGGCGACGAAGTCAACCAGCACAACACCAACCCGCTCAACCGGGACACCGACAACGGTGGCATTCCCGACGGCGTCGAAGTCCTGGTCACCTTCACCGACCCGAACGACCCAACAGATGACGTCATCAGCAATGACGACGACAACGACGGTCTGACCAATGACGAAGAGACCCTGTACGGTACCGACCCGACCAACCCCGACTCGGACGGAGACGGGCTGACCGACGGTGAAGAAGCAAAGGACATCGGCAGCGACCCTACAGAGCCAGACACGGATGGCGACGGCCTCGACGACGGTGTGGAAGTCAACGATACCAACACCGACCCCACAGACCGTGACAGCGACAACGACGGTGTGGAAGACGGCGAAGAAGTCAACGACACCAACACCGACCCGAACGACCAAGACTCCGATGACGACGGCCTCGAAGACGGCGACGAAGTCAACACCTGGACCACTGATCCAAACGACGCCGACTCGGACGACGATGGCCTAGATGACGGCGAAGAAGTCCTCATCTACGACACCGACCCGCTCGATGCCGACACCGATGACGGCGGGGTCAACGACGGTCCCGAAGTGGTGGGAGGTCTGGACCCGCTCGATCCAAGCGACGATATCAACGACCGCGACAACGACGGCCTGACAGATTCCGAAGAGGGCGAGCTGGGCACGGACCCAGAAGACCCCGATACCGACGACGACGGACTCGAAGACGGCGAAGAAGTCAACGAGACCAACACCGACCCGACCAATGCCGACTCGGACGACGATGGCCTCATAGATGGCCGCGAAGTCAACGAGACCAACACCGACCCGAATGACGACGACTCCGATGACGACGGCCTGTCCGACGGTGAAGAAGTCGACGGCACGCAGACCAACCCCAACGACGCCGACACAGACGATGGCGGCATAGATGATGGTGTGGAAGTGGATGTCGGCACCGACCCGAACGACCCGGCCGACGACCTGATCATCGAGCCCCTGCCCGAGGGTAGCTACTACGGCGGATGTGGGTCATGCACCTCGGTCACCACATCACCGCTCACCGCATTGTGGTTGCCGCTGTTCTTCGCAGCCGTCTTGCGGCGTCGTCGCAGCTAACTACCCTCTCCCATGAGGGAATACCAGACCGCCTTGGACCGTGTCCTAGGCGGCTGGTTTTCGTTTGTACGACCCACCGCGGCCTAAACGAACTTGGCCGCCGATGACACAAGGTCATCGGCGGCCGGCCACTCAAAGTCCTATCAGGGGGATGATAAAGGGGGGGGGGGTAGACTTCGAGGGGCCTTAGGGGTTCGTTTGAACAAGAGTGAGAGGCGTTCCGCCTTCTCACGCAGGATATAAACAGGTTTTGCGTACCCACAAGTCCCTCACTGACGCATTGCGACACCGTGCGACGCAGGCGACGGTCGGTGACGCCACGTGACGGCGCCTTTCTAGGCCTCAACGTCCCATATAGCAGGTGGAAGGGCCACAGGAGCGCTCCACGGGCGTGCCGCGTCCGACAACAACATGGGCCCGGTGCGGAACTGTCCAGCAAAGGCCGGACGGATGACGATGGGAATGCGGAGCACCTCACCGGCGCCAAGTGCGCGCGTGGTCACCACGACCCGGTGCGCCTCGACCCGAACCACGCTCAGGCTGGACCCTACAAGGGCATTCAGCGCTTCCTCATCCACAGTAGCACCGGCTGGAAGTCCCTGTTCTACGACAACAGCGTGCCCGGATGGTGCTGAGACATCGATAAACAGCGAGCTATCCTGTCCAACTTCCCATTCCGGCAGCGTGACCTCGACGTCGACACCAGGCATGGACTCCTCACCAGACCAAGGCACCCAGCTGCGACGTGTGGCCACGTACGACAAGCCAGGAACCTGTGGAGACACGCGCAGCTCAATGTTCGCGTCCGACCCGTCCGGAGCGAGGGTCAACAGCGCAGGAACGAGCGGCTGGGAGGGGTCCAATGGCGCTGTGGCACGAACCTCTCCGTCCACCACCAACGACACCGTGACCGACTGGTCGAGAGACGGAAGCGCGCGCACAACAGCGTCCAGCGCCATCGCATCGGCATTACCCGCGCCAAAACCATCCGACGCCGAGTAGCCGCCCATCAGCTCCCCCACCAAGTCACTAGTGTGCTCGGGTTGGTCCAGCTGCAGCAGCGCAAGCGTGGTCCAGGTCAGCATCTCGGCTCGTGTCGGGCGCAGGCCCCACGCGTTCAGCACGCCTTCCGGAACGGCAACGGTCGTGGTCTGCTCCGTCTGAACCAGCCCATCCATCACGCGCTCTTGAAGGGTGTCGCGAAGGGCAGGCTCTACTACACCGCTGGCCAACATCACCGCCGCGGTAAAGGCGTCGGGTACTTCTCCCGAGAACCGTTCCATGGCGCCCGATGCCCGAAGGCGCGCAGTCGACTCGTCATCCGGCAACGAACGAGCAGCCACGGCGGTCTGAACCAGGACCTGCTGTAGCGGAGCACGGGCTTGACGGGCCCACGTGCCATCACCGCGTTGGCTGCCGACTACCGACAGCACCAAGCGCTCACGAAGGCGCTCGCCTAGAGTGTGCCCAGACACGTCGGCCATGGCCGTGAGCAGGTCGGCAGCAACACCCCCACTTGGGGCGCGAGAATGCGACACGACCCGCTGCCAAGCAGACAGCTGCAAGCGCCGCAATACGTCGTCATCGATGGCATGACCGGTGGCATCGGCCATCTCGGTCAAGTGCATCGCGAGCGCAAACCCGTAAGCAGCAGATGCCGGGTCAACCCCCATGCTCCCAGCCCGCTCCACTTCTGCTGTCAGCACTGACAACGCACCTGGAAACACCAGGAACGAAACTTCTTCGGTCGCGCCATCCGCACCGGTAGGGCCCGGAATCGACACCACACGACTATCGGCCACAATACCGCCGCGTCGGGTCTGAACCGGGCGTCCGGTCGGCAGCACCGAGACCACACGCTCCGCAGCATCCGCGGTCCCCAAGTTGGTAAGGACGGTGGCGGGTCCTGCACCGCGGGTACGCACTCGTAGAGGCTCAATGATGGAGCCAAAGGCCGGTATCCGAATATCGGCGACACCATCGCCCACCAAGGCGCCGCTGCTTCGCACGGTCAAGCGCTCGAAGGCGATTACCCCCGTAGTGTTTGAGAGTTGAACCGGCAGCTCCACGGTGTCGCCGGAGTACAGCCAGGCCGGCGTGACCGGGTCGACGTACAGGTCCAGAGTAGACGCGAAGGTGAGCAGCGTTCCAGCTTGTTGACCTCGCCTGTCATGCGCCAAGCCGAGCACTCGCCAAGTGGTGAGCTGGTCAGGCACAATGACGTCGACAGTTGCCACGCCGCTGTCGTTGGTCTCCACAAGCGGTTGCCACAAAAAGGCTTCAGGGAACCAGCGGCGAATGTCTTTGCTGTCCACGACATCGGAGCCAAACCGGCCATCACCATCCCGAGACGCGTCGCCCGGAGCACGCGTCGGCGCAGTCGCTATCGACGAACGCGCGGCGCTTCCCGTCCCATCAACGATGCCCCCGACAATCTCAAACTCTGCGCCTTGCCCACCACGAGAGCGCTCCTCCGCATCAGCCATCGGCTGTGGCGCGAGTGCCATTACAGGGGGCGGGGCGTCCGTCACGATCTGTGACCGCTGATCGGGCATTTGGCCGCTGTCCTCCCGCTGCGCCTCGGACGGCCCATCATACGATGCGTTGGACCCGCAGCCCACACTCAACACCACCATCAACAATCCGGCTCGCTGCAGTCTCATTTCAGCCCCCTTACCGACACAGCACTGGGCCAGTCGGTGACGTCTTCTGGCAGCCGCGTGGCATCTGCCACCACCACCCTCGGGTCTACTTGCATCATCAAATCGTAGGGCAAATGCTCCAACACCAAGGGGCGATTGAAGGCGTCTACCGCTGCCTCACCGTCTGTAGGCATGGCCGCTAAGGTCTCCTCCCACATCGCAATCATCTGCTCGGGAAGCATGACCTCCCCATCATCTGCTGTGCTCTCCCACTCTCGGACGCGCGCTGTCAACGCGGCATACACGCGGTAGAAGTTATCGATCAGCACGGATTCATCCTGCCGAACCGTTCGCGCTGATCCAGTCACCCGAACGTCTCCGCCGGGGTCCGTCGGGAGCGAAGACACCGTCAGCATCGCCGCTTGGGCCGCGTTCTCGCCGCGAATCTGACCCATGGCCAACGCTGCAGCACCAAACTCACCAAAAGCCGGCGTGCCAGACTCGGCACGCACCGTGACGCGCGACATCGCATCAGGCCCGTCCAACGTTCCTAGCTGACCCAGCGTGGAGTCCACGCCGACCAAGCCTACCCCTGCCGCAATGCCGCGGCCTCCGGCTCGGGTCGTCACCGTAAGCGTCGCCGTTTCGCCGGGTCGGTAGCTGGTTGCATCACTGGTGATAGCGACGTCCAAGGGGTCTTCGTCGGACACGAATACGACGGCGCGAGCACCGAAGGCATCGATATGTACGAAGCCATTGGCGTCTTCGGGCAGCACGAACTCGGCACTCCGAGTCTCTTCATCAAAGTCCAATTCTGCGAGTCGCTTAGAGCCAGACATGAGGTTGAGGGTCTCGGGCATCGAGCCGCTGAAGCCTGGCCCACGGAGCAACTCAACGGTGACCGCATCTCCAGGTCGAGCGAGACTGGGCGTCGCTCTCAAGCGGGCTGACGGTACCTGTCCGACGGGGAGAATCACGCGGGTCTCGCCAACAGCCTGGCCATCTCGACTCGCCGCTACTTGGAGCTCATACGCGGTTTCTGTTGTCGCCCCACGCGTTGCAGACCGTTCATCGCGCGGCACCGAGAGAGTCCCTCGGAATGTGCCCACATCATCATGTGGCGCTGGACGGTCCAAGCGAATCCCGCGAAGATTTCGGTCGATGCACGCATGGGCAGACAGCGACAATCGCGCATTACCATGCCTATCGTATTCGGCGATTCGCACTTGGGTGGACCCTTCGTCGACCGACCAGTGAGCCGTAAATGCTTGTCCGTTCTGCCCTTGTCCTCGGTCAAAACATCGACGCGCACGCAACACCGCTGCGCCGAGCTTGTCTCCGACAGCTGGCGTGTGCATCGACGCGACTGCCGACCCGCTCAGGCTGGGCAACCATGAGTTCGGCACCGACCAACTGACTTGCAAGGTCCGGTGACGACCAGCCGAGAAGCGGAGCGCCCTACTCGCGTCGGCCACACACTCGGACAACACACCGGCCTGAGAGACCGAGCGGTCGACGGTTCCAGATGGCAGAACGGACATCGCAATAGACACCGTCTGCGCCGACCCTTCGACAAAGTCACCGCAGGCACGAACCCGCACAACAGCGGCATCCAGCGCTCGCCGCTCGTCCATGTTCAACCCACCACCGCCCACATGGGTCGCGCTGACGATTCGGGGGTCCTCCTGCTGTCGCGGCCGACTCCGAACAGGAGGCGCTGGGTGAACGACGGTTACCGGTTCACCAGGGTCCAACTGTATAGAAAGAACACCGTCGATGTCGGTCTCAGCGGTGCGCTCGGGGGAGTCAGCCACCCAAGGATTGGTGACGACAACCGACGCCTGTGGGACCGGGGTGCCGTCTGGCTTGCTGATGCGCAACCACATCCGGTTGTTGAATCCATCGACCAGTCCACCTCCAAGCTCGGTGAGCGCCTCGACCTTAAGGTCGTCCGCCGACAGGATGATGCGACTGACTCCCGTCTGCACTTCCCCCGCCGTCTCAGTGACCCGGGCCACCGCTTGGACAGAATTCCAGCCCATCAAATCTGCGGGAACCGAACCCATCGTCAGGGTAAAGCGACCTTGGTCGTCCGTCAGGACCTCGAACGGTTCTTCCCAATCCAGCGGAAGCGGCCATTCGCCTTCGATTCTGGACACTGTGATGGTCACCGGAGCCTCGGCGACCGGAGCTCCAGAGCTGTACGTGGCGGTTCCTTCTAGAACGACGTCATCGCCCACGCCGTGCCAGGGTTCTGATGCTGCAACCGACGCGGTAAAGCGCGGCAGCTTGAAGGGTCGTACGTCAAAGGTCACGCTGTCCGAGTCGGCGCCGGAGAGGAACTGTGCGGTCCAGGTCCCGTTTTCAGCGTACCGGTCCAACGGAAAGCTCGAGTCGGCAATGCCAAAGTTTCCGGTGCGGTCGTCCTCCAACAGCATCTCAACACCATTCGGGTCGGTGATGCGCCACTGACCCGGGCGCGCTTCAAGCGGCTCCAGCGTTGTGCGCTCCAGAAGAACGCTTCGCAGAAGCACCTCTTGGCCAGGTTTGTACAGCGGCCGGTCCGTCATCAAAAAAGCCGTAGCTGGCGTGTACAGCGGCAGAGGGACATCTACAGTCTGCTCGTCCGTGGGTGATGTGGTCACCACTCGCAGTGTGTAATTCCCGTCTGGGAGTACCGGAAGAGTCAGCGTGGCTTGCTCAGCCCCCCGACGGCGTTCCCAGTCCCCGACAACCAAATCTGCAACCGGCTCATCATCGGCGTCCAACAACGTGATCACAGACGAATAGCCACGCCACATCCGCCGAGTGGTCGGCGACCGTGCGTCATTCGACGCCATGAACA
>JBLHSN010000051.1:0-24606 GCA_047626195.1 Myxococcota bacterium
TCGATGTGGGCTTGGTAGACGCTCTCAAGTACCCCGATCAGCTTGGAGACTGGCTGGACGGCGAGTTTGGAAGCCGTTGCGGGCGTATCTCATTGGCCCGCTGGACACGTTGGTCTGGCTTGGAGGAACGCCTGTCGTATGTGGGGACTGATGAGCATGTCGCCATTGTCCACCTGCAGGGCGCCATTGTGTTGGAGGAACAGCCCGGAGCCGTGTCCATTGCCGCTCGGACAGTCGTGGATTTGTTGGCAGGACTTCGCGAGGCGTCCAACATTCGCGGAGTGGTCCTTCATGTGAATAGCCCGGGAGGCAGCGCCTATGCCTCGGACCTGATCTGGCGACAGGTCGAGCGGCTGGTTCGGGAAAAGCCGGTGGTTGCCTGCTTCGAAGACGTCTCGGCGAGTGGTGGGTACTACCTGTCTGCCCCGGCGTCGCACATCGTTGCCCGTCCCACGACCATCACGGGCTCCATTGGTGTGGTTGGAGGCAAGCCGGTTGCCGCCGAAGCTCTCCGTAAGCTTGGCGTGCACATTGAGACCATAGCCGCGAGCCCGAATGCCACGATGTTCTCACCGACAGCCCCGTTTACCGACGCGCAGCGCGAGCGTTTTCGTGCCTCACTTCAGGTGATGTACGACGGCTTTGTTCAGCGAGTGGCGGGGGGCCGCCGCCGCCATGTGGACCTGATTGAACCGCACTGTCGCGGTCGAGTCTGGCTCGGCTCTGAGGCAGCGACCATCGGCTTGGTGGATCAACTCGGGAACGTAGATGTCGCCGTGGCTCAGGTCGAAAAGCTGACCTCCAGGTCGTTGGCACGCCTTCACATTTCCGGGCATAATCGACCTTCCTGGGTGGCCAAACAAGCCCAGAAAGTAGTGCGCGACGCCGTCCCGATAGGGATTCGGTCCATCGGAGGACCGGTCCTGGACACACTAGGACCCGCCTCTACGGCTTGGCTCTCCTGTTCCGGCCAACCCTTAGCGCTCTGGCCCTACGACCTCGTCATCCGGTAGCTCTGGGTCTCCGTACACCCAACGGTAGGCCATCCAGAACCCTAGAACGCGCCGTACGTACTTACGGGTCTCGGAGTATCCAATCTCTTCAGACCATGCATCTGCATCCGGGCGTTCCCCAGCGTCATCGAGCCAGCGCACTACGGCTTCTTCGCCCGCGTTGTAGCTCGCGATGACCGCAGGAATGTCTGGGCCATTCAGGCAATCACCGAGCTTGGCAGCATTTGCCGCAAGCTCACCAGCTCCCAAGGAGGCGTTGTACGATGGGTCATACAGTCGGTCTCGCTCAAAGGTGCCGCGTTCGCCGAACACTTGGGCATGCATCCGCGGCCCCTCGGCTGGCATCACCTGCATGACGCCGCGCGCGCCGGCGGCGGAAGCAACGGTGGGGTTGAGCGCCGATTCGGCGGTCATGATGGCGTAGGACAGTCCTGGCGACTGGCCCGCAGAGGCAGCGACAATCTCGACGAAGTTGCGCTCTGGTTGCGGTAGGCAGGCGGGAATGACGCCGTCGGACCTTGGAGTTGTGGTCCCGGTACACCACTCGCTGACCAGGCTGCGGGCCTCGCGAATGCGACCGGTCTGTAGCAGCATTTCAGCGACGGCGGTGCGTGTTCGTTTGTCGCTACGACGTCCGACTCTGAGCAGCGATTCTGCAGCGTCGTCATCGAGTCCGGCCAAGTACAGCTTGGTTCCCAGCCGAATGTCGGGCTGCCTGGCGACGGCCTCTGTGAGCGGGCGAATGTCGGTCTGGGCTCGCGGTTCGAAGTGTCGGCCCAGTCGGTCGGCGGCGAACCACGCGTAGCCGGTGACGGGATGCAATCTCAGGACGTCTTCTAGGCCGCCTGTCTCGGCATCCGGATCGCCAAGCATGCCGTGAGCGCGGGCAATCCAGTAGCGAGCGCCGGGGATTAGGGATGAGTCTGGATAGTCGCGAAGCAAAGTCTGTAGAAGGACCTGACCTTCCCGCGTGCTGCCCTCTAGGAAGGCGCAGCGGCTGTTGAACCACAGGGCTTCAGCAGCGTGAGGCGACCGAGGGTGGTCTGCGACGTGCTCGGCGAGCAGGGGCCTGGCGCTGTCACAGTCTCTCTCGTCATACGACATGTAGCCGCGCTTGAACGAGGCGGTGTCGGCTTGCGTAGAGTTTGGGTGATGCTCCATGACGCGCGCGTAGATGGCTGCCGCTGTTTCGTAGTCGCCGATTCTCGCGTGGGCGAGCGCGTAGTCGAACAGGTCGGTTGCACTGCCGCGAGCGTTTTCGTCATTCCCTAGGACGGATGCGTAGGCCTCGATGGCACCCGGGTAGTCGCGTGCAGCGGCGCGAGCGCGGGCTAGGGCAAGGCCAGAGCCTGATGGCGTTGGTGCGCCGCTGTCGCTGTGCAGCATCTCCAGAAGGTCGCGGGCGAGTAGGGGCTGTTTGTCCGCTGTGAGGGCATCAGCGCGACTCTGGATGATGGCAGCTCCTTCCGCCGTGGTTGCATCCGGCACATGGGCGTCCAACCGGTCGAGCGCCTCTTCGGCCCATTCCGACCAAGGACCACGGACAGAGCGCATCCAGACGGCGCGGTACGTTGCAATCGCAGCGGCCTTGTCGCCCCGGTCTTCACCGCCCTTGGCCAACCAGTACCGTGCAGCATCGCCGACTGGGGTGTTCAGAAGAGTGCGTAGGTCGGGTCGGGCTTCGAGAGATTTGCCATTGGCAATCAAGGCGTGTCCGCGAGTGAGGCGGAGCTGCAACCCGAGACGTCCATCTGCACTGACCCCATCTAGAGCTCCTGTGGCTTCAGCCGGCCGGGCCAGGTCAATGTAGGCACGTGCTATGTACAAGCTGACATACGGCTGTAGGTCGTCGTCGTGTAGTTGTCCGAGGGCGACGAGCGCGCCTGCGGGGTCACCACGCTCCCACGCGCAGATGCCGGTCGCGAGCATTGCGGGCGCGCCGTCTTCGGTTCGTGCAACAGCGGAGCACTCCGCCAACGGAGAGTCTGCAAGGGGCGTAGCAAAGGCAAGCGACAGCAGCAGTGTCCACATGGGAAGTCTTCCGGAGGGGCGGGGTGCTAGCAGAACAGCCGGCAGTAGGGGGACATCCATAAGGTCAACGCCTAGAAGCTACCACCAAAGCGGAAGTAGGCGCCACGCGCATCTCCCAAACGGAATCCACCGGGAGTGAGCGCTGCACCGTAGCCTACACGACCGGTGATGCCGCTGGTCCACCCGAGGACGGTCGCCAAGCGCAGCTCAGCCCCTACACCAATGAGGGTTCCGTCGGTAATCTGGTCGATGTTGGTAGGGTCGCTGAGCGCGTTGCCTGCGTCAATGAAGGCTGAGCCGGACAGGTAGCGAAGGAAGGCGGGCAGAGTGCCGAACCCACGGTCGATACGCCAGATTGGGAAGCGGTACTCCATGCCGGTTAGCCAGTAGCTATCACCCACGGCAGCGGCAATAGGGTACCCACGGAGCATGCGGAACTCATCTGGCGTGGATGCAAATCCACCGTCGCCAAACGTGCCACCGAGCTGGTAGTTGCCCAGGAAGGACTCTTGCCCAAGGGTCACGCCGGCGGCCGCGCGAAAGGCGACGACATGGTTGGGGATGAGCGGATTGACCCGGTACTCGCGCAGTTCGCTAGTGAGCTGGACCTGGGTGATGCCTTGTGTGAGGTCATTGGCGTCGGTGATCTGCGTGCCGAGCCATGGGTGAGTGACGGATGCAATGAAGCCGAACACACGCCCATCTTCTGTGCTGACGGCGAGTCTTGTTGGGCGGGTCCAGGCATAGCGCCAGCCGCCTGAGAGCTTACCGATACTGCCGCGAGCCGGGATTCTCGGACGGTACGCGTTGTCGGGAATGCCGTCCTTGGCTTGGCGCAGCGTCAGCGTATAGTTGCCGAAAATGGAAGTCTGCGGCCGGTAGGGGTAGCTGATCTGGGCGGCCCAGGTGGTCCGTCGCTCCCAGTAGGGATTGGCCTGTGCGGTCAGTTCGGGCACGCCGTTTGCGCCGATGCGCAGCGGGTCAGGCGTGAATACGGGAAACGGCACCGCACGCCGGGAGACCGACAGCGAGTACAGCGGTAGGAACTTATTCAGCGTGACGCTTGCCGAAGCGCCGATGAAGTCAGCATCGGTTCGGTAGGTCGCCCGTGCCGAGTAGGCGAAGTGTCGGAGGACATCCGAGCTGCTGGTGGCCACGACAGCTTGCACTCCGAAAGGGATGAACTTGAACCGCTGCGGGGCAAAGGGCGTGGTCTGAAAGAACGGCGCGACGAACCGTGGAGCCAGCATTGGGAGCGGGTTGTAGCGGTGCGGCGGAATGGTAAAGTCGTAGTCGAGCTCTTCGCCGAACACGTCGCGAACGTCGTCTTGGTCGAAGGTGTCGATACCTTCGCCGGGGGCTTGTCCGAACTCGGAGTGCGGAAGGATGGGGCCACCGCGACGCCATCGGGTCTCGTCGCCGCTCCAGATGACGTCTGCTAGCTCTATGCCTTCGGGCTCGACGGGACCGACCAGTTCGGCCAATGCTGGCTCACCGGTCAGAGATGCCGGAAGCACACCACGGTCGAGGAAATCAGCCGGATCCAGAGGCAAAATTCGGACTTCCCAGCCACGGTTCCCCCATTGCGAGTACGCCATGTCTTTGCCGGTTGGGTGTGGAAACGGGGCGAAAGCGCCCGTCTCGACATTGGTGATTTGGTACAGCCGCTCGGTCTGCACTTCGATGGCGTAGATGTTTGGGATGCCGCTGCGGTCCGACGAAAAGTACAGCCAGCGGCCGTCGGCGGACCATCGTGGGTGAATGTCCAAGGCATTGTCGGCTGTGAGGCGTCGAACCGGGGTGCCGTCAGCCGTGAGCATCCACAGGTCGCGTCGTCCGCGCTGCCAGATACTGGCAACGATGTGGCTACCATCAGGTGAATAGCGAGGGGTCTCGATCTGGGTATCGTCGTCGTACGCGGTGATCTCGGTGAGCCGCTGGTCAACGGTCAGCACCTTGAGCTGATTCGTCGCTACCGAATTGGTGACGACGAGTAATGCACTACCATCTGGCGAGAAGTCAGGGTCTCGAGCGCGCTTTGCAGACGTGAGAGACCGCGTTCCACCGCCGAGGGTGTGCATCCACACATCCGACCAGGTGTTGAAGCGACTGACGACGTGAAGGCCGGCATAGACGAAGGCTTCGCTATCTTTTCGCCAAGTGAATGAGCTGGCGCCTCGGTCTATGAGCAACACCTCGGGGGCGTAGCCGTCTCCGTCGGACATCCAGATGCGTGCACCGATGTCGAGGTGGCTGCAGCTCCACACCAGGTTCTCGCCGTCTGGAGAGTAAGCGGGAGCGGCGCATGACGCCTCGGGTTCGCTGATCCGCCGACCTTCCCGAACGCCCTCAGCGTGGATGGGAGCGAGCTGTGTCATGTAGCGCTCGGTGATGTGCTGCTTCCAGTCTTGGTACATCGGCACGAGCTCACGCCCGAAGACCTTCTTGGACGGCAGGATGTAAGGGAGTCCAGAGCCGTAGGTGTGGGTCCAGCGCGTCCATACGTCTTCGCCGCTTTCGTCAGCGACAAACTGCATGAAGTCCTGGCCGTACAGGTAGCGAAGGTTTCCGCCGGGTGGGTCCGCCTGGTAGCCATCCAGGTTGCCGAGGGGAGGAATGTCATCGGCGAGAACGCTGGTGCGCTTGATCATCTCGACCTGTGGTGTCCGTCCACGTCCGCCGCTGGTGTAGCGAGTCTCCTGGAACGTGGCGAGACCCTCGACCATCCACCGTGGAGAGATATCGTTGGTGGTCGCAATCCGGCCCACGACGGCTCGTGCGAGGCGCACCCAGGCGTGGTTGGTGTCCATGTGAAGCACATGGGTCAGCTCGTGAGTGAAGATAGCTTCGGGCCAGCTCTCGTGGAGCGACAGGGTGGAGTCACCCTTGGGGTGCGTCACATAGATGGTGATGGCGTTGTACGGAATGACGCCAGCGAACCCATTCGCCGAGTCGGTGCGGTCCACGAGCACCAGCTCGGTGCGACGACGTGGCTGCCACAACAACTCATCGGTCATGGTGTCGTAGACGTCCTCCACCATGAAGCTGAATTCCTCAGCCAGCACTTCCTCACCTTGATGGAAGTGAATGTTGAAGTGCTCGGTGCTTAGGGTCCGCCAGCGCAGCTCGGGGTCGTAGGTGGCAGCGTTGGCGGTGAGGGCGAGCAGAAGGGACAGCACGGAGGGGGCTCCACGAGGGGGGTGCACGGTGCCGCGAATCGGCGGGCCTGTCTACCCGGCAACTGGGTTAGCCGACTCGGGACTACTGGAGGTTAGATGAGCGTCGGACCGATCTTGGTGGTGGATGACGAGGAAGACCTTCTCGAGTTGATCGGGTTGACTCTGCGGCGGGAGGGCTTCACCACGATTGAGGCAGCCACCGGGACTCAAGGCTTGGAGCTGGCCCGTGTGCAGCGCCCAGCCCTGGTTATCTTGGATGTGATGCTGCCGGATCTGTCGGGTTTTGAGGTCTGTCGCCGACTGCGCGCAGAAGACGCTACGCGCGACGTACCGATCATCATGTTGTCGGCCAAGGGTGAAGAGATCGACCGGGTCGTGGGCTTTGAGGTGGGCGCCGACGACTACGTCGTAAAATCCAGCTTCTCGGTTCGTGAGCTGGTCTTGCGGGTGCGTGCAGTGTTGCGCCGGCGCGGTGCAGTCGCTTCGGACGACACGGCCCCGACCACGCGGGACGTCATCGGCATCATGTCGGTCGACCGCGAGGCCCACCAGCTATTCATCCATGGAGAAGAGGTGCCACTGACTGTCACCGAGTTCCGCTTACTGACGCTCCTTGCGGACCGTGAGGGCAGGGTACAGACGCGCGGCCGATTGCTTCAGGACGTGTGGGACATGCCTCCCGATTTGAACACGCGGACTGTGGATACTCACATCAAGCGCTTGCGGGAGAAACTCGGGGATGCTGCGGCTCATATCGAGACGGTACGTGGCGTCGGCTACCGCTTCTCACGCAAGCCTAACGGCTCGTGAAGGCCCTTCCAACCGCCCAAGTCGTAGCGGGCTTGGCCTGTTTATTGGGCGCTGGATTCACGCTGACCGTGGTCTGCGCGGCCCTGTGGATTTCAGGTGATGGCGTGCCGCGCGGGGTTGTTGCGACTGGCTTCGTCGGCGCTGGCTTCTCCATGGCGGTGGCGCTGTGGCTGGCCGGCCGGTTCGCTCGACAAGAAGACCGGCGTCTGCTGGTGTTGGCGGCGAGTATTGAGCGTCACCAAGCCGATGACGTAGAACTCCCGGTCTTGGCCGATGAGAGTGATTCTGAGGCCATGACCCGGTTGGTGCGCAGCGTTGAATCGCTGTGGACTAACGCTGCCGAGCAGATCAGTGACCTGCGAAGTCGTGGAGAAGTCCTGAGGTCGTTGTTGGAGTCGAGCCCCAGCGGCATCTTAGTGACAGGCCCAGCAGGCAAGATTCGTTACCTTAATGCGACCTTTGAACGATTGGTTCGCCTGCGTATGGACCCGGTTGGACATCTGCCCATTGAGGCCGTTCGCGTGGCTGAGGTGCAGACGGTTGTCGACCGTGCCTTGACCGGGAAGTCGAGCACCGACGTGGCCTGTGTTGCCGACCCGTACGAGCTGTTGCTTCAGGCAGCGCCGCTCGCCGATGGGGGTGCCCTCGTCCTGGCCCAAGACGTGACCCGCTTTCGCTTGGCCGAACGAGCGCGTACCGACTTTGTCGCCAACGTCTCCCACGAGCTGCGCACGCCGCTGACCGCTATCTTGGGTTTTGCCGAGACCTTGGTCGATGACCGGGCTCGCCTGCCAGAAGATGCGCTTTCACTTCTCGACCGGATCTACCGAAACGCGCGACGATTGCGTGACTTGTTTGAGGACTTGTTGACGCTTTCGCGTATCGAAGCGCGCCGGGGCGAGCTGCCGATTGTCCCACAGCAGCTGCGTCCCATCTTGGCCGAAGCGTTAGCCAGTGCGGCAGATCTAGCGCACGAACGTGGGCAATCGTTTGAACTGCGCTGCAAACGTGGCCTGATGGCTCCAGTCAACCCCGAGGCGTTGTCCACCATCGTCAGTAACTTGGTGATGAATGCCTGTCATTACACGCCAGAGGGCGGCGCTATCACCGTCTCTGTGGCTCTACTGGAGAGCGAAGTCCGTATTGACGTGGTGGATGATGGAATCGGCATTGATCCTGCACATCATCAGCGTATCTTCGAACGCTTCTACCGGGTCGACGAGGGCCGGAGCCGCAGGAAGGGAGGCACCGGTTTGGGCCTTGCCATCGTCAAGCACATGGCCTTGGCATCGGGAGCGCGCATCACGTTGACGTCGACACATGGAAAAGGCAGCACATTCTCGCTGCACATTCCACGATAGACTAACCGAATGATAGATGTCCAAGAGATTACGCAGCTTCGTACAGTATTGCTTCAGATGTGGGTTCGTGCAGAGACCATGGTCCGCCAGGCGGTTCGTTCAGTGGTTGAGCGGGACGCCCAGATGGGACGCGCGGTCATTGCCCTAGACGATGACGTCGACAGCATGGAGCTAGAGCTAGACCGCCGCTGTTTGTCGATCTTGGCGCGTGGAACCCATGACTCGGATCAGCTTCGCTTTGTGACAACGGTCATGAAGATGGTCACCGATCTGGAGCGTATTGGTGATTTGGCGGTGAACGTGTCGGAACGCGGGTTCGACTTGATCATTGGGCGAGGTGTGGAGCCGAGCCCGGAATTGGCCATCATGGGCGACCTTGTGGCGGACATGGTTCGCGACGCTGCAGACGCATTCGTGGCTCGGGACGCCGCGGCTGCATTGGCCCTTCGCGCGCGAGACACGGAGGTGGATGCGATGAACCGAGCCGCCTTCATTCAAGGCAAGGCCATTCTGGTGGCTCACCCTGACCAAACGGACCGAGCATTGGCTCTCACCAACATTTCCAAGCACTTGGAGCGGATTGGAGACCATGCGGTGAACTTGGCGGAGATGGTGTTCTTCATTGTAGACGGAACCGACGTGCGGCACCGCCCATCCCCGGTCGCTTAGCCGACGACCTCGACCTCGTCGCGACTGACCTTGCGAACCAAATCGCGAAGCGCATCATGACGGTCGGGTAAGTCGCGGTAGACAGTGGCTAGCTGACTGACGAGGTCTTTAGCGCGTCGGAACCCAGTGATCAGACTGCCCGATAAGTCCGTGTCGCAACGGATGTCCATCAAGATGTCTGGCAGTAGGACACCCTTGGCCCATGCTTTCCCGATGGGAAGCAGGTCAGCGCCAAAGGTCGAGTCTTCACCAGTGAACTCGTTCGCACCCGCAACGATGGGGCCTTCTACATGCTCGCGAAGAGCGTGCAGCACCCGCCGGTCTTCACGGGTGAGGCGTGGACCCCACTCGGCGTGCCGGCCGAGGTCGTTGGTAATGACGCACATGGCGCCGAATAAGGTCTCTGGGTCCAAGTCGTCCAACAAGCCGCTCAACACCAGCTCTGTCATCAAGATCTCGCTGATCTGAACATGCTGGAGGATGCGGGCGCCAGCGTTGAATTCACTGTCTTGGCTGACGTAGCCAACGGACTGAAGGTAGGCGACCTTGGATTGGAACAGGTCCCAGACTTGATCACCGGAGCGCTCATGCTTCTTTTTGAGGCGGCGGTACTCTTTGTGTTCGTCCGAGCTTCGCCGGCCGCGTTCCTCCAGAAGCGTAAGCCTTTCCTTGTCTGCCTTATTCTTCCGCTCGAGATGCCACGAAAGGAAGGACTTCTCGACCAAGCCGCGGATCTGCGTCTCCTCGTTGCGATGCAGCAGGTTGACGACAGAGTTCCACGACAGGTTGAAGGATGAGGTCACGGGTTCGGCCTCTTCTCGGGCATACTTTTCAAGCAGCGGCCTCATCCAGTCGTACGAGTCCAACTCCACGCGGACCACGACGGTGCCAGCCGCGTCGATGCCGCGTCTTCCAGCCCGTCCGGCGGCCTGCATGAATGCTCGAACGGTGAGGGGAGACACCCGTGTGCCGTCGTAGGCTTCGATGGCGTCAAAAGCGACCGCGCGGGCGGGCATATTGATACCGAGCGCGAACGTGGAGGTACAGTAGAGCACTTGGATGAGCCGCGCTTCGTACAGCTCCTCCACTAGGGTCTTGAGATGGACGTGCAGGCCGGCGTGATGAAACGCGATGCCGGCGCAGTACATGGCGCGCAGGTCCGGGTCTAGTGCCGGCCCGACGTCGGCTGCAATCTTACGGATGCGGTCTGCGATTGCGTCGGACTGCTCGCGGGTAACCAAGCGGCGGTCGAGGTTCTGGAAAAGCTGCCGAGCAAAGCGCTCCGTGTCCCGACGTGACCACACAAAGTACAGGTATGGGAAGAGGTCTTCTTTCGACATCATGCGGTGGATGTGATGGTGGCGGGTCTTGACGACTCGGCTGCGCCGACCACGACTTCCGTTGCGGTTGTTGCCCCCCTTGCGGTCACGACCGCTGCGGCCGCCACGGTCATCTTTCGATGTGTACTGTCCGGCCTTGCGCTTGAAGCGATGAGCGTACTGTTTGGGGTCGCACATGCCCGTGTCTACGCTGGCGTAGACGATGTTTAGGGGAACTGCGCGATTCCTTTCGATCACAACGCCGACTGGGCGCTGCCGCACGCTCTCCAACCACTCGGCAAAGTCGTCGACGTTCGACAAGGTAGCGGACAGGCCAACTACCTGAACCTCTGGCGGCAAGTAGATGAGTACTTCTTCCCAGACGGTTCCGCGTTCGCGGTCGTCGAGGAAGTGAATCTCGTCCAACACGACAGCCAACAGGTTCTTTGGACATCCTTCCGTCAGCAGCATGTTGCGTAGGACTTCGGTGGTCATGACCAAGCAGGGCGCATCGCGGCGGATGACCAGGTCGCCGGTGACGAGGCCAACACTGTCACCGTGGATCCTGACCCAATCGCGGAATTTTTGGTTCGACAGCGCCTTGACCGGAGCGGTGTAGATGACCTGCTTTCCGCTGTTGAGCGCCTGTTCGACAATCCAGTCGGCGATTATCGTTTTGCCCGTTCCAGTCGGAGCGCACACCAGCACGGACCTGTCGTTTTGTAGGTGCTCAATCGCCTGTACTTGGAAGCGGTCGAGAGTCAGGCCTTGGTAGTTCACAGCGGCTCCGATGGTGTGAGAGCACAACGGGCTCCCCGAGATGCAGCCCACATACCTCGCACGCGCTGTAGGCGAATCATTTGGGGCGAGCACGGGACCGTGTCCGTTGCTCTTTGCCCGGGGTGTCAACTGCGAAAAACAGGACCCCTCAGTACGGAACCCCGCGCGCAGAGGCGTGCGGGGTTCATACATGAGTACTGTAGAGGCTGGTCAGTGAATTGTCAACCTCCACAAACACAAAAATCCCCACCCGGCAAGCCGAGTGGGGTTTTTCGTGGTGGTACTCCCAAGGGGAATCGAACCCCTGTCTTCGCCGTGAGAGGGCGATGTCCTAACCGCTAGACGATGGGAGCAAGTGGCTGACCCGCCTGGGCTCGAACCAGGAGCTTTCGGAATCAGAACCCGACGTCTTGCCAATTCGACCACGGGTCAACAACGGCGGCCGTATAACAGAGGCGACGAACCTGTCAACCACTGGCTTCTGTTGAGAAGCAGCGATCTAGGTTTTGACATCGAGGCGCCATGAGGGCGATGCCCTAAATCCCAGGAAAGGGCTCGCCATTCCAAAGGCTGAACGACGGAGCCATCAAAGACTCGTCGTCGGCGCAGAAGGGACGCTCACGATTAGCTGGCCGCTAGATCAGGGGTACTGGTCGAGGGCCAGGCCGAATGGCGCCAGCGACTCATCCGCATTTCGGAACCACGCTTCTTCACCAATCTTTGCGGTATCTGCTGCAGCGCGTCCCGTCGTCCACAGCTCGGCATTGCCATCCGTCACGGCGAGGTCCAGCTGGGCGTACGAGGCTGCGCGCATTTCCCACACCGTCACGAGCTGCTGGTGCCGTGCGCTCCATTCCGGAGGGGCGGTCACGGCGGCAGCCTGATGAGCCAAGTGCTGACTCAGCGGTGCGAAGTCATGCTTCCACCAGGAGACCAGGGGGGCGGAGTCGATGTCGCTGTCGTGTACGTCTGCCGCGGCACCCAACATCCCCTGGGCCAGGAGCCCATTTTCGTAGACGAGCGGCTCTAGAGATGAGACGTAGGTCCGCGCGTCTTCGGCTCCGGGAGGAGCAGATGAGCAGCCGGCGAACAGGAGAAGTAAGAGGGAGGTACGCATGACACGCAAGCTTAACAGCAACGGGCACGGATGGGGTACGGCGAGTCTGAATCGCGGACTGCTTGCTCCATGGTGCAAGAGGGGCTACACACCGCCGGTTCCAGATCTAGGAGCGGAGGATAGGATGCGCGTCAGGGTCGACCACATCGATGACCGTGACCAGCAGGTAACTGCTGGCATGGGAGATGTTTGGGCGGTGACGGCTGCGTCGGACGTGTTGGAAACAGCACTGACGGATCTATCCACGACTTTGGATCTGCGGCGTGCACACGGCCATGTCTTTGTGACAGGTGCCGTTCGGGCTGCAGCCTCGCGTAATTGTGAGCGTTGTGGCGAGTCGACTTCTCTTGTCGTCGACACCGATGTAGAGCTTTCGTACGTCCCTCGTGGACGTCAGATAAGCGATGCACCCGAAAGTGAGCTAAAGAGCGACCAGTTGGACGTCGGCTGGTATGCCGACGGACACATCGACCTTGCCGATACACTGCGCGAAGCCTTGGCTCTCGCGTTGCCCCCCCGCGTAGTCTGCGAAGACGAACCCGCATGTGAAGAACGCACGCGTACTTTGCTAAGCGGCGCGCCAGAGTCATCTGGCCAGTCCGTTTTTTCAGCCCTCCGTAATTGGACCGATACCTGAAGGAGCCACGTCATGGCTGTCCCAAAAAAGCGCGCTTCCCGTGCCCGCCGCGACATGCGTCGTGCACACGACCATCTCAACTTCACTGCTGCAGTGGAGTCATGTCCCAACTGTGGTGAGCCCAAGCTGCGTCACCATCTCTGCAGTAGCTGCGGTCAATACCGCGGCAAGCAGATTATTGAGGTTGCTACCGCAGAGTGAGTGAGGTTGACCTCCCCGTCGCTGTCGATGCGTTGGGGGGAGACCATGCACCAGATGTCTTGGTAGCTGCAGCTCTCAAAGCCGCACGCTCCGGCGTATTGGTTCGTCTAGTCGGAGACGTCTCGATTCCGGGGCGTCGCCGCCCCAACACGCTGTCGATACTTCAGCGCGGAACCGCATTTCCAGCGGACGCTTCGCCGAAGACGATCCGGCGTGAGCCCGGCACATCGATACGGTTAGCTCTGCGCGAGGTCGCGGAGGGCCGTGCTTCGAGTGTTTTCAGCGCTGGACCGACGGGCGCTACGCTCGTGGCGTCTGTGCTGGAGTTGGGCGTCCTGCCGGGCGTTGATCGGCCAGCGATAGCATCTGTGCTTCCGCGCGCGGACGGCGGCCGCTTGGTCGTAGTCGACAGTGGCGCGAACGTGGACTGCCGCAGTGAACAACTGGCTAACTTTGCCGTTTTAGGAAGCGTGTTTTCCGAGGTTCTGGGAACTTCGGCACCCCGGGTTGGGCTGTTGTCCATCGGCGAAGAAGCGTCCAAGGGCAACGATCAAGTACGGGCTGCCCAACTGCTACTGGTAGAGGCTCCCGTGCACTTCGTCGGCAATGTCGAGCCCACCACAGCCCTGTCGGGGGCTTGTGACGTTGTGGTGTGCGACGGGTTTGTAGGAAACATCTTCTTGAAGACGGTGGAAGCCACAGCAGAGACCGTCTTGACGATCGCTCGCCGAGAGCTTGGCCGTGAGCCGGTTGCTCAGGTGGCGGCGTGGCTCCTACAGCGTCGTCTGCGTCATTTGCGAACGCGCCTAGCATGGGAAGCTACAGGTGGAGCCTTGCTTTTGGGCGTCAAAGGCGTTGTCGTTGTAGGCCATGGTCGAACTGGGCCTGACGCTGCTGCTGCGGGAATTCAGATGGCCAAGCGCGCGGTGGCGGACGGTCTTGTAGGGGCGCTAGAGCAACGATTGGGACGTACTCTCGGCCACTGACCGGTCTCCTGCCGTTGCTCCATGTTTGCCAATAGGGATAGGGGGCGCACTATCTTTCATGAAACGTCAGGAGCCGTCATGTCCAGCACCGAAATCGTAGAAAAGGTCCAGCACATCATCGCCGAGAGCCTTGGAGTGCCTCTCAACGAAGTTGTCTCCACGGCTTCGTTCATCGACAACCTCAATGCTGACTCCCTCGACATCGTCGAGTTGGTCATGGCCATTGAGAAAGAGTTTGATGTTGAGATTCCGGACGACGAAGCCGAAAAGATCCGCACCGTTCAGGATGCCATCGACTACATCAACGCACACGCTTCTTAGGAAGACCGGGCGTTTTGAGCGTGTGCGGGAGCCATGAGTGCCGCACACAGCTCGACGACCGGTATCATTTGCACGAAGGGACGGTTTAGCCGCCCTCACTGACTGGAGAGACCGATGAACCGCGTCGTGATCACAGGCCTGGGTGCCGTTTCTCCCGCTGGCTCGACCGTTGCCACAATGTGGGACGCGATGCTCGCTGGCCGCTCCGGTATTGGCAAGCTGACCCGCTTTGACTGTGAAGGCTATGCCACGCAGATCGCCGGCCAGGTCGACGATTTTGACGTCGATGCCCGCGTTGGACGCCGCGAAGCCAGGCGGATGGGGCGCTTTACTGCGTTCGCATTGGCAGCCGCAGACGAGGCCATCGAAGACGCAGGGTTTCCGGTGGGAGACAAGCTTCCAGATGGCGACCGTGTCGCGACGTACGTAGGTACCGGGATTGGTGGCCTGCCCGAGATCGCAGGCGGTGTGTCCGACTACTTGGAGCGACGTGCCAAAGGCGTCAGTGCGTTCTTCATTCCACGCAGCCTGAACAACTTGGCCGGCGGACACATCGCTATCCGCTACGGCGCACGTGGACCGAGCTTGTGCATCTCGACGGCGTGTGCTGCCGGCAACCACAACATCGGTGAAGCATGGCGCCTGCTCGCAATGGGCGACGCGGACATGGCGATTGCAGGCGGGACCGAAGCGAGCCTCACGCCGGTCGGGATCTGTGGCTTTCAATCCATGCGGGCTTTGTCTACGCGCAACGATGACCCAGCGACCGCCTCACGGCCCTTCGACGCTAACCGTGACGGATTCGTCATGGGCGAAGGGGCTGGCATTGTGATCTTGGAGACCCTCGACCACGCCCGTGCGCGCAATGCTCGAATCTACGCAGAAGTGGTTGGCTACGCCGCCACCACAGATGCTCACCACGTCACCGCCCCGGCGCCTGGCGGAGCGGGTGCGGCGCGATGCATGACCTGGGCTCTGAAACGGGCGGGTCTTGAGCCCGCAGATGTCGACTACATCAACGCCCATGGAACGAGCACACCGCTCAACGACTCCCATGAGACGGCTGCCATTCGTTCCGTCTTTGGTGCTCACGCCGACAAGCTGGCCGTCAGCAGCACGAAAGGGGTGACCGGACATCTTCTCGGCGCTGCTGGAGGCGTTGAAGCTGTGGCATCGGTGCTGGCTCTGCACACCGGAATGGTTCCGCCTACGGCGAACCATTCGACGCCGGACCCTGAATGCGACCTCGACCTCGTAGCTGAAGGGGCGCGTAAGATCGACCCACAGGTCGTTCTGTCCAACGGCTTCGGCTTTGGCGGCACGAATGCGGTCCTGGCACTAAAAAAGTGGACGGAAGGCTGATGGGCGACGTCATGCGCATTTGGGTGGGGGCTGATCACGGTGGTGTTGCACTGAAGATGGTCTTGGTTGAGCGGCTCGAAGAACTCGGCCATATCGTCACAGATATCGGTGCAGATGGCGCAAAGAGCGTCGATTACCCAGACTATGCCCGTCCAGTAGCGGAGGCGGTTGCGGACGGCCGGGCCGAGCGCGGTCTACTGGTCTGTGGCTCTGGCCAGGGCATGGCCATGGCGGCGTGTAAGGTTCCGGGAGTCCGCGCTGCGTGTGTTTCGGACCCTGTGTCTGCGCGCTTAGTGGTGGAACACAATGATGCACGGGTGCTATGCCTGGGAGCTCGAATTGTTGGTGTTGAGCTTGCACTTGGCTGTCTGAGTGCCTGGCTTGATGCGTCCTTCGAGGGGGGGCGACACACCCGGCGGGTCGGTAAGATCGAAGCACTGCCACCCCAAGACGGATAACAATGCCGGCCACACTCCAGTCCAAGGAGGGCCGATGACAGCGCTTAGCCAGCAAGACCCAGAAGTCTTTGCCGCAATGACTTCCGAGTTCCGCCGTCAGCAGCACGAGCTCGAGCTCATCGCCTCTGAAAACTATGTCTCACCAGCCGTTCTTCAGGCTGTGGGATCGGTTCTCACCAATAAGTACGCCGAAGGCCTGCCGGGTCGCCGCTACTACGGTGGTTGCGAGTACGTAGACGTCGTCGAGTCCATCGCTCGCGACCGGGCGAAGCAGCTGTTTGGAGCTGTTGCCGCCAACGTTCAGCCACACTCCGGCGCCCAGGCGAATGCCGCGGTGTACCTGGCCGTGTGCAAGGCAGGAGACACCATCCTGGGCTTGGACTTGTCCCATGGCGGGCATCTGACCCATGGCTCGCCGGTCAACAGCTCGGGCCTGCTGTACAACGCCGAGCACTTCGGTCTGTCTCTGGAGACCGGTCGCATCGATATGGACCAAGTCCGGGACCAGGCACACAAGCACAAGCCGCGCATGCTGATCGTCGGTGCTTCTGCCTACCCGCGAACCATCGATTTTGCCGCGTTTCGAGAGATTGCTGACGAAGTCGGCGCTGTTCTTGTCGCTGATATGGCACATATCGCAGGTTTAGTCGCCACAGGCCTTCATCCGAGTCCAGTGCCGCATTGCGACTTTGTCACCACCACCACCCACAAGACACTCCGTGGACCACGCGGCGGACTGATTCTCGCCAAACGCAAGTGGGGCAACGCCATGAACAAGGCCGTGTTCCCCGGAACCCAAGGTGGGCCGTTGATGCACGTCATCGCTGGCAAGGCTGTGGCGTTTGCAGAGGCGCTGAAGCCAGAGTTCACCACCTACTGCGAGCAGGTCATCGACAACGCTCAAGGTATGGCGGAAGCGCTGCTGGAACGTGGACATACACTGGTCACTGGTGGGACGGACAATCATCTCCTGCTTATCGATTTCGGCGAGCTCTGCTCCGGGAAAGAAGCGGAAGAAGCGTTGGGGCGGGCTGGAATTACGACGAACAAGAACACCGTGCCTGGCGAAAAACGTTCGCCGTTCGTCACCAGCGGCGTCCGTGTAGGAACTCCGGCAATGACCACCCGTGGCTGCGATCGGAATGACAGCGTTCAGGTCGGACAGTGGATTGCCGATGCGATCGATGCACGCGATGACGCCGACGCGTTGGGACGGATTCGCAGCCAAGTCCGCGAGATGTGTGATAGGCGACCGATTTATGCCGATCTTCAGGCGAGCTGATGCGCTGTCCTGCCTGCGATGATGCCGATTCGCGTGTGGTGGATTCCCGCACGACCGGAGATGCTGTGCGTCGTCGGCGGGAATGCCTTGCCTGTGGCGAGCGATTTACCACGCATGAGCGTCCCGAAAAGCGGGTGCTGTGGGTCATAAAAAAGGACGGCCGACGCGAGCCGTTCACCCGCGGCAAGGTTCTGCATGGCTTGGCCTTGGCCTGTCGTAAACGCCCGGTGGACGATGCCAAGCTTGACGAGGTGGCCCGCGAAGTGGAGCACCGTCTTGAGAGTCGTCGTGAGTCTGACATCCCAGTCACAGCGGTTGGTGAGGCGGTCATGGCAGCACTACTGAATGTAGACGAGGTCGCCTACGTGCGTTTTGCCAGCGTGTACCGAGCATTCGAGAGTGTTGAGCAATTCATTGATGCTATCCATCCTCTTCGTGTCGCGGAGCCATCGTGAGTCTTGAAGATGAGCGGTTCATGGCGATGGCCGTAGAGCAGGCGCGGGCAGCAATGGGCACGACGGCCCCGAATCCAAGTGTTGGCGCTGTTCTTGTGCGCGATGGAACGGTTCTGGGCGTTGGGCATACTCGTCCGGTTGGCGGAGCTCATGCCGAAGTGGCCTGCCTGCAGGCGGTGATGGACGCCGGCCATTCTGCCGAAGGCGCGACGATGTACGTCACACTGGAGCCTTGTCGCCATGTCGGGAGAACCCCTCCTTGTACCCGAGCGTTGATCGACGCGGGTGTGGCTCGGGTTGTCGTGGGCTCGGTCGACCCATTCCCGCCAATGCGGGGCAAGGGGCTCGACGACCTGCGGTCAGCGGGAGTCTCAGTGGACCTCGGATTGCGGCGGGAAGCCTGTGATGCAGTCGTTCGCGGCTTCGCTCGCGCAGTGACTCACGGTCTTCCAGAGGTCACCCTCAAGATTGCCACCTCCCTCGACGGGAATATTGCTACGGCCTCGGGCGAGAGTCAGTGGATTACGGGCCCAGATGCAAGAATGGACGGCCACCGCCTTCGCGCAAACCATGACGCCATCTTGGTCGGCGTTGGAACCGTACTCGCGGACAACCCTCGGCTGACCGTGCGCGGTGTGCCGGGGACCCATCCAGTTCCGATTATTCTGGACAGTCGGTTGCGGACACCGGTGGATGCCGCTGTGTTTTCTGGCACTCAACGCGTCCTGATTATCTGCGCAGAGGACGCCCCAGAGGTCGATCTCCCCGCTGATATTGTGCGGGTTCCGCGTGGTGATGGTGGCGTAGACATGCACGCGGCCATGATCGTCGTGGCTCAGCGAGGTCTGCACAGAGTACTGATTGAGGGGGGAGGGCGGATCGCCCGCTCGGTTCTGGATGCCCGCTTGGTCGACGAAGTGGTGCTTTACCAAAGCGGCCGCATTGTTCCCGGCGGACGCCCATGGGTAGGCGGTGAGCCGTTGGTTGCGCTGGCCAAGGCCATCACGTTGACGGTGCGCAGCGCTGGGATGCTGGGACCAGACGTCGTGCTGCGCTACGGCGCTCTTCACCGCGTGGAGGGATAGATGTTTACGGGTTTGATAGAAGACACTGGCGAGGTCATGTCCATCGTCCCCCGAGGTCGAGGGATGGAGCTTGCCATTCGTACGCACATCCCCTTGAAAGATGTGGCTGTTGGCGCATCGATCGCCGTAAATGGGGTCTGCCTCACCGCCGAGTCCTTTCAAGGGGACCGCTTCATCGCGACCGCCGGTGCCGAAACCGTGCGCTTGACCACGACGGGGACCTTGAAGGTTGGCTCCCACGTTCACCTCGAACGAGCCCTACGTGTTGGCGACCGTCTTGGGGGCCATCTCGTTCAGGGGCATGTGGACGGAATGGGGACAGTTATCAGTACGGAAAACCAGTCCGAGAGCTGGGTGGTCTGGATCGAGCTCCCTTCCGAGCTGTCTCGCTACGTCGCAGCCAAAGGAAGCATCTGCATCGATGGCGTAAGCCTCACCGTGAACGAAGTTCATGGCCACCGGTTCCGGGTCAATATCGTTCCGCATACGTCTGACGTCACTGCTGTTACGGGCCACGCCGCTGGCGAACGCGTGAACATCGAGGTCGATATCCTCGCCAAGTACGTTGAACGCCTCCTGGGCGCCGAAAAAAGCGGCGGCCTGACTCTCGATTTCTTGAAACAACACGGATTTGCCAAATGACTGACTCACAGGATGTTCTCCACCCGGATCCCATCACCCGCGTTGAGCTTGCCATCGCCGACATAAAGGCCGGCAAAATGGTCATTCTGGTGGATGATGAGGACCGCGAGAATGAGGGCGACATCGTCATTGCCGCCGAGATGTGTACCCCAGAGGCCATCACCTTCATGGTGATGCACGCGCGGGGCTTGGTCTGCTTGTCGATGACGAGCGAACAGATTGAACGCTTGGCCCTTCCGATGATGGCTACGAACAACCAGAGTGCCTACGAGACTGCGTTTACCGTCAGCATCGAAGCCCGTCACAACGTGACCACCGGCATCAGCTCTGCTGACAGGTCCGAGACTATCCGCGCAGCCATTCAGCCAGATGCGACTCCGCGCGACATCGTGACCCCCGGCCACATGTTCCCGCTGCGTGCACGGGCTGGTGGTGTTCTTGAGCGCGTCGGCCAGACGGAAGGATCGGTGGACCTGTCGCGCATGTCCGGCTTGATGCCTGCCGGTGTCATCTGCGAGATCATTCGGGATGACGGAGAGATGGCCCGTATGCCCGATCTCATGGAGTTCGGTGCTAAGCACAATATGCGCATTGTTGCCGTTGCTGACCTCATCAAGTACCGCATGCGCAATGAGCGCATTGTGACACCCGTCGAAGACGGCACGGTGGAGGTTCCCGGTTTGGGCACGTTCCACTCGCGCCTCTACGAAGGCATGCGCGGCGAACACCACATGGCACTATGGCAGGGAGAGATCACCGATGCCAAGACCACCGTTCGTGTTCAAGCGTCGCCGCCACCCTGGTCATTTCTAGGGGAGCCGGTCTCGAAGGCGGCTCGTCAGGCCCAAGCAGCCATGGTGGAGATTGCCAAGAACGGAGGGGCTTTGGTGCTCATGCATCAGAACGGCGGTGGTGTCGCAGAGCTGGAGGCCGCTTGGCGTCGGGACTTTGCCGGTACTGAACCCGCGTTGCCACGGGCCACTGCAGAAGCACTGCGGGACCTCGGCGCCGGCTGTCAGATCCTCGTCGACCTCGGCTGTAAGGACATTCGCCTGCTCACCAGCAGCAAGCGTCCTATCGTGGGCATCGAGTCCTACGGCTTGAGCATCGTCGAGCGAGTGTCGCTGGACGTCTGACAACGTCTGGGACGTCGACCTTGTCCGCTGTGCGCGATACGCGGCGGGCTCGATAGGAGTCCCGAATGTCACGCATCCTCGAAGGCCACCTTACTGATCCCGGTGGCAAGTATGCCATCGTTGCCGGTCGATTCAACACCTTCATCACCGAGCCGCTTATTTCCGGCTGTGAAGACGTGTTGCGTCGCCACGGCATTGACCCCGAGACCCGGGTGGACGTCATCTGGGCGCCGGGCGCGTTCGAGATTCCGATGGTCTGCCAAGCAGCCGCTCGGTCTGGTCGGTACGCGGCGGTGATTGCCCTCGGCGCCGTCATCCGCGGTTCTACGCCGCACTTTGACTTCGTCGCCAACGAAGTCGCGAAGGGAGTGGGTCAGGTCGGTCTAGATACCGGCGTGCCCATTATCTTTGGTGTGTTGACCACCGATACCATTGAGCAGGCCATTGAGCGGTCTGGCACCAAGGCTGGCAACAAGGGCGCAGACGCCGCAATGGCCGCGATTGAGATGGTCTCCTTGCTACGCACGCTGGAAGGCTAGAATGGGTTCCCGTCGTCGCGCCCGCGAATTCGCCCTGCAAGCTCTGTACAATGCCGATGTGAGCGGTGTGACGGTCCAAGATGCAATGAACGGCCTGTGGGCCGGACTTGTAGATGGTGAAGGGGTGGATGATCAACGCCCTGCAGAGAGCGAGGAGGTCGAGTTCGCCCAGCGCATGGCGCTCGGCGTAGTCTCCCGCAAGGAAGAGATCGACGGCCTCATTGAGCAATGCTCAACAAACTGGCGGCTTGCGCGCATGCCAGTCGTGGATCGCAATATTTTGCGCGTTGCTGCGTTTGAGCTGCTCGGTTGCGATGACATCCCACCAACGGTGAGCATCAACGAAGCGGTTGAGCTTGCAAAGCGTTTCGGAACCGCTGAGTCTCGCGCCTTTGTGAATGGTATCGTCGACCGGCTCGCGCGCAATGCGGGTCGTCTCCCGGAGAAGTAATGCCACTCGCCCCACTACAGAAGGCTGTTGATGACTGGATTGCTGTCAATGGCGGGTACTGGGACGAGATGTCCATGCTGGCTCGCTTAGTGGAAGAGGTGGGCGAGTTGTCACGCGAGTACAACCACCAGTTTGGCCAAAAAAAGAAAAAGGCGAGTGAGACTGAGTCGAGCATCGAAGACGAGCTGGGCGACCTGCTGTTCATCCTAATTTGCATGGCGAATAAACAGGGTATCGACCTCGACGAAGCCCTTGGTGGCGTGCTCAAGAAATACCGGATCCGAGACTCTACTCGGTGGGCCTGACTCGCTACGAGCGGTTCTGGAGCAGCGATGGTTTCACGTTTGCCCTGTGCAGCACTATTGTCCTGCTGGCCGTGGTAATGTCGCCTTCTACCGGGTTTCTGCACCTGGGCCCGCTAGAGATACCCGAGCTGTGTACTTGGCGTCGGTGGTTTGGTGTTGAATGCCCTGGCTGTGGTCTCACGCGGTCGTTTGTGTTCATGGGGCATGGTTCAATTGCCGCCGCTTGGGACATGAACAAGATTGGACCCCCTCTGTTCTTGCTAGTGGCAAGCCAGATTCCATACCGATTTTGGAAGATGTTCATTCGCAAGCGGGACCAGTCGGGGCACATTGAGACTTCCGCTCCAGCGTGACGTGGTTACGTCGTGGTACGGCTAGGAGACCTAATGATTACCGTGACCCCAGAAGCCGCTACCCACATGCGGACCATGCTCGAAAAGAAGTCGTGGGAGGCCTATGGTCTCCGGTTCGGCGTTCGCGACGGTGGCTGCAGTGGCTTTTCGTACATCCTCGAATTTCAGCCTTCTCCAACAGAGGCAGACACCGTCATTGAGCAACACGGTGTGCGTGTGTTCGTCGATCCGGAGCACCAACCCCATCTGGAGGGTTCGGTCATTGGCTGGAAAGACGAGATCATGGAGACCGGGTTCGACATTGACAATCCCAACGTCAAGCGCGCCTGTGGGTGCGGGAGCTCGTTCGACCTGTGAGCACTGCTACTGTGTCTGTTGATGGCTACGAGTCATTCACAGTTGACGTCGGCAGCTGCCTGCTAGACGCCTGTGAAGAGAACGGTGTGCCTATCGAGTCGGCTTGCGGTGGCTTTGCTGCGTGCAATTCATGCCGGGTAGATGTGACTGAGATGAGCAGTGTGAGTCCCCTGGTTGAAGAAGAGGAGGCCTTTTTGGACTCTCCTTCGCATCGTTTGGCCTGCCAATGTCAGGTTCTCTCCGACGTTCGGCTAAGCCTTGCCCCTGGCATGTGATTAGTCCGTTGACGGCGCGCCTTGGTTTGGTTAATCGGGCGCCGCTGCAGGTCAGAGATGCCTTACAGCAAACAGTTCGAAGAGATGATGGCCGGATAGCTCAGTTGGTAGAGCGGGGGATTGAAAATCCCTGTGTCGGGGGTTCGAGTCCCTCTCTGGCCACCCCTTTTTGGAAGACGTTGCTGAGCGACGATCGCGGATGACGGCATCGTTGTCGAGCCCTACTGGCCGACTCCGGTCTACCGCCTTGTCCCCCACGCCCGCGACCTCAGCAAGGCTTCCGACAGGCAAGGTTCGGAAGCGTTCGGCGGTCGAGCGGTTTGGGTGGGCCACCAGGACGGCGTTCTCGTTGCTCCTTGCCTCGGACGGCAGCCCCGCAGCCGAGAAGATGTGTGAGGACGAAGCACGTTCCGGAGCGGGAGGGTTGTCGCGGCTAAGAGGCCACCTCCACGCCCGCAATCTCGGCACCGTCTTCGAAAGGCAAGGCGTGGGCAGGTTAGATGCGGGGCGAACCGGAAAGGGGTGCATCGTGGATTGTGGAAGGATGCCAAGCACGACGGTCGAGGTGATTTCCTCGCAGCGTGGGCCGTCAGGTCTGATGGCTGACGCCCGTCCTATGACATCCATGCCGCTCATACTCTCCGCGAACCGACGCTGGCGCAGTCTCACCGCCCAGCGCTCACCGCTCACCGCCGCTCGTGCTCAGACCTCCACCTTACGACCGCACTGGCGGCGCGAGCCGTCCGCTCTGACAGCTGAAAGCCCAACGCTGAAAGCCAGTCTCACCAAGAGTGCCGTTACGCGATGCGGGCGGCCCCGTACAGCCCACAGCCGAACGCCCACAGCCCGTCCTGCTGTGGTCCTGTTCACTGCGAGGGCGCCTTGAAGCGCCTCATTGTGATGTGGGTGGCCCTTAGTGCCTGCGGGGACAGGTGTGACGCGCTGTGCGGCGACTTGGGTCGGCAACTGGCTGCTTGCCAGAGTAATGCGACGACCTGGGAGGACCTGGGGGCGCGCAATCGGCTGGAGTATGTGCGCGAGTGCCGTCAGGACTGGGAATCACTACGGTCGGACTTGGACGGGTGGCAGATTCAGCTCGGGCTCAATGAATGTGGGGACGGCCAAGATGTGCTGGCAGAACTGTCTTGCCGCGAGATCTTAGCGTTGTACGCACCCATTGACTGATAACTACTCGTACTCTACGTCCTTTATGGCGATCTCGAGCTTCTGAATCCGGTAGTTGAGATTGCTTCTGCTAATACCCAAACGTCGTGCTGCGCGTGCCTGAACGCCGTTCTCAAGCTTCAGCGCTGCGATGATGGCGTGACGCTCATGTTCGGCGAGGAAGTCGGGTAGGGCGGTTCCTGCGGGCGGGAGAGGGTCATGTTCGTCGCGTGAGGGGCGCAGATCTTCCGGTGTCGGAATTTCAAGGCTCGGGCCACCACGATGCAGGATTACGGCGCGCTCGATGACATGTTCGAG